>NZ_JBEOZK010000006.1:0-343148 GCF_040297565.1 Streptomyces sp. NPDC001728
CCCGTCGAGCGCATGATGCGCGACGCCAAGATCACCCAGATCTACGAAGGCACCAACCAGGTCCAGCGCATCGTCATGGCCCGCAACCTCCCGTAGCCGGACCGCACGACGGGACGGTACGACGAGACCGCACACCGAGCCCGTACAGCAAGACCGCAGGACCAGCCCGAACGACCAGCCCGTTGAAAGGAGACAGGCCGTGACCCTGAAGATCGCTGTCTGTGTGAAGTACGTCCCCGACGCGACCGGCGACCGCGGATTCGCCGACGACCTGACGACCGACCGCGAGGCCGTCGACGGTCTGCTCTCGGAGCTGGACGAGTACGCGGTCGAGCAGGCGCTGCGCATCTCCGAGGAGTCCGACGACGCCGAGGTCACCGTCGTGACGGTCGGCCCGGACGACGCCAAGGACGCGCTGCGCAAGGCGCTGTCGATGGGCGCCGACAAGGCCGTCCACGTCAACGACGAGGACATCCACGGCTCCGACGTCATCGCCACCTCCGCGATCCTGGCCAAGGCGCTGGAGAAGACCGGCTTCGACCTGGTCGTCTGCGGCATGGCCTCGACCGACGGCACCATGGGCGTGCTGCCCGCGCTGCTCGCCGAGCGTCTGGGCCTGCCGCAGGTCACGCTGCTGTCGGAGCTGTCCGTCGAGGACGGTCTCGTGAAGGGGCGCCGTGACGGCGACGCCGCCACCGAGCACCTGGAGGCCCCGCTGCCGGCCGTCGTCTCGGTCACCGACCAGTCCGGCGAGGCCCGTTACCCCTCCTTCAAGGGGATCATGGCCGCCAAGAAGAAGCCGGTGCAGGAACTGGACCTGGACGACCTGGACATCGACGCCGACGAGGTGGGCCTCGCCGGGGCCTGGACCCTGGTCGACGCGGTGGCCGCCCGCCCGGCGCGTACGCAGGGCACGATCGTCACGGACGAGGGCGACGGCGGCAAGCAGCTCGCCGCCTTCCTCGCCACCCAGAAGTTCATCTGACCTGCCCGTCAGCCAGACACCCACACAGGAGCAACGAATCATGGCTGAGATCCTGGTTCTCGTGGACCACGCCGACGGTGCGGTCCGCAAGCCGGCCCTCGAACTGCTGACCCTGGCCCGCCGTATCGGCGAGCCCTCGGCGGTCGTCCTCGGCGCCGGCGAGGCCGCCGCCTCGATCGCCGCCGCCGCCGGCGAGTACGGCGCGGCGACGGTGTACGTCGCGGACGGCGCCGAGTTCACCGAGCAGCTGGTCGTCCCGAAGGTCGACGCGCTCACCCAGCTCGCCCGGGAGAAGGGGGCCGCCGCCGTCCTGGTGACCTCCTCCGGCGAGGGCAAGGAGATCGCGGCCCGCGTCGCGCTCCGTCTCGGCTCCGGTCTGATCACCGACGCCGTGGAGCTGGAGGCCGGCGAGAACGGTCCGGTCGCCACCCAGTCCGTCTTCGCCGCCTCGTACCAGGTGCGGTCGACGGTCTCGCACGGCGTGCCGGTCATCACCGTCAAGCCGAACTCCGCCGCCCCGGAGGCCTCCCCGGCCGCCGGAACGGTCGAGGACGTCACGGTCGCCTTCACCGGCAACGCCGCGAAGGTCGTCTCGCGCACCCCGCGCGTCTCCACCGGCCGCCCCGAGCTGACCGAGTCCGCGATCGTGGTCTCCGGCGGTCGCGGTGTCGGCGCGGCCGAGGGCTTCGCGGTCGTCGAGAAGCTGGCCGACTCGCTCGGCGCGGCCGTCGGCGCCTCCCGCGCCGCCGTGGACGCCGGCTGGTACCCGCACTCCAACCAGGTCGGCCAGACCGGCAAGCAGGTCTCACCGCAGCTGTACGTGGCGGCGGGCATCTCCGGCGCGATCCAGCACCGGGCCGGCATGCAGACCTCGAAGACCATCGTCGCGGTCAACAAGGACGCCGAGGCCCCGATCTTCGATCTGGTCGACTACGGCGTGGTCGGCGACCTCTTCGAGGTGCTGCCGCAGCTCACGGACGAGATCGGCGCACGCTGACCTCGACGACACCGACAGGAAGGGGGCGGGTGGCACTCTGTGCCACCCGCCCCCTTCCTCGTGTCCGGCCTCAGTACCAGCCGTCGAGCGGTACCTCCTCGCAGAGCCGGACGACCGGCCTGCGCCCGGATCCCGCGACGCCGGAGACCTTCACCCGGACCCCCGGGCGCACCGCGTGCACCGGTCCGTCGACCCGGCAGCGGACCACGAAGCCCTCTGTCATATGGACCGGCCAGAGGTCCGCGTCGGCGGCGGCGACCCCGCGCCGTACGGATATCACGCCCTCGCCCCCGCTGAGTTCGGGCGCGAGGTCGGTCGACCCGCAGGTCGGACAGAGCAGGCGCTGGAATGTCGTGGTGTCGCACCAACGGCAGCGCTGGAAGTAGAGCTCGGGGTCGGTCTCCGACTCCTCGACGCGGACGGCGGTCCCGCTCCTCAGTCCCGTGTGGAACACGATGCCTTCTCCTTGCACTCGGCGGCTCGACCGTGCATGGAGCCAAGATATGGCACTGAGTGCCAACAAATAAAGACCCGAGTTCCCTCAATCGGAGATACCGAGAACCCTGGGGCATTCGAGCGGACTCACCGGTCCGCTCAGCGGACGCCTCGGCTCTCTCAGCCCCCTCAGCCCTCGCCGAGGCTCGACTCCACCTCGCGCACCACGCGCCACATGGGGGTGGACCGCTTGGTGATCACCACGACGACGTCCTCGGTCTCCTCGGCCGGTGCGTCCGCGGCCTGGCCGGTGGCCCAGGTGCCGCGTACGAACTCCAGGGCCCCGTCGACCTCGGCCAGCGGGTCGCCCTTCCCTCCCGAGCGCAGCCAGTGCCGCAGGGCGTGGTTGTGGGCCGCCACCACGGCCGCCGCGACGACGTTGGCGCGCAGGGTGCCGTCCCTGCGGTCGGCCCACCGGGTGCGCAGATAGTCGCCGAGAGTCTTCTCGTACCGCCAGACCACCGACAGCTCGTACGTGCGCAGCCCGGCCACCTCGCGGGTGAGCCGGTAGCGCTGCACGGAGAAGGTGGGGTTCTCGGCGTACATCCGCATGACGAGCCGGGCGGCGTCGCAGACGCGGACGATCGGGTCGTCGGAGTCGGCGCTCGCGGCGAGGAAGCGCGTCATGTCGGCGAGGCACTGTTCGTGGTCGGGGAAGACCACGTCCTCCTTCGACGGGAAGTACCGGAAGAAGGACCGGCGGCCGACGCCCGCGAGCGTGACGATGTCGTCGACCGTGGTCTGCTCGTAGCCCCGTTCCAGGAAGAGCTGGAAGGCGGCGGCGACGAGGGAGTCCCGCATCGCCGGCTTCGTGGAGTTCGTCGACGCTGTACCCATGGCCCGAACCTAACACCCGAACCACCTCGGCGCGGCACTAGGTGCCGGGCGAATCCGGCACCGAGTGCTGCCACGAGGGTACGGAGGACCAGGGGCCCCCTCAGGGGGTCCGGCCTGCCGGCCGGAGCGGGACTCAGCGGGCGGTCATCCGCAGCGCGCCGTCCATCCGGATCGTCTCGCCGTTGAGGTAGTCGTGCTCGGCGACCATCGTCACGAGACGGGCGTACTCCTCCGGGCGCGCGAGGCGCTGCGGGAAGGTGACGCTCGCGGCCAGACCGGCCCTGACGTCCTCCCCGAACCCGGCCATCATCGGGGTGTCCACGATGCCGGGGGCGATGGTGACGACCCGGATGCCGAACTGCGCCAGGTCACGGGCCGCGGTGACCGTCATGCCCGCGACGCCCGCCTTGGAGGCGGCGTACGCGATCTGGCCGACCTGGCCCTCGAAGGCGGCGATGGAGGCGGTGTTGACGACGAGGCCGCGCTGCCCGTGCTCGTCGGGCTCGTGGCGCGCGATGGCCTCGGCGGCGAGCCGCATCACGTTGAACGTGCCGAGCAGATTGACGTTGAGCACGGCCCGGAACAGGTCGAGGTCGTGCGGCCCCTTGCGGCCCAGGATGCGGGCGGAGGGGGCGATGCCGGCGCAGTTCACGGCGAGCCGCAGCTCGGCGCCGTCGGCGTCGATCGCGGCGAGGGCCTCGCGGACCTGGTCCTCGTCGGTGACGTCGGCGGCGAGCAGCCGGACGCCCTCGGGCAGCGGCCCGGCGGCGGCCACGGCCTTGTCCAGGTCGAGTCCGTACACGGTGGCGCCCCGGGCGGCGAGCGCCGCCGAGGTGGCGGCGCCGAGCCCGGAGGCGGCACCGGTGACGAGAGCGGCGGAGCCGGCGATGTCCATGGAACTCCTCGTTCGTGTCGTGCGGGGGCGACCCTGCCGCCGGGTTGGCCGCCGGATCGGGCGCGTGCCCGCGAGGGACCGCGCGGTCCGCGCGATCTGCGCCGCCCACCATAGAACCGCGGGCCGCGCTCCCGGAAGCGGAACCGGGGAGGCCGTCCGGGAGCGCGTCGACACGAAGGAGGGACCGGGGTGCGGGAGCCCGGTCAGAAGGGCTTGGTCGGCAGGTACTTGCCGTCCAGGGTGATCACCGCGCGCTCGCCGCCCTCGGGGTCGGCGACCTTCTTCACGTCCAGCCGGAAGTTGATCGCGGAGATGATGCCGTCGCCGAACTCCTCGTGGACCAGGGCCTTCAGCGTGGTCCCGTAGACCTGGAGCATCTCGTAGAAGCGGTAGATGGTCGGGTCGGTCGGGACGGCGCCGTCCAGGGAGCCCCGGGTGGGGATCGTCTGGAGGAGGCGTACGGCGTCCTCGTCCAGGCCGAGGAGTCCGGCGACGGCCCGGGCGGCCGGCTCGGGCAGGGCGTGCTGGCCGAGGACGGCGGCGGTGACGAAGGCGACGGAGAAGCCGGTGGCGTCGGCGATCTCCTTCCAGCTGAGGTCCTTGACGGTCTTGGCCTCGACGGCGGCGAGGGCGAGCTCACGACGGGCGGTGGGGTCGAACTGGGCGTGCACCATGAGAGGTACGTCCTTTCGGAAGGGGTGGGGGAAGGGTTCTTCGGGTGGGGGGTCAGGCGGCGGCCCGGGCGGGGGTGCCCGGCAGCTCCTCGACGGTGCCGTCGGCGATGTCGAAGACCCAGCCGTGCACCCGGATCTCTCCCTCGGCGAGGGCGCGGGCCACCGACGGGTGAGTGGCGAGGTTCGCCAGCTGCGCGGCGACGTTCTCGCGCACCAGGGCGGCCACGTCACCCGCCCGCCCGGCCGCGGCGGTGCGGGCCAGGGAGGCGTCGGCGTGCCGGAGCCAGTTGGCGACGGCAGGCGCGCCGGTCAGGTCGCTGCCCTCGGCGAGCGCGGTCATCGCGCCGCAGGCGGAGTGCCCGCAGACGATGACGTCCCGCACGCCGAGGACGGTGACGGCGTACTCGACACCGGCGGCGACCCCGTCGGTGCCCGGGGTGTGGGCGGGGACGAGGTTCCCGGCGGTGCGGATGACGAAGAGTTCACCGGGGTCGGTCTGGGTGATCAGTTCGGGTACGACGCGGGCGTCCGAGCAGCCGATGAACAGCGTCCCGGGCCGGTGGGCGGTGGCCAGGCGGGCGAAGAGGCCGGCCTTGGCAGGGAAGACCTCCCGCTGGAAGCGGGCGATTCCCTCGGCGAGATGAGGCATGTCCTCACCATGCACGAGCTGGACCTATAGCGTCCAAGACCTGCTGTCGATGTCTGCTATAGATGCGATCTATAGTCGGTCGTATGCAGCCGGAACTCCGTCATCTCCGCTATCTGCTCGCCGTCGCCGAGCACGCCAACTTCACCCGCGCCGCCGAAGAGCTCCGGATCGCCCAGCCCACGCTCTCCCAGCAGATCAAGCAGCTGGAGAAGGCCCTCGGGGCGCTGCTCCTCGACCGCACCGGGCGCACCGTGCGCCTCACCGACGCCGGGGAGGCGTACGCGGGATACGCGCGGCGCGCGCTGCGGGACCTGGCGGCGGGCGAGCGGGCGGTGCTGGACGTCCACGACCTCTCCCGGGGCCGGCTGCGGCTCGCCGCCACCCCCACCTTCACCGCGTACCTCACCGGCCCCCTGGTCGCCGCCTTCCACGGCCGTCACCCCGGCATCGCCGTGGAGGTACGGGAACTGACCCAGGACCACATCGAGGCCGAACTCCTCGCCGACCGCCTCGACCTCGGCATCGCGTTCCAGGGCGGCCACCTCACGGGCATCGAGGCCACCGCGCTGTTCGACGAGACCCTCGGCCTCGTCGTCGGCCCCGGGCACCCCTTCGCCGGCCGTACGGAGCCGGTGCCGGCCGGGGAACTGAATCACCATCAGCTGGCCCTGCTCAGCCGGGACTTCGCCACCCGGCGGCACATCGACGCGTACGTCTCCGAGCACGGCCTCCGGCCCCGGATCGCGGTGGAGGCCAACGCCGTCGGCGCCCTCACCGAGATCGTCCGGCACACCGCGCTGGCCACCGTCCTGCCCGACGCCGTCACCCGCGACCACCCGCACCTGAGCCCCGTCCCCCTCTCCCCCGCCCTGCCGTCCCGGGGCGTCACTCTGCTGCGCCGCGCCGCCGGCTACCGGAGCGCGGCGGCCCGCGCCTTCACCGAGCTGGCCGCGCGGTGGGCGGAGGGCCAGGGCCCGGCGGGAACCGGGCGGGGTCAACCGATCGGATGACCCCGGGGTCGACCGTTGCGAGCGCCGGGTGCAGCCGGGACGACGACCAGTCAGCCGGGACACCGGCCCCAGGATGGAAGGGAAGCGGGCCGGGGACACCGACGGCCCGCGCATCCCACCGAGTTCACTGGAGCAGATCCCATGAAGCACGTGAAGAAGGCCACCTCGCGCACCCGTGTCGTGACCGGTGGGGCGATCGTCGCCGCGCTCGCACTCGGTGGTTTCGGTGCCTACTCGGCCGCCGCCACCGGCGAGAACACGGCTGCCGCGCCCGCCGCCGCGGTCAAGGCGGACGCCAAGAACAAGAACACCACGCAGTCGACGCACCTGACGATCGAGGCCGCCACGAAGGCCGCGCAGGCCACGCTGAACGCCGCCGAGAAGGAGAACCAGCGCGTCTCCGTCGCCGTCGTCGACCGCAACGGCAACACCATCGTCACCCTCCGCGGCGACGGCGCCGGCCCGCAGTCCTACGAGTCGGCCGTGAAGAAGGCCTACACCGCCGTCTCCTGGAACGCCCCGACCTCCGAGCTCGCCAAGCGCCTCACCAACGCCCCCACCCTCAAGGACATCCCCGGCACCCTCTTCCTCGCCGGCGGCGCCCCGGTGACCGCCAAGGGCGCGCCCATCGCGGGCATCGGTGTCGCGGGCGCCCCCTCCGGCGACCTCGACGAGAAGTTCGCCCAGACCGGCGTCGCCACGCTCGGCAAGTAACCGCCACCCGCCCGCGCCCGAGGAGCACCGTCATGAACACGCTCGACGACACCCTCCTGACGGCCGCCGCGCACGGCGACACCGCCGCCGTCCGCGCGGCCCTCGACGCGGGCGCCCGGGTCGACGCCCGGGACCGGCACCGCCGCACCCCGCTGCTTCGGGCCGCCCGGCACGACCACGTGCCCGCCGCCCGACTGCTCCTCGCGGCGGGCGCGGACCCGAACGCCCAGGACGACCGGTCCGACAGCCCGTGGCTGGTCACCGGCGTCACGGGCAGCGTCGCGATGATGCGGACGCTGCTCCCCGCGGGCCCTGACCCGGGCCTCACCAACCGCTACGGCGGTACGGCCCTGATCCCGGCGGCCGAGCGGGGCCACGTCGCCTATGTCCGCGCCCTCCTGCGAGAGACGGCCGTCGACGTCGACCACGTGAACAGGCTCGGCTGGACGGCGCTCCTGGAGGCCGTGATCCTCGGCTCCGGTGGCCGCGACCACCGGGACGTCGTCGCCCTCCTCCTGGCGGCGGGCGCGGACCCCGCACTCGCGGACCCCCACGGCCGCACGGCCCTGGAACACGCCGACCGCCACGGCTTCACCGAGATCGCCGCCCTCCTCGGAAGGGCCGGCTGACACCGGCTCCTCCACGGGGCCGCCGGGACCGTCTGAACCCCTGGCGGTCCGCCGCTCCCGGTGGCCGACCGCTCCCTGTGAGCCGACACCCCTGGCGCCCGCGATCACGCCGGTCGCGCCAGCCCCCTGCTGATCACCAGCCGCTGGATCTGGTTCGTTCCCTCGAAGATCTGGGTGATCTTCGCTTCGCGCATATAGCGCTCCACCGGGAAGTCGCGGGTGTAGCCGTAGCCGCCGAGGACCTGGACGGCGTCCGTGGTGACCTTCATGGCCGTGTCCGTGGCGATGAGCTTGGCCGCGCTGGCCTGGCGGCTGAAGGGGCGGCCGAGGTCGCGGCGGCGGGCCGCGTCCAGGTAGGTGGCGCGGGCCGCGTCGACCGAAGCGGCCATGTCGGCCAGCAGGAAGCCGAGGCCCTGGTGGTCGACGATGCGGCGGCCGAAGGTGGTGCGCTCGTTGGCGTAGTCCACAGCGGCGTCCAGCGCGGCCTGGGCCAGGCCCGTGGCGCAGGCAGCGATGCCGAGACGGCCGCTGTCCAGGGCGCTGAACGCGATCTGGAGGCCCTGGCCCTCGTCCCCGACGAGCCGGTCGGGCTCCAGGAGGGCGCCGTCCCAGTACGCGGAGGTGGTGGGGACGGCCTGGAGGCCCATCTTGCGTTCGGGGGCGCCGAAGCTGAGGCCCTCGGTGGCGCCGGGGGCGAGGAAGCAGGAGATGCCGTGGCTGCCGGGCGCGGTCCGAGCGAAGAGCGCGTAGAAGCCGGCCTTGCCGCCGTGGGTGATCCACGCCTTGGTGCCGTTGATCCGGTAGCCGCTGCCGTCGTCCTGGCGCTCGGCCTTGCAGCTGAGGGCGGCGGCGTCGGAGCCGGCCTGCGGCTCGGAGAGGCTGTAGCCGCCGACGTTCCGGCCCTCCAGCATCTCGGGCAGCCAGCGCTCCTTCTGCTCGGTGGTGCCGAAGGTGTGCAGTGGGTGGCAGGCCAGGGTGTGGACGCTGGTGGCGACCGCGACGGCCGCCCAGCGTGCGGCGAGTTCCTCCAGGACCTGGAGGTAGACCTCGTAGGGCTGGCCTCCGCCGCCGTACTCCTCGGGGTACGGCAGACCGAGCAGGCCCGCCTCTCCGAGGGTGGCGAAGAGCCCTTCGGGATAGGTCTCGGCGGCCTCGTACTCGTCCACCTTGGGAGAGAGCTCCTTGTCGGCGATCTCCCGGGTGAGGGCGATGAGGTCCGCCGCTTCGGGGGTGGGAAGCAGGCGGTCGACATCCATGGCGACTCCAGCGGCGCGCAAAGTGGTACTGGGGCAGGTACTGCAGTACCGCTCAGCGTAGCGCAGAAGGGTGTCCCCGACACCCCCGGGAACACCGGCCTGGAATACTGGCCGGGTGATCGAGACCTCAGCCGCCGACGCCCCGAAGCTGACGGGCCGCGGCGCGGCGCGCCGCTCCGCCCTCTTCGAGGAGCTCGTCGCCCTTCTCGTCGGCGAGGGCTTCGCCCAGCTGACGCTCGACGATCTCGCCGCCCGGCTGCGCTGCTCGAAGCGGACCCTGTACGGCCTGGCGGGCAGCAAGGAGCAGCTGGTCCGCGCCGCCGTCGTGCACTTCTTCCGGCGCGCCACGGCCAGGGTCGAGGCGGTGCTCGCCGCCGCGACCGATCCGGCGGAGCGGCTGGCCGCCTATCTGCGGGCGGTTTCGGCCGAGCTGGCGCCGGTCTCGCCGCAGTTCTTCGACGACGTGGCCGGATTCGAACCGGCGGCGGAGGTCTACGAGCGCAACACGCGCGCGGCGGCCGGCCGGGTCCAGCAGCTCATCGAGGAGGGCGTGCGGGCGGGGGTCTTCCGCGAGGTGCACGTGACCTTCGCGGCCGACGTCATCTCCTCGGTGATGGTCCGCATCCAGCGGCGCCAGGTCGCCGCGGCGACCGGCCTCGCCGACGCGGAGGCGTACGAGCAGCTGGCCGAACTGCTCCTCAGCGGACTCCGCAGGGCCTGACCGGCCCGGACGGCGCGCCTGGCCGGATTCCGCCCGCGTGCGGTCACTCTGCGCAGATGATCCACTACTGTGTGCGGCGCCACTGACCACCCCGTCCCAGGGAGCCTCCGCGTGGAGCGCAGCCGTACCGCCTTCAGGATCCGTGCCGTCCTCGCCGCCATGGGCGTCACCGCCGCCCTCGCCGCCGCCCCGGCGGCGCAGGCGGTGCCCGCCGAGAAGCCCGCCGCCGCGCCGCCGGCCCCCTGCACCGGGGAGTTCCAGGGCGACAAGCGGCTCGGCCCGAAGTTCCTGCCGAAGAAGTGGCAGGAGCCGGTGGGCCCGCTGCTCAACCGGTACCACCGGACGGGTGGCCTGTCCTCAGCCGACTTCCTCAAGAAGTACTGGGAGGGTCCGGCCGACACCGGCAGCTGGAAGTACCCGCCGAACGACGGCTTCGGCGAGGTCAACGGCACCGTCGACAAGGCGCCCGAGCTGCTCGTCGAGGGCGAGCGGCTGGACCGCTTCGGCTCGGAGTACGGCGGTTACCTGGCCCCGGCCGGTGACGCCTACGCCAAGCGCGCGCTGCCCCCGCAGAACCTCAACACCCGTGACGCGGCCTTCCCCTGCGACTACCACCTGTACGAGGTGACGCGGGCGTTCGTGGTCTGGGAGGGCTCCATCGCGCCCTGGTTCGAGCAGCCGGGCGGCGGCCGTCAGATCAAGCTGGACGCCACGTTCCTGGACCCGGGCGAGGGCCAGCGCCTCAATGTGAAGTGGCTGCTCGACAACGGCTATCTGGTGCGCGTCCCCGCGTGACGGACCGCCGTGCGCTGGACCGGGCACTCCGAGAGGCCGGGGTGCCCGAGGCGTACTACTGGATCGAGGGCGTCCACGAACCGGCGCCCACCCCGCCCGACTTCGTCTATCTGCGGACGGGGCCGGGCGGTCCCGGGACATGGGAGACCGGGGTGTACGAGCGCGGCGTGTACGAGCCGGTCGCGACCCACGCCACGGAGGCGGAGGCCTGCGCCCACCTCCTGGCGCTAGCGGGTGTCTAGGGCCTGTCTGACGATGCGCGCCGGATCAGGCCGGGGCGATCGGGGCGCGGTCGGGGCGCCCTCGTAGCGGAGCCGCTTGGGCGTTGCGGCCGTGCGGCGAGCGTGCGTGCCGGGCGGGCCGGACCCGGCGGGAACCGTCAGACAGACCCCAGGGCGCGATGGGCGCGGACGATGTCCGCGTACCACCGGCCGCTCGTCTTCACGGTCCTCCGCTGGGTGGCGAAGTCGACGTGGACGAGGCCGAAGCGCTTGTCGTAGCCGTAGGCCCATTCGAAGTTGTCGAGCAGGGACCAGGCGTAGTACCCGGCGAGCGGGACGCCCTTGCGCAGGGCACGGGCGCAGGCCGCCAGGTGCTGTTCGAGGTAGCGGGTGCGCTCCGGGTCGTGCACCGCGCCGCCGGGGGCGACGGTGTCGGGGAAGGCCGAGCCGTTCTCGGTGACGTACAGCTTCCGTACCCCGTACTCCTCGGTGAGCCGCAGCAGGAAGGCCTCCAGACCGCCGGCGTCGATCTGCCAGTCCATTCCGGTACGGGGCACCTCGGGCAGCCGCACCTCGCGGGCGTGCGGGACGGGTCCCGTGGGGTCGTCGGCGACCGTGACCGGGAAGTAGTAGTTGAGGCCGTGCCAGTCGAGCGGTGCGGCGATGGTCCGCGCGTCCCCGGGCCGTTCGGGCAGGTCGACCCGGTACAGCTCGCGCATGTCGGCGGGGAAGCCGCGGCCGTACACCGGGTCCAGCCACCAGCGGTTGGTGTGGCCGTCCGCGCGGGCGGCGGCGGCGAGGTCCTCGGGGCGGGTGGAGGCGGCGGCGACGGTGGAGTGGTTGGTGACCAGGCCGACCCGGGTGCCGGGGGCGGCGGCGCGGACGGCGGCGGCGGCCCCGTCCGAGGTGAAGTCGGCCTTGCCTTCGGGGGTGAAGAAGTCGGCGCCGTGCTGTTTGCCGAGGACGAAGACCTGGTGGATGTTGTTGGCGAGGTTGCCGCCCTCGACGCCGATGGCGGACTTGCCGTCCTTGCTGAGCTTCCTTCCGTCGGCGATCAGTTCGTCCCAGGTGGCAGGCGGTTTGGCTATGCCGGCGTCCTTGAACATCTTCTTGTTGTAGTAGAGGGCGTAGGCCATGGAGTACAGCGGTACGGCGGCGGGGTCCTGGCCGGTGGTGCCGGTGGAGCCGAGCGCGGAGTCGACGAAGCGGTCCTTGCCGCCGATGGCCTCGAAGTTCTCGGCGTCCCAGGGCAGCAGGGCGCCGCTCGCCTGGAGCGAGGCGCTCCAGGTATTGCCGATGTTGAGGACGTCGGGGCCCTGGCCGGAGGTGGTGGCGGTGAGGATGCGGTTGAGGAGGTCGGACCAGGGGATGACCTCCAGCTTGACCTTGATGCCGGTCTGCTTCTCGAACCTGTCGAGTTCGGGCCGCAGGACCTTCTTGTCGACCTCCAGGTTCGCGCCCTGGTTGGAGGCCCAGTAGGTGAGGGTCCTGGTGCCACCACCGGAGCCGGAGCCGCCGGCCGGGGAGCCGCCTCCGCAGGCCGCGGCGGTGAGGACGAGGGAGAGGGTGACGGCACCGGTGGCCGCGGCTCTGATTCTGCGCATGGCTCCTCAGGACCCTTTCGGGGAGTGGTGGGGAGCTGGGGAGGAGGGGGCGGCGAAGCGTCCCGTGTTCAGGCCCTGAAGCCCTCCCCGGCTTAATTTAGGATGTGAGTTAAACCTCAAGAGAAGGTCGCGTCAAGGGTCCTGACAGCGGTATGTTGCGCTCAGGACTACTTCACCTGGGGGCCCAAGTGACCATGCGGAACGGCCGCACCGTGCGTGACCTGCGACGCGAGAACCGCACCGCCGTCCTCCAACGCCTCTATTTCGACGGGCCGATGAGCCGCTTCTCGCTCGGCCCCGCGACCGGGCTCAGCTCCGGCTCCATCAGCAACGTGGTCGCGGAGCTCGTCGCGGAGGGTCTCGTCGAGGAGGCGGGCAGCGTCGACTCGGCCGGCGGGCGCCCCCGCACCCTGCTCCGGATCACTCCCGGCAGCGGCTGCATGATCGGCGTCGATGTCGGCGAGACCCGGGTCAGGGTCGAGCTGTTCGACCTCACTCTCACCGAACTCGCGCGCGCCGAGCGCCCGTTGGCGGTCGACAGCCCCCACCCCCATGACCGGTACGAGGTCGGTGTCGTCGTCGAACACGTCCGGGAGGGCATCGCCGAGGTGCTGCGCACGGCGGGAGTGCCCGCCGACCGGCTGCTCGGCGTCGGCGTCGGCGTGCCCGGCATCGTGGCACGCACCGCCGAGGACGGCGCGGTCGTGCACGGCCAGACCATCGGCTGGGACGCCGTCCCCCTGGAGCGGCTGCTGCGCGCGAGCGTGGACCTGCCGACGACCGTGCCGTACTGGATCGACAACGGCGCCAAGACCCTCGGCCAGGCCGAGATGTGGTTCGGCGCGGGCCGGGGCGCGCGCAGCGCGGTGGTCGTCCTCTTCGGCTCGGGCGTCGGCGCCTGCGTGGTCACGGACCCGATGGGGCCGGGCCGGGCGATCGAGTGGGGGCATCTGACGGTACGGGTCAGGGGGCGCGGGTGCCGCTGCGGGGCCCGGGGCTGCCTGGAGGCGTACGCGGGCGCGGAGGCGCTGCTCGAACGGTGGCGGGAGGAGGGCGGGCGGCCTCCGGCGGGGGCGGACGAGGAGACGGCGCTGACGGCGATGCTGGCGGGGGCGTATCCGGCGGGCGCGGGGGCGGAGCCGGACGCGACGGCCCGTGAGGTCCTGGAGGAGACCGCCGAGTACCTGGGCGCGGGCTTCGCCGATCTGATCAACCTCTTCCAGCCCGAGCGCATCCTCGTCGGCGGCTGGGCGGGGCTCCAGCTCGGCCCGCGCTTCCTGGAGACGGTGAAGGGGTACGCGGCCGAGTACGCCCTGAAGTACCCGGCGGCCCGGGTCGACATCGGCATGGGCACGCTCGGCCCCGACGCGGTGACGGTCGGCGCGGCGATCCTGCCGCTCGCGGACTTCTTCGCCCGGGGCGGCAGGCGGGCCGAGACGGAGACGGTCGAGGAGCAGCCGGCCTGGGCGTCGACCGTACGGGAACGGGCGGCGCACTGAACGCGCGCCGCCCTTCGCCTCAACCGCGGGGGGTCAGGGGTACGAGACCACGGTGGACGGCACGGTGGCGGTTCCCGAGGTCGGGGCCCCCACGCTGTTGATGACGTGCTCGTACTGGCCCTTGCCGCCGAGCGAGACGACCAGCAGGTCGTGGAACCGGACGCCCGGCTTCACCGGGGCCCGGAATCCATGGTCCTGACGGATCGTCGGGTCCATCTCGAAGTAGCAGTAGCTGCCGAGCGCCCAGCCCTCGTGGGTGTTCACGGAGTCGTCGACGCGGTAGGCGGCGTACCCCTTGTACGGGCCGTCCTGCACGGCGGCCTGGTTCGGCACGTCGTACGCCTTCTCGTTCTGGAAGAAGATCGTGCGGCCCCGCTCGCCGAACCACTCGACGTCGTACTTGTTGAAGTGCTCGACGAACAGACCGGTGGCGAGGACGTCGTCGCCGTACACGCGGACGCCGTAGTCGGAGCGGTTGGTCTCCCAGCCGACGCCCTCGCCGTGGTCGGCGCGCCAGACCCAGGTGTGGTCGACGATCGTGTCGTCGCTGTGGACCGCCATGGCGGTGGTGGCCCTTCCGGGGCCCGCGCCGCCGACGCGGACGTACACGTCCTGGACGGTGGTCGGGTCGGCGGCGTGGTCGGCGCCCGCGCCCTGCGGGCCGATCTCCAGGAGGACCGGGGAGTTGACGGGTCCGGCGTCGACGAGGAAGCCGGCGAGCCGGACGCCGTCGACGTCGGCGACCTTCACGGCGGTGACGCCGTTGTCGGGGACGATCGTGGCGAGGCCGAGACCGAGGACGATCGTGCCGGGCCGGTCGACGTGGAGCGGCTGGTCGACGTGGTACACGCCCGGCGTGAGGAGGAGGTGGAGGCCCTGGCGCAGGGCCGCGTTCATGGTGGCGGCGGTGGTGCCGGGCTTGACCACGTAGAACCGGCCGAGCGGGATCGACTGGCCCTGCGGGGTTCCCGAACCCCAGCTGGTGCCACGGGCGTTGACGCGCTTGGCGGGCGCGAAGACCTTGAACTCGCCGCCCTCCCAGTACAGGAAGGGCTTCTCGCGGGAGACGGGGGTGGTGTCCAGCGTGGTGTACGGCGGGTCGGGGAAGCCGGTGGCGGGTGCGCCCTCGACGCCGGAGAAGGCCATGTTCCAGACGCCGTTGAGCCAGCCGCCGATCGCGCTGTCCCGGGTGTACCACTGCTGCTGGGAGTAGGGCTGGACGGTGCCGTCGATCTTCGAGTCGGCGATGTAGCCGCCGCTGGCCCAGCCGTAGCCGCTGGGGGCGAGGTTGAGGTTGCCCTTGACGTGCATCCGGCGGAAGGACGCGGCCTGCGAGACGGCCCAGCGGTCGGTGCCGTTGACCGGATTCAGGGCCAGGTTCTCGGCGGAGCGCCAGAAGTTCTGGGTGGCGTTGCCGCCGAACCAGCCCGCGTCGACGGTCACGTCGCCGTTGATCGTGGTGTCGTCGGGACGCAGCCCGAGGCCGGCGATCTGGGTGTAGAAGCCGATCTGGGCGTTGAGACCGTTGTAGGTGCCGGGCTTGAGGAGGAACGCGTGCCGGCCGCTGCCGAACTGGGCCGACTCCTGCTGGGCGAAGACCTCGTCCAGCTTGGCCTGGATGCCGGGCGTGGTGGGGTCGAGGACGTGCACGTTCGGGCCGAGGTCGCCGCCGCCGGGGAGGGCGGGGCCGCCGTCGCCGGTGCCGTAGACCTGGAACTCCCAGAGGGAGTAGCCGTATCCGGTGGCGCGGGTGGTGCCGTGCACGCGGACGTAGCGGGCGGTGCCGGTCACGGGCAGGGACTCGTTGCCGCCGGGGCCGTTCGCGGTGCTGTAGGCGGTCGTCCAGTCGGTGCCGTTGCCGGAGATCTCGATGCGGTACGCGGTGCCGAAGGCGGCCTCCCAGCGCAGGTCGACCCTGCTGAGGGCGGCGGGGGCGCCCAGGTCGACCTGGATCCACTGGGGGTCGGCGAAGGCACTGGACCAGCGGGTTCCCGGGTCACCGTCGACGGCGGCGCCGGCGGGGGTGCCGGCGTTCTCCTGGCTGGAGGCGGTGGCGGGCCTGCCCTGGGAGAGCAGTACGGGGGCGGCCTCGGCGGGGGGTGCGGCGACGAGCGCGAGCAGTCCGGCGAGGAGCGCGGCGACGAGGGCGACGGCGGTGAGGCGACGACGTGGCGATGAGGACGGCGGGGGCGGCGCGAGACGGATGCCTGCTGCGGGCATGGCTCGATCTCCTCATGGATGAGGGGGAGTCGGGGAAAGGGAGCGCGCTCTCCGCAGCAGATGCTGACGGCTGCCCCGCAGGGGGTCAAGGCATCTGACCGACTTTCCTTTTGACTTGCATTAAGTACCGAGCGATCGGGGAGGCGGAGCCTTCCCGTGAGCAGCTAGGCGACCGACCCGATGCGCCCCGTCGGCTCGCGTGGACCGTCGTGGTGGATCGGGGTGTGGGCGCCCGTGAGGGAGCGGCCCGTGCCGCCTCGGCGGTCGGCGACGATCTCCGCGCCGATCGAGAGGGCCGTCTCCTCGGGCGTGCGGGCGCCCAGGTCGAGGCCTATCGGGGAGCGCAGGCGGGCGAGTTCGAGTTCGGTGACGCCGACCTCGCGGAGGCGCTTGTTGCGGTCCTCGTGGGTGCGGCGGGAGCCCATCGCGCCGATGTAGGCGACGGGAAGCTTGAGGGCGGCGTGCAGGAGGGGCACGTCGAACTTGGCGTCGTGGGTGAGGACGCAGAGCACCGTACGGCCGTCGACCTCCGTCGACTCCAGATAGCGGTGCGGCCATTCGACGACGATCTCGTCCGCCTCGGGGAATCGGGCCGGCGTCGCGAAGACGGGCCGCGCGTCGCACACGGTGACGTGGTAGCCGAGGAACTTGCCCACCCGCACCAGCGCGGCGGCGAAGTCGATCGCACCGAAGACGATCATGCGCGGGGCGGGCACGGAGGACTCGACGAGCAGGGTCAGCGGCTGTCCGCAGCGGCTGCCGTCCTCGCCGATCTCCACGGTGCCGGTGCGGCCCGCGTCGAGCATCGCGCGGGCCTCGGCCGCCGCCGTGCGGTCCAGCTCGGGGTGGCCGCCGAGCTTCCCCTCGTACGAGCCGTCGGGGCGGACCAGCAGGGCGCGGCCCATCAGGCCCTCGGGTCCGGAGACGATCCGGGCGAGGGCCGCCGCCTCCCCCGTGGCCGCGGCGCCGAGCGCGGCGGGGACGACCCCGCCGCGCACCGGTGTGACGAGGATGTCGATGACGCCGCCGCAGGTCAGACCGACCGCGAAGGCGTCCTCGTCGCTGTACCCGAAGCGCTCGACGACGGTCCCGCCGTCTTCGAGGGCCTGCACGCACAGGTCGTACACCGCCCCCTCCACACACCCGCCGGAGACCGATCCGATCGCCGTGCCCTCGCTGTCGACGGCGAGGGCGGCGCCCGGCTGCCGGGGCGCGCTCCCGCCGACGGCCACCACGGTGGCGACGGCGAAGGCACGTCCCTGCTCGACCCACCGGTGCAGCTCTTCGGCGATGTCCAGCATCTCGGTTCTCCTCTGACAGGTGCGGGGAGGGCGGCGGGGGCGTCAGCTGACGCCGAGCCAGCTCTCGATGGGATGGATCGCGAAGTACACGATGAAGATCGCGGTCAGGCCCCACATGAAGGCGCCGACCTCGCGTGCCTTGCCCTGCGCCGCCTTGATCACGACGTAGGAGATCACGCCGGCCGCCACACCCGTGGTGATCGTGTACGTGAAGGGCATGAGGACCACGGTGAGAAACACCGGGATCGCGACGGAGCGGTCGCTCCAGTCGACGTGCTTGGCGTTCTGCATCATCATCGAGCCGATGACGACCAGGGCCGCGGCGGCGACCTCCTGCGGCACGATCGCGGTCAGCGGCGTGAAGAAGAGGCAGAGGGCGAAGAATCCGCCGGTGACCACGGAGGCCAGACCCGTGCGGGCACCCTCGCCGACGCCGGTCGCGGACTCGACGAAGACCGTCTGCCCGGAGGCTCCGCCCACACCACCGACGATACCGCCGGCGCCGTCGATGAACAGGGCCTTCGAGAGGCCGGGCATCCGGCCCTTGTCGTCGGCGAGCTTGGCCTCGGTGCCGACGCCCAGGATGGTCGCCATGGCGTCGAAGAAGCCGGCGAGCACCAGGGTGAAGACGATCATGCTGATGGTGATGTAGCCGACGTCGCCCCAGCCGCTGAAGGACACGTCCCCGAAGAGGGAGAAGTCCGGGGCGGAGACCGCGCTGCCGCCGAGCTCCGGCGGGCCGGAGAACCAGGCCTTGGCCGGGATGTCCGCGACCGCGTTCAGGACGACCGCGACGACGGTGCCCGCGACGATGCCGATCAGGATCGCGCCGGGGATGTCGCGGGACTGGAGGGCGAAGATCAGCAGCAGGGTGAAGGCGAAGATCAGGACGGGCCAGCCCATGAGCTCACCGGCCGGGCCGAGGGACACCGGACCGCCGCCCGGGGCGGGGTTCTCGTGCACGAAGCCGGCCTTCACGAAGCCGATGATCGCGATGAAGAGGCCGATGCCGATGGTGATGGCGTGCTTGAGCGCGAGTGGGATCGCGTTCATGATCATCTCGCGGAGGCCGGTGACCACCAGGAGACAGATCACGGCGCCGTACGCCACGGACATGCCCATGGCCTGCGGCCAGGTCATGACCGGCACGACCTGCGAGGCCATGACGCCGGAGACGCTGAGGCCGGCGGCGAGCGCGAGGGGGACCTTGCCCCAGAAACCCATGAGCAGGGTCGTCGCGGCTGCCGCGAGGGCGGTGGCGGTGATGAGCGCCGGCTGGCTCAGGAGCTGGCCGTTGACGTCCTTGCCACTGAGGATCAGGGGGTTGAGCAGGAGAATGTACGCCATCGCCATGAAGGTGGTGACGCCGCCGCGGATCTCCGTCGCGACGGTGGATCCTCTCTCCGAGATGTGAAAGTACCGGTCGAGCCAAGACCTGCCGGCGGGATTGCGCGAGCCGGAGCCCGCGTCATCGGCGCTGGTCTTGGGCTCCACTGACGACTGGGTCATGGGGCCTGCTCCCAAGGTTCAAAGGGGCACCCGCGTCAGACTTCGAAGGGATCTGGTCTGGTGAAGCTGCGGGATTTGGGATGGTGCGTGGGCCGCACGACCCGGGGGACGGCCCGAGACGAACGGGATGGATCGGTACTGCGGGGTACTGCGGTGTTACGGGGTGGTGCGGGTACTGCGGTGTTACGGGGTGGTGCGGGTACTGCGGTGTGACGGGGGTACTGCCGTGATGCGGTACTTCGGTCGTTGCGGAGTACCGCGGCGACGCGGGTACTGCCGTGGGGGCTCCGGGCGGTGCGGGCGGGGAAGTGTGGGGTTCCTCGGGAGGCACGGACCGCCCGGAGGGTCCTACAGGGTGCCGGTGAGCGCCTCGGGGCGTACCGGCGTCTTGTTGAGCTCCAGGCCCGTCGCCGCCCGGATCGCCGCGAGGACGGCCGGGGTGGACGACAGGGTCGGAGCCTCTCCGATGCCCCGGACGCCGTACGGCGCGTTGGGGTCGGCAAGCTCGAGGTAGTCGACCGGGATGGTCGGCGTGTCGAGGATGGTGGGGATGAGGTAGTCCGTGAAGGAGGGGTTGCGCACCTTCGCGGTCTTCGGGTCGACGATGATCTCCTCCATCACCGCGACGCCCAGGCCCTGGGTGGTGCCACCCTGGATCTGGCCGACGACGGAGAGCGGGTTGACCGCCTTGCCGACGTCCTGGGCGCAGGCCAGCTCGATCACCTTGACGAGGCCCAGCTCGGTGTCGACCTCCACCACCGCGCGGTGCGCGGCGAAGGCGTACTGGACGTGGCCGTCGCCCTGGCCCGTGACGAGGTCGAAGGCCTGGGTGGGGCGGTGCCGCCACTCCTCCTCGACCTCCACGGCCCGGTCCTCCAGGACGTCCGCGATGGTGGCGAGGGCTTCGCCGCCGTCGGTGACGACCTTGCCGTCCTCCAGGAGGAGTTCGGCGTTGGCCCAGGCGGGGTGGTACGAGCCGAACTTGCGCCGGCCGATCTCCAGGACCTGCTCGCGGACGATCTCGCAGGAGTTCTTGATGGCGCCGCCGGTCATGTACGTCTGGCGGCCCGCGGAGGTCGAACCGGCCGAGCCCACCTGGGTGTCGGCGGGGTGGATGGTGACCTGCTGGACGCCGAGCTCGGTGCGGGCGATCTGCGCGTGGATGGTGACGCCGCCCTGGCCGACCTCCGCCATCGCGGTGTGGACGGTGGCGACGGCCTCGCCGTTGATGACCTCCATGCGGATCTTCGCCGTGGAGTAGTCGTCGAAGCCCTCGGAGAAGCCGACGTTCTTGATGCCGACGGCGTAGCCGACACCCCGCACGACACCCTCGCCGTGGGTGGTGTTGGACAGGCCGCCCGGCAGCGCGCGGACGTCCGCGCCCTCGCCGGCGGTCTCCCACTGGCGCTCCGGCGGCATCGGGCGGGCCTTGACCCGGCGCAGCAGCTCGGCGACGGGGGCGGGCGAGTCCACGACCTGGCCGGTCGGCATGATCGTTCCCTGCTCCATGGCGTTGAGCTGGCGCAGTTCCACCGGGTCCATGCCCAGCTTCGCCGCGAGCTTGTCCATCTGGGCCTCGTAGGCGAAGCAGGCCTGGACCGCGCCGAAGCCGCGCATGGCGCCGCAGGGCGGGTTGTTGGTGTAGAGGCCGATCGCCTCGATCTCGACGTCCTCGATGACGTACGGGCCGACCGAGAGGGAGGAGGCGTTGCCGACGACGGAGGCCGTGGACGAGGCGTACGCGCCGCCGTCGAGCACGATCCTGCACTTCATGTGCGTGAGCTTGCCGTCCTTGGTGGCGCCGTGCTCGTACCAGAGCTTCGCCGGGTGCCGGTGGACGTGGCCGAAGAAGGACTCGTACCGGTTGTAGACCATCTTCACCGGCTTGCCGGTGCGCAGCGCGAGGATGGACGCGAGGATCTGCATGGAGATGTCCTCGCGACCGCCGAACGCGCCGCCGACGCCGGCCATCGTCATCCGGACCTTCTCCTCGGGCAGGCCGAGGCAGGGCGCGATCTGCTTGAGGTCCGAGTGCAGCCACTGGGTGGCGACGTACAGGTCGACGCCGCCGTCCTCGGCCGGTACGGCGAGGCCGGACTCCGGGCCGAGGAAGGCCTGGTCCTGCATGCCGAAGGTGTACTCGCCGGTGACGATGACATCGGCGCGCTCGGCGGCCTCGGCGACGTTGCCGCGGATGATCGGCTGGCGGTGCACGATGTTCGGGTGCGGGACGTGACCGGAGTGGTGGTCGTCGCGGCCCTCGTGGACCAGGATCGCGTCCGGAGCGGTGGCCGAGGCCTCGTCCGTGATGACCGGGAGCTCCCGGTAGTCGATCTTGATCTTCGCGGCGGCGCGGCGGGCGGTCTCCGGGTGGTCGGCGGCCACGAGGGCGACCGGCTCACCGTGGTGACGGACCTTGCCGTACGCGAGGACCGGGGTGTCCTGGAACTCCATGCCGTAGTTCTTCGCGGCCGGCAGGTCCTCGTGCGTCAGGACGGCGTAGACGCCGTCCATCGTGAGGGCCTCGGAGGTGTCGATGGACAGGATCTCGGCGTGCGCGACCGTGGAGCGCAGGATCTGGCCCCAGAGCATGTCCTCGTGCCACATGTCGGAGGAGTACGCGAACTCGCCGGTGACCTTGAGGGTGCCGTCCGGGCGGAGCGTGGACTCGCCGATGCCGCCCTTGACGTGGTTCTGGGTGACGTCGGTGGGCGTGCCCACCGGGGTCGTGCGCGTGTTCTGAGTCATCGTCAGACCGCCTCTCCCTGACGCTCCTGGCGAGCGGCCGCGAGGCGGACCGCGTCGAGGATCTTCTCGTAACCGGTGCAGCGGCAGAGGTTGCCGGAGAGCGCCTCACGGATGTCCGCGTCCGTCGGGGACGGGTTGCGTTCCAGCATCTCGTCGGCCGCGACCAGCAGGCCGGGGGTGCAGAAGCCGCACTGCACGGCGCCGGCGTCGATGAACGCCTGCTGGATCGGGGAGAGTTCGACACCCTCGCCGGTCTGCGAGTCCTGGCCGGCCCGCGGGCGGAGCTCGCCGTGGGACGGGTGCGCCTCCCACCTCTTGGCGGCGTCCAGCGAGGTGCCACAGGTGCCGGAGGCGCAACCGGTGTGCTCCGCGCGGTCCTTGGCGAACTCGGCGAGGCCTTCGACGGTGACGACCTCGCGGCCCTCGACCTGACCGGCCGCGACGAGACAGGAGCAGACCGGCACTCCGTCGAGACGGACGGTGCAGGAACCGCACTCGCCCTGCTCGCAGGCGTTCTTGGAGCCGGGCAGACCCAGACGCTCACGCAGAACGTAGAGGAGGGACTCGCCCTCCCAGACGTCGTCGGCTTCCTGCGGACGACCGTTGACCGTGAAATTGACGCGCATGGTCATGCAGCTCCCTCAAGCGTGCGGCCGGCGCCGCGGTACTGCTCCCAGGTCCAGCCGAGCTGGCGGCGGGCCATGATGCCGACGGCGTGGCGGCGGTACTTGGCGGTGCCTCGGACGTCGTCGATCGGGTTGGCGGCGGCCGAACAGAGGTCGGCGAACTGCTTGGCGACCGACGGGGTGATGATCTTGCCGTTGTCCCAGAAGCCGCCCTCCTCCAGAGCCGCGTTCAGGAAGGCCTCGGCCTCCTTGGCACGGATCGGGGTCGGCGCGGCGGAGCCGATGCCGGTGCGCACGGTCCGGGCCTCCGGGTGCAGGGCCAGGCCGAAGGCGCAGACCGCGATGACCATCGCGTTGCGGGTGCCGACCTTGGAGTACTGCTGGGGGCCGTCCGCCTTCTTGATGTGGACGGTCTTGATGAGCTCGTCGGGCTGGAGCGCGTTGCGCTTCACACCCGTGTAGAACTCGTCGATCGGGATGAACCGGGTGCCGCGCACCGACTCGACCTCGACCTCGGCGCCCGCGGCGAGCAGCGCCGGGTGGGCGTCGCCGGCGGGCGAGGCGGTGCCGAGGTTGCCCCCGACGCCGCCGCGGTTACGGATCTGCGGGGAGGCGACCGTGTGCGAGGCGAGCGCCAGACCGGGCAGCTCGGCGCGGAGGTTCTCCATGATCTGGGTGTACGGAACGGAAGCGCCGAGGCGGACGTTCTCCTCGCCGACCTCCCACTCGCGCAGCAGCTCGACGCGGTTCAGGTCCAGGAGGTACTCGGGCCGCCGGTGGTCGAAGTTGATCTCGACCATCACGTCCGTGCCACCCGCGAGGGGCACGGCCGTGGGGTGCTCTGCCTTGGCGGCGAGCGCCTCCTCCCAGCTGGCGGGGCGAAGGAAGTCCATGGTGGCTCTCTTCTAGTGATTCTGGTGATCGGGGGTCGTTCAGCAGGGTTCCGGGGGGACGGCCGGCCCTCGACTTCATGTTCATGTGGTGTTAACGCGGTGTGTGGCCTAGTACACAAGCCCACGCTCGCCCGGGTGCAGTCACCGAAAACATGAAGGAGTTGGCTGGGTCCCGTCGTCGTCTTGTAGATTCGAACGAAAGGCGGGGAACAGTCACCTCGCTGTTTTCCCCTGGAAACGGTGACACCACTCCACCGTCGACAACGGGACACCCCCACCACCCACTGATCAGGAACGGCGGCGACACGATGCGGCTGCGCGCACTGCTGGAGAACGACGCGCTCGGGCTGCGCCTGCTCGGCGGCGAGGACGAGCTGGACCGCACCGTCCGCGGCGTGATGACGACGGACCTCAAGGACCCCAGCCGGTACCTTTCCGGCGGCGAGCTGGTCCTCACAGGCCTCGCGTGGCTGCGGGAGCCGACCGACGCCGAGCCGTTCGCCCGCATCCTGGCCGCGGCCGGGGTCGCGGCGCTCGCGGCAGGCGAGGCGGAGCTCGGGAGCATCCCCGACGATCTCGTACAGGCGTGTTCGCGCCATCGGCTCCCGCTGTTCGCGGTGAACGAGTCCGTTGCGTTCGCGACGATCACCGAACACGTTGTTCGACAGGTCTCGGGCGAGCGGGCCGGGGACCTGGCCGCCGTCGTCGACCGGCACCGCCGGCTCATGACCTCGGGCCCCGCGGGCGGCGGCCCGGAGGTCGTCCTCGACCTGCTCGGCTCCGACCTGGACCTGCGGGCCTGGGTCCTCTCCCCCACCGGCCGCCAGATCGCCGGCGCCGGCGAGCCCCTTCCGGCCGCGCTCGCCGCCACCCTGGCCGGTGAGCACCTGGCGGCCACCCGGACCGGCCGCCGCGGCCCGCACCGGATCGTCACGGGCGGAACCACGTACTCCCTCTTTCCGATCCGCAACACCGGCCGGGGCGCGGTCCCGGCCTCCAGGGACGTGCGCGAGACGGTCCTCTCGGACTGGCTGCTCGCCGTCGAGGCGGACGCCGGGGAGTGGCCCGCGGCCCGGCTCGACCTGCTCCAGGGCGTCACCCAGCTGATCGCCGTCGAGCGGGACCGGCGCGACGCGGCCCGTACGGTACGCCGCAGGCTGGCCCAGGAGGTCCTGGAGCTGGTGCAGACGGGCGCGGCGCCCGCCGAGATCGCCGCCAGGCTGCGGGTCGCCGCCCCGGTGCTGCTGCCCGGGCTCGGTACTGCCCCGCACTGGCAGGTGGTCGTGGCCCGGGTCGACTGGGAGCAGGAGGCCGGCCAGGGCTCGGCGGTGGACGGCGGCCCGGTCGCCCAGGCGCTCCTGGAGGAGATCCTCGTCGACCCGGCGACCGTGGGCGCCGAGTCCGCCGACCGGATCGCGGTGGCCCACGGCGGCGACGAGGCCATCGCCCTGGTCCCGCTGGCCGCCGGCCCGCTGCCGGACAGCGAGGACGACGGCCCGGCCCCCGCGCTCGGCCTGCACGCGGACGTGCTGCTCGGCGCCGTACGGGCCCCGCTCTCCGCCGGTCTCGCCGACGACGGGCGCCTCACCCTCGGCGTCAGCGCGGCCGTGCACTCGGCGGAGGGCCTGCGCGGGGCGCTGGAGGAGGCCCGGCACGCCCGCCGGGTCGCCGCCGCCCGGCCGGGCCGGGTCTGCGCGGCGGGCCACCACGAGCTGGCCTCGCACGTGCTGCTGCTGCCGTTCGTGCCGGACGACGTCCGGCGCGCGTTCACGGCCCGGCTGCTCGACCCGCTGCGCGACTACGACCGGCGGCACCGGGCGGAGCTGATCCCGACCCTGGAGGCCTTCCTCGACTGCGACGGCTCCTGGACGCGCTGCGCGACCCGCCTCCACCTGCACGTGAACACGCTGCGCTACCGGGTGGGCCGGATCGAGCAGCTCACCGGACGCGATCTCTCCCGTCTGGAGGACAAGCTCGACTTCTTCCTCGCCCTGAGGATGAGCTGAGCGGGCTGTACGCGTTTCACCCGTTCGGGCGAGTCCGCTGGAGTGACGTCCGGGCCGGTGGGCGCCCCTCGGCCGCAGCGGCCGGGGGCCTCGCCGAGGCCTGATCACGGGCCCGACGGCGATCTGACGCCCTGTCGGACACCCCGGGGCGGGCGGCGCCCCGATCCATCGGACTCTTGTGAATTCTTTCACCTGACCCCTTGGCCAGGTACTCCCCTTCGTGCTGAGATGCGGGTCTCACTCAACAGCTCAATGGCGCGCTCGGGGAGGGCAATGTGGCGGATACCGCCATGTCTGGTTCCGAATCAAGGGGCGGCGAAGATCCGTCCCTCGCCTACGGCAAGGAGACTCCCGTGGAGACCGCCATATGGCGGCTCCGCTCCCGGGGTTGCTGGACGGACGCGGCGGCGCTGCTCGCCCCGCACGCCTCCGAACCGGCCGCGGCGCTCGAAAGGGCGGCGCTGCTCATCGAGCGCTGCCTCTACACCGAGAAGGGCTGGGCCGACGCCGAGGAGGCGCTCCGGGCGGCCGAGGCGGTGGCCCGCACCGACGAGGAACGCGGGGCCGCGGCCTGCGAACGCGGTTATCTCGCCTACGCGTCGACGCTGCTCGGGGTGCGCGACCGGGCCGACGAGGCGCGGATGGCGCTCGGCCGCGCGGCGGCGCTGATCGCGCCCGCCGCCGAGGGCCGGCCGCTGCTCGACCTGCGGCGCGGACTCATCGCGCAGAACCTCGGTGACTCCCCGCAGGCGGCCCGCGCCGCGTACCGCAGGGCGCATGCCGGGGCGGTCGCGCAGGGGGACTCGCTGCTGCTCTCCTCCACCTGGCGGCATCTCGCCGGACTCGCCCTGCGGGAGGGGGAGTTGGCGGAGGCCCGGCACGGTTTCGCGGAGTCGCTGCGCATCCGGGAGGAGCTGGGTTTCCTCGTCGGTACGGCCCCGGCCCTGACCGCCCTCGCCACCACGGAGACGGAACCGGAGGCGGGCCGTCTGCGCGCCGAGGCCCGCCGCCTCTTCCGTCTGCTGGGCGGGGTGCCGACCTGGCTCGCGAGCCAGCTCACGCCCAGGACGGCCTGAACTCGGCCGCTCCGGAGGGACGTTGACGAATCCCCGCTCCGGGGTCGTCGACGAACCCCGGAGCGGCTCAGTTCCTCGGCACCAGACACACCAGGCTCTCGTCGGTGCCGATCAGCAGCGAGCCGGCGCCCGTGACGGCGACCGCGCGGACCGGGGGGCCCGGGCGGAAGGCGAGCGTGCGGCCACCCTCGGGGCGGCGCAGTTCGACGAGGCCGTCGGACCAGGCCGCGGCGACCAGCGGGCCGTGCGGGGTCTGCGTCGCGTGGACCGAGACCACCGGCGAGGGCCGCTCCGCGAGGGGCTCAGGGCGGGGGTCGCGGCCCGGCGTCCAGAGCCGTACCGTCCCGTCGGCGCCGCCGGAACAGACGAACGGGGTCTCGGAGTCGACCGCCGCCACCGCCGTCACCCGGCCGCTGTGCGAGGCCGCCTGGTGCAGGCCCCGCAGCCCGAAGGCGTGTACGGAGCCGAGCCGGTCCCCGACCACCACCGAGCCCCCGATGGCCGCGAGGGCCGTGCCGGGGTGGCGGGCCAGGGTCGCCGAGACGGCCTCCGTGAGGCGCTCCAGATAGGGGGCGCGCGGTGCCGTCCCCCGTACGGTGTGCAGCCTGCCCCGGTCGTCCAGGAGCAGCACCGTGCCGTCGGGCGCGGGCGCGAGCGCCGTGACCCGGCCGGGGACGGTGTGCACGAGGCGCCCGGCGGGACTGGCGTCGGCCTCGTGGAGCAGCCGTACGGCGCCGGTGCGGTCACCGACGAGCAGGGTCCCCTCCAGGGGGCCGCCCGCCGCACCGAGCACGGTGACGGGGCCCGGCCAGGGCGGGGTCAGGTCTCCGCGGTGGCGGGCCCAGCGCAGCCGCCAGGGGGAGCCTTCCGCCAACTCGGCGAGGGCTGGGCGCAGTCGGGGGTCCGCGCCGTCGCCGAGGGCGGCGAGAAGCACCGACGCCCGCTCGGCCGGGGGCTGTTCGCGGCAGAGCGACTGTCCGGCCCGCATCCAGGCGGCGCGGAGGCCGCCGTGGTCCTCGGCGGCGTTCTCGCCGGGCCGGGCGGGCGCCTCGGGACCGTCGAGCGTGCCGGGCAGGCCCGCGGCGGCGGCTCCGGCGAGGTAGGCGGTGGTCACGAGCAGCGGATCGGCCACGCAGACCGCGACCGGGTCGGAGAGGTCGGGCAGCGGCCGGACCGGCTCGGCGGGGGCGTCCGCGACGAGGTCCGGACCGCCGTCGGGGTCCGGTGCGCCGTCGAGGTCCACGACGGTGGCCCGGCGCTCGGCGCGCAGGACGGTGGGGGCCGGGGTGCCGCTGCGGGCCTCGACCACGAGCCGGACCCGTCCCACCCCCGCGAGTTCGGCGATCAGCCGGGTGAGCGCTTCGGGTTCGGCGGCGGCGTGGAGGTCCGTGAGGAGGAGGACGGCGCGGCCGGCGGGCCGGGCGTCGCTGGTCGCGAGGGCGTGCACGAGGTCGCCCGGGGATCTGGCCACCACGCCGAGCCGGTCCGCGATCGTCCAGGTCGCGCCGAGCGCGCTCTGCCCGGAGAGGGGGACGAGCACCCGGGCCGTACGCCTGCGGGGCCGGCCGGCGCGCGGACCGTGCCGGGCGAGCCAGCCGAGCAGGGCCGTCTTGCCGCTGCCGGGGGCGCCGGTGACGAGGCACAGCCGGGGCGCCTCGGGATCGGTGAGCCAGCCGAGCAGGGCCGTGGCCTCGGCTTCCGTACCGGTGACGGGTCGGCGTCCGTCCCAGGCCGGGGACGGGGTCGCGGACGGCATGGGACACCTCACGGGCGACGCGATGACGGGCGGCTGACGTCCATGACCTTAGTCCTCCGGGGCGCTCAGCACTCCGATCCGGTGAAGTGCTCCCGCACCAGCTCCTGGACCACGGTCAGGTCCTGGGCGATCAGGGCGTCCAGGAGGGCCGTGTGCTCGGCGGCGTCGGCGACGAGCACCCCGTGCCGGAGGGTGGGGGCGCTGATCAGGGGCCACTGGGAGCGGCGGTGGAGGTCGTCGGCGACGGCGAGCAGCTGCTCGTTCCCGGCGAGGGAGAGGACCGCCCGGTGGAAGGCGCGGTCGGCCTCGGCGTAGTGGGCGCGGTCGCCGCGGGCGGCGGCGGTCGAGGTCGCCTCGGCGAGCGGGCGGAGCGCGGCCCAGCGGGCGGCGGGGACGGTACGGGCGAGCCGCAGCATGACGGGGACCTCGATGAGCGCGCGGACCTCGGCGAGCTCGGCCAGTTCCCGGGGGGTCCGCTCGGTGACGCGGAAGCCGCGGTTCGGCACGACCTCGACGGCGCCCTCGACGGCGAGGCGCTGCATGGCCTCGCGGACGGGGGTGGCCGAGACGCCGAAGCGGTCGCCGAGGGCGGGGGCGGAGTACACCTCGCCGGGGACGAGCTCGCCGTCGACGAGGGCGGTACGGAGGGCGTCGAGGATCTGTCCGCGCACGGAGTGGCGTACGACGCGGGGTGCGGGGGCGAGGGAGACGGTCGGTATGCGGCCACGGGCGGGCTCGATCGGCTCGCCCTGGGGGTGCTCCCCCCGTACGTGCTCCGCGTGGGCGCCCGCAGGCTCCCCCGCTTCCGCCGCGCGGCCCTGTTCCGGGACGCGCACGGCGTCGCCGAAGGGCGGGGACGGCCTCGCCGTCGCCCGCTCGCGCGCTGCGCCCTGCTCCACCCGGGTCCTCCTGCGGCCTCGTGCCGGGCCCGGCTCGCGTCGCCGGGGTCCTCTGTGCACCATAGGCGAACGGACCGGCATCCCGGGCGCGAGGGCTGCCCCGCTGGTGGGAGGGGGTCCCCGGTGGTGAGAGGGCACTCCGAATCGGGTAAGGTAAGCCTTACCTGCCAACGCTCGCGATTCGGTGGTCCCCCATGACCGTCCCCGCCCTGTTGCCCACCCCCTCGCCCTCGCCCGTCGCGGCCTCCTACGCCCGGCTCGCCGAGGTCTTCCCCGGCCTGCGCATACAGGAAGCCGCCGGGGGCGAGCCGCTCCCGGGCGGCGCGGGCTGGGTCGGCGCGGACGAGCTGGCGGCCGGCGGCCCCGCCCTCGACGCCTTCCTCGCCTGGGACGACGCGCAGGTGCTGCGCGACCACGGCGCCCGGGCCCGCCCCGACGTGGTCGCGAGCTTCGGACTCCACCGGTACGCCTGGCCTGCCTGTCTGCTCGTCACCGTCCCCTGGTTCCTGGACCGCAGGGCGCCCCGGCTGCCCGCCCGGAACGTGTCCTTCCAGCGCGCCCTGGGCCGGATGGCGGTCCGGGTCGAGGAGTTCGCCTGTCTGCCGGACGATCCCGCGGCGGCGCTGCCCGGCGCCCGGGTGGTCGCCGACGAGGACGCCCTGCGGGCCGAGGTCCGCGCCTCGCTCGCCGAGCACTTCGAGGCGGTCCTCGACGGCTTCGGCCCCCGGATGCGACGCGGGCGCCGGGCCCTGTGGGGCATGGCCACGGACGAGATCGTCGAGGGCCTCTGGTACATCGGCGCCCTGCTCGGCGAGGAGGGCCGGGCGATGGCCGAGCTCGACCTCCTCATGCCGGGGACGGCCAAGCCGTTCAAGCCGTACGCGGGTTCCGCCGGCTTCCGCGAGCTGACGGGCGCCGAGGACCCCGACGGCACCCCGCGCGCCACGCGCGACCGGGCGACCTGCTGCTTCTTCTACACGCTGCGCCCCGAGGACGCCTGTCTCACCTGTCCGCGCACCTGCGACGCCGAGCGGGTCCGCCGACTGGCCGCGACAGCCTGAGGCTCCCGGACGATTACGCCACCCGGACGGGTGGCGTAAATCGAACTCATAACCCGTTCCCCGCATGGGCGTTCGACCAGATCGCACCTATTCGTATGCCCTGGGACCCCGATGGCGTGCTCTTGCCCGGAAACACCGTGAGTGCCCCACGGGGTCGGCCAGTATGGGCCGCCAAACGCCCTACTGCGATGCAAGGGACACCGCATGAGACTGACCGACATATCGCTGGACTGGCTGCTTCCGGGCGGCGTGATGGTGGCCGGAGTCCTGACGGCGGTGGCGGTGCTCGCGCGCGGGAAGCGCGCCGGTGACCAGGCCGCGGCCGAGGACTCCTGGGAACGCAACGAGGAGCGCCGCAGACGCAAGGAGGCCGTGTACGGCACGGCTTCCTACGTCCTCCTCTTCTGCTGTGCCGCGGTCGCCGCGGCACTCTCCTTCCACGGACTCGTCGGCTTCGGCCGGCAGAACCTCAACCTCACCGGCGGCTGGGAGTACCTCGTCCCGTTCGGCCTCGACGGCGCGGCGATGTTCTGCTCGGTGCTCGCGGTCCGCGAGGCGAGCCACGGCGACGCGGCTCTCGGCTCGCGCCTGCTGGTCTGGCTGTTCGCGGGCGCGGCGGCCTGGTTCAACTGGGTGCACGCACCACGCGGGCTCGGCCACGACGGGGCCCCGCAGTTCTTCGCGGGCATGTCGCTCTCGGCCGCGGTCCTCTTCGACCGGGCGCTCAAGCAGACCCGCAGGGCCGCGCTGCGCGAGCAGGGTCTCGTGCCCCGCCCGCTGCCGCAGATCCGGATCGTGCGGTGGATGAGAGCGCCCAGGGAGACCTTCGCCGCCTGGTCGCTCATGCTGCTCGAAGGCGTACGGACCCTGGACGAGGCCGTCGACGAGGTGCGCGAGGACCGGCGGGAGAAGGAGCAGAACCGCATCCGGCGGCGTGACCAGGTCAAGCTGGACCGGGCGCGGCTCAAGGCGATCAACCGCCAGCACCGGTCCTTCGGGCTCGGCAGGGGGGACGGTCGTCAGGTCGAGGTGGCGGCGCTCAACGCCCCGGCCGGTCCCGGCCCGGGTGGAGGGTCCGGCGGCGGCTCGGGTTCGGGCGCCGGTTCGGGTTCCGCGACGGCGGCCGTCCAGGCCGCCGTCGCGGAACCCGCCATAGCGGATCCCGGGCAACTGCCGCTTCGACCCCGGCCCTCCCTCCAAGCCGTCGGAGGCCGTGACGTCCAGACGGGTGACCCCCGGACGGTGGACCTCACGGCGGAGGACGACACCCAGACGCTGCCCCGTCTCGACTCCCTGGAGCGCAAGCTCAAGGATCTGGAGCAGCAGTTCGGCTGAGCACCGCTCATGTCCGCGCCGAACCGGCGGGGCCGCCCCTCAGGCGGCCCCGCCGTTCAGTTCGAACCACACCACCTTGCCCACTCCGTGGTCCTCGACACCCCAGGAGTCGGCCAGGGCCTCGACGAGGACGAGTCCCCTGCCGTGCGTACCGTCGTCGGCGGGCGGTACGTGCGGCGGCGCGAGTCCGGGGACGAAGTCCCTTACCTCGACCCTCAGCTGCTCGGGCACGACCGTCGCGGTCACGACGGCCCCGTGCTCGGTGTGGATCAGGGCGTTGGTCACCAGTTCGCTGGTGAGCAGTTCCGCGACGTCGGAGGCGCCCGGTCCGCCCCACCTCCGCAGCATTTCACGCAAGGCATGTCGCACCTCCGGCACCGCGGTGAGATCCGCGCATCCCACCTTTCTGAGAAGTTGAGTCGGCTGTCGTGCCTCCCCGGCCATAACCCCCACCCACAGATCGCGTCGAACAGGCTCACGGGGATGCATGCCCCGCCAAATCGTCCGCATTCCCTCAGAGTCGGGGCACGTTGCGCAGATTGGAGCGCGCCATCTGGAGCATCCGGCCCACTCCCCCGTCCAGGACGATCTTGCTGGCGGAGAGGGCGAAGCCGGTCACCATGTCGGCGCTGATCTTCGGCGGGATGGACAGCGCGTTGGGGTCGGTGACCACGTCGACCAGGGCCGGGCCCTTGTGCTTGAAGGCGTCCTTGAGGGCGCCGGCGAGCTGTCTGGGCTTCTCCACGCGGACGCCGAAGGCCCCGGCGGCGCGGGCGATGGCCGCGAAGTCCGGGTTCTTGTTGGTCGTCCCGTACGAGGGGAGTCCCGAGACCAGCATCTCCAGCTCGACCATGCCGAGCGAGGAGTTGTCGAACACCACGACCTTCACCGGCAGGTCGTACTGCACGAGGGTGAGGAAGTCGCCCATCAGCATGGAGAAGCCGCCGTCGCCGGAGAGCGAGACGACCTGCCGGTTCCGGTCGGTGAACTGCGCGCCGATGGCCTGCGGCAGGGCGTTCGCCATCGAGCCGTGGCTGAACGAGCCGATGATCCTGCGCCGTCCGTTGGGGCTGAGGTAGCGGGCCGCCCAGACGTTGCACATCCCGGTGTCCACGGTGAAGACGGCGTCGTCGTCGGCGAGTTCGTCGATCACCGAGGCGACGTACTCGGGGTGGATCGGGACGTGCTTCTCGACCTTGCGGGTGTACGCCTTGACCACGCCTTCGAGCGCGTCGGCGTGCTTCTTGAGCATCTTGTCGAGGAACTTGCGGTCGGTCTTGGCGCGGACGCGCGGGGTGACACAGCGCAGGGTCTCGCGGACGTCGCCCCAGACGGCGAGGTCGAGCCGGGAGCGGCGGCCGAGGCGCTCGGGCCGGACGTCCACCTGCACGATCTTCACGTCGTCGGGCAGGAAGGCGTTGTACGGGAAGTCGGTGCCGAGCAGGATCAGCAGATCGCACTCGTGGGTGGCCTCGTAGGCGGCGCCGTAGCCGAGGAGTCCGCTCATGCCGACGTCGTACGGGTTGTCGTACTGGATCCACTCCTTGCCGCGCAGCGCGTGCCCGACCGGCGCCTTGACCCGCTCGGCGAACTGCATGACCTCGGCGTGCGCCCCGGCCGTACCGCTGCCGCAGAAGAGCGTCACCCGCTCGGCCTCGTCGATCATCCGCACCAGGGCGTCGATCTCGGTGTCCCCCGGGCGGACGGTGGGCCGGGTGGTGACGAGGGCGGTTCCCACCGCCGTCTCCGGGGCCGGCTGGGAGGCGATGTCACCGGGCAGCGAGACCACGCTGACGCCGCCCCGGCCGACGGCGTGCTGGATCGCCGTGTGGACCAGCCGGGGCATCTGCTTCGGGTTGGAGATGAGTTCGCTGTAGTGGCTGCACTCGCGGAACAGCTGGTCGGGGTGGGTCTCCTGGAAGTAGCCGAGGCCGATCTCGCTGGACGGGATGTGCGAGGCGAGGGCCAGCACCGGGGCCATCGAGCGGTGGGCGTCGTACAGGCCGTTGATGAGGTGCAGGTTGCCCGGCCCGCAGGAGCCCGCGCAGGCGGCGAGGCCTCCGGTGATCTGGGCCTCGGCGCCGGCGGCGAAGGCCGCGACCTCCTCGTGCCGCACCTGGATCCAGTCGAGGTCGCGGGTACGGCGGATCGCGTCGACGACCGGGTTGAGGCTGTCACCGACCACGCCGTACAGGCGCCGGACGCCCGCGCGCACGAGGATGTCGACGAACTGTTCCGCCACGTTCTGTCTGGCCATGGCTCCATCAACACACGGCCCGGTCGGTTACGCCTCCCAGACGCCCACCCCCGTACGGTCGTCGGCGTAGCCGGTCACTCTCAGCTGGGTGTCGGCGAGGAAGGCGGCCAGGCCGGGCGCTTCGGCGTCCGCCCAGCGGGCCGCGAGTTCCCCGGCGAGGGCCGGTTCGCCGCGCATCGGCTCCGCGAGGCCGGCGGAGGCGAGCAGCAGGGTGTCGCCCGGGCGGGCGACGGAGGCCCGGAAACGGAACGGCTCGGCGGGCGGCGGCACCGGCTCCTCCACGAGCGGTCCCGGGGCGGTGGTGATGCCCAGGTCCATGGTGAGCCGGTCGCCCTCCTCGGTCTCCTCGTCGAGGGAGGCGGCGGGGGCGGAGGCGGCGGGCGGTGAGCCGAAGCCGACGACGGCGGCGCCGGTGACGGCGGATGGCTCCGGGAGGAGCGGTTCGAGGTCCTGCCACGAGCCGTCGCGGAGCCGGAACAGACCACCGCCGCCGATGCCGAAGAAGACCCGGGTGCGGCACGCGGGGTCGGCGGGGACGAGCAGACAGCGGAGGGACGCGGTGTACTCGTCAGGGGCGAGGCCGCGCTCGGCGGCGCGGGCGCGGAGCTTGCCGTACGTACGGTCGGTGAGCCGGTGGAGTCCCGATTTCAGGTCGCCTCGGCGGCCCGAGCCGATGTCCTCGGAGAGCCGGGCGTGGCTGCGGCAGACGGCCTCGGCGATCCACCGGCAGGCGTCGGCGGCGGCGAGGTGGGCGTCCTCCGAGGCGCGGGAGCCCGCGGCGACGGCGACGAGGACGAGCGCGGTCTCGTCGTGGCCGAAGCGGGCGGTGAGCAGGGCGTCGCGCCGGGGTTCGCCCCGGTAGCGCGCGGAGTCCCCGCGTACGGAGGCGGCGCGCAGGGTGCAGGTGCCGTAGCGGGCGCCGTCGAGCACGGTGTCGGCGACCAGTTCGCCGAGCTCACCGGGGCGGGCGACGGGCAGCGCGGTCGGCTCGGGCTCGTAGGTCGGCGGTCTGCCCCCGATGAATCCGGTACGCGGGCGGGGCACGGAGACCTGGACGGTGAGGTCCCCGTCTCCGCTTCCGCCGCCGTCTCCGTCTCCGTCTCCGTACGCTCCGGCGCCGGGTTCCGGATCCTGTCCTTCCACCCCCTCCGCCCTCCCCGTCTCCGGAGGCATCGGTTCCGTCGTCGGGACCCGGACCTGGACGGTGGGCGCCTCGACGGGCGGGGGCGGGGGCCCGGGGAAGGTCCGCGGCCCGACCGGGGGCGCCTCCCAGGGCGCCCCCCAGGGTGCGGGCCCGGCCGTCGCGCCCGGGGGCGCGGCCCCTTCGGGGGCCGGGACCGTCTTCGGGTCCGGGCCTCGGGGTGCCGTGGCGAAGTGGTCGTCGAGCGTGTCACCCGAGACCGTCGGGGCCGTGTCCGGCGCCGAATCGTCGTAGAGCTTGTCCCACCAGTTGTCCCCCTGCTGAGTCATGCCCCTATTGTCCACGGCGCAGGGCATCCGAAAACGGGACATCGGGAAAACCGCTGCTGCGAATGGGTGATCCGCCGGGCGGCCCCACCCCCCACGGGAAGGACGCCCGGCGGACCGGCGTGATCAGCGCACGTCGTAGGCGCGGACCACGGTCTGGGTGACGGAGTTGCCGTTGGCGTCCGTCAGTTCGGTCTTCAGGGTGACCGGCTTGCCGGCCGCGCCCGCGTGGTTCACGGTCGCGGTCCACTGTCCGCCCTGCTGGGAGACCCGCGCTTCGGTCCAGGTCGTACCCCCGTCATAGGAGTACGAGAGCTTCGCCGAGGTGAGCGCCGCGGGGGTGTAGCCCGCGTGACCCGTCACGGTGAGGCCGATCTGCTGGCCGTCGGTCGCGGCGAGGGTCTTGAGTCCGTCCTCCGGAAGGTCGTACCGGGGGAAGAGAATCGGGATGCCCTGAGAATAGACGCTCTCATCGAGCTTGGAGGTGAATTTCCATACCGAGTTGACGGAGGTCGAGCGGGCCCAGACCTTGCTGCCGATCTTCATGATGTTCTGTTCGAGGGTGTACGTCCCGGCTTCGGCCGGTACCTCGAAGGCGCCGAAGGGCCAGCCGTTCTCGCCCAGGACCTCGCCGTCGCGGCTGAGGCGCACATTGCCGATGTCACCGAAGGAGCCGGCCTCGGCATAGTGGGTGTTGTCCCCCCACATGGCGGCGGCGAAGCCTATGTAGTTGCCCTGACGCTCGGCCGCGAGGACCGGCTTGCCGGTGGTGTCGCGCGGGGCCGTGGGGGCGATGACCCCGTCGTACCAGTTCTCGGTGCGCTTCTCGCCGGGCGTGTACGTGCGGTGGGCTCCCATCATCAGCTCACCGAACGGGAAGCTGCTGTTGACCATCTGCGACCAGGCGGTATCACCGGTGGAGTAGTACTCGGTGCGGGTGCCGGGCGCCGGGACGGTCTCCAGGGAGCCGAAGGTGACGGCGACGCCGTTCGGGCGGTGGCCGGCCGGGAAGTCCGTGAAGTCGGTGGCGACGCCCGACGAGCCGTAGCTCGCGTCCGTGCGGCCCAACTGCCCGTCGCGGACCCGGTAGTTCTTGTCGTCGCGGATCGCGACGGTCTCCGGGAAGGCGAGGTTGTAGACGTACGGGCTCTTCGCGGTGGCCTTCCAGGCGAGGGTGACCTCGCCGGCCGCCAGCCTGCCGAGGAGTGCGGTCGCCTCGTCGGCGGGGACGGAGAGGGTCGGCAGGCCCAGTCCGGTGAAGCCACCGCCCGGGTACCAGCGGCCCGGGGCCGAGTGGTACGCGACGACGGCGACGGCGCCGGCGGTCTTGGCGTTGCGGGCGATGGCGCCCGCCGCGGTGGAGTCGTCGGGCAGCCGGACCAGGGCGATACGGCCCTGGACGCCGGCGGCCTTCAGCTCCTCCGGGGTGCCCGTACCGGCGTCGACGAGCCGGGCGGAGCCGGTGCCGTCGAGGTTGTCGGAGGCGATGGAGGCGGTCAGCGGGTGCAGCGCCAGGCCGTCGGTGGTGCGCAGCGAGGTGATCTGCGGGGCTGCGGCGCGCCAGTAGCTGCCGAACTCGAAGTCGCCCTCGTCGGCCCGGCCTTCGACCGAGGCGTAGTAGCCGCGGATGGTGCGCGGGCCCGTGGCGGTTCCGGCGTGCAGCCAGGAGTCGTCCCAGGAGCGGGCGAACGCGAGGGTGGCGCCCCGGAGTTCGGTGGCCCGATCGGTCTTCACCGACAGCTTGTGGGCCTTGCGGGCGTCGAGGACGACGGTGGTGTCCTTCTTCAGCTCCATCTGGGGGCGGCCGAGGTAGCTGATCGAGTCGTACAGCCTGGCGCCCTCGCCCGCGTCGGGGGTGGTGACGAAGGAGGAGAGGAAGTAGCTGCCGGGGCGCAGGCGGTAGACCTGGTCGGCGGCGCCCTCGTTGAAGCGGCGCTCTCCGCTGGCGTCGTCGGTGCCGATGACGTCGAGGGAGGAGGCTCCGTCGGCGGGCCTGCCCTGACGGTCGATCATCTTGACGCGGAGGGTGACCGTCTCGGGCTCGACGTACAGCGAGAACGGGGTGGAGACATGGACGCCGCCGGGGCCGGTGGCGAGCACGCGGCCGGTGACGTCGCCGTACTGGGCGGCTTCGAGGCGGGCCGAGGGGTCGAGGTCCAGCGGGACCTGGACGGTGGCGCCGGCCGGGACGGTGACGGTACGCCTGCCGAGGCGGGCGACCGAACTCCGCACACTGGAGCCGTCGTTGCCGGTGACCCGCTCGACCGCCAGGTTCAGGGTGACGGCGGCGTCAGCGGTGTTGGTGTACGGGACGGAGACCGTGGTGCGGTCACTCTTGTCCTGCGGCCAGTTGAAGGTGCCGCCCTGGACGGCGGGGGCGCCGAGGACCGTCTGGTCGATCGCGGCCTTGACGTCGAGGCGGCCACCGCCGACCTCGCGGACGTCGCCGGGCACGGCGCTCTCGGCGGAGGCGACCAGTGCGGCCTTGACCTGCTGGGCGGTCCAGTCGGGGTGGCGCTGCTTGACGATGGCGGCTGCGCCCGCGACGTGCGGGGTGGCCATCGACGTGCCGGACATGGACCGGTAGGCGTACACGCCCCGGCCGCCGGCCGCGGCGGCGGAGATGCCGACGCCGGGCGCCGCTATCTCGGGCTTGAGGGTGTGGTTGACGATCGTCGGGCCGCGGCTGGAGAAGTACGCGGTGGAGTCGTCGCGGTCGGTGGCGCCGACGGTGAGCACGCTGGGCGCACAGCCGGGCGAGGACACGGTGTTGAGGGTCGGCCCGGAGTTGCCGGCGGCGATGACGAACAACGTGCCCTTGCTCTGCGCGAGTTCCTCGGCCGCGACGCTCATCGGGTCGGTGCAGTCGGTGGGCACGGGGCTGCCGAGGCTCATCGAGACCACGTCGGCGCCCTGGGCGACGGCCCACTCCATGCCGGCGATGATCCAGGAGGCGGCGCCGGAGCCGGAGTCGTTGAGGACCTTGCCGTTGAGGAGGGCCGCGCCGGGCGCGACGCCCTTCTTCTTGCCGCCGCTCGCGGCGCCGGAGCCGCCGACGGTGGAGATGGTGTGGGTGCCGTGGCCCTGGCGGTCGCCGGTGGTCTCGGAGTCGGTGAAGTTCTCCGAGGCGGCGATCCGGCCCTTGAGGTCGGGGTGCTCGGCGTCGGCTCCGGTGTCGAGGACGGCGACCTTGGTGCCCGTGCCGTCGTAGCCGGCGGCCCAGGCCTCGGGGGCGTGGACCTGCTTGGTGGAGCGCTCCAATGTGGCCTGGACCTTGCGGTCGAGCCAGAGCTTGGTGATCCCGGCGGCGGAGCGGGCCGTGGGGGTGTTGACGTCGGCCCAGAAGGTGGCGGCCTGCTTCTTGTCCGTCTTGAGCGCGACGCCGTCGACGGTCCTGAGGACCTGCCCGCGCTTGGCGCCGCGCGGGGCGGCGGGGACGGAGCGGGCGAGGTCGGAGCCGTAGACCGCGATGAGGGGCAGCGTGCCGGTGGCGGCGTCGTCGTAGCCCTGGCGGACGAGTCCGGTGACGTTGAAGAGTTCCTCGTCGACGCGTCCCGCGGCGAGCGCGGCGGTGGCGCCCTCGGGGTAGACGTACAGGTCCTGGCCGGAGCGGCGGGTCTGGACCAGGGGGAAGGTGCCGTCCTCGCGGGGCAGGGCCGTGGCGGCCGGGTTGCCCTCGGCGTCGCGGGTGACCACGACGCGGTCGCCGGTGACCAGGGTCACCGTGGCGGCGCGGTCGCCGGCGCGGGCCGAGGCCTCGCTGCCTGCCAGTGGTCTCTTGCCGGTCGTGCCGTCCTGCGGCTCATTCGCCATGGACGGCGCGACCGCGGTGACGGCCAGGACGACGGCGGTCGCCGCTCCCAGGGCCGTACGCGAAATCGGGCGCATCGCTCTCCCCATCTGATTCCGGAAAAAGGGCGCAAGACGCCCGTCTCCAGAGGTTGTTGGTGCTGCGGTGGCGCCACATTGGCAGAGGTGAGGGCGGTGCAGGGATGATGGGCAAGGCGGGAATACGCCGTGGCCGTTTCCCGCCAGGTCACCAACGGAACGAATGCCTCCGGTGAATGTCCCGGGAAGATCCGGTACGCCCGCCGGAGGTGGGGCGAGGGGTGGGGCAATCCATGCTGGGAGCGATAGGACTCGACGAGCGCCAGGAGTCCGCGTACCGGGCGCTGGTCGCGCTGGGCGCGGCCGAGGTGACCGACCTCGCGCACCGGCTCGCGCTGCCCGAGCACGACACCGAGCGGGCGCTGCGCCGTCTGGAGTCGCAGGGCCTCGCCGCGCAGTCCTCGGCCCGGACCGGGCGCTGGGTGGCGGCGCCCCCGGGGGTCGCGCTCGGCGCCCTGCTGACCCAGCAACGGCACGAGCTGGAGCAGGCGGAGCTGGCGGCGGCGCTGCTCGCGGAGGAGTACCGGGCGGAGGCGGCGGAGGCGGCCGTGCACGACCTGGTGGAGGTGGTGACCGGCGCGAGCGCCGTCACCCACCGCTTCCTCCAGCTCCAGCTGGGCGCCCAGGACGAGGTCTGCGCCCTGGTGACGGGCAAGCCGATCGCGGTCTCCGGCCTGGAGAACGACGCGGAGGAACAGGCGGCGGGGCGCGGGGTGCGCTACCGGGTGGTCATCGAGCGCGAGGTGCTGACGCTCCCCTCCGGGCTGCTGGAGCTCTCGGCGGCGCTCGGCCGCGAGGAGCGGATCCGGGTCGCGGACCGGGTGCCGACGAAGCTGGTGGTCGCCGACGGGAACCTGGCGATGGTGCCGCTGACCGGGCGGGGCGTGGAACCGGCGGCGATCGTGGTGCACGCGAGCGGGCTGCTCGAATCGCTGACGGGCCTGTTCGAGTCGGTGTGGCGGGAGGCGCTGCCGCTGCGGCTCGGGGCGGGCGCGCAGATCACCGAGGAAGAGGCGCCGGGCCCGGATGTCATGGACCTGGAGATCCTGTCGCTGCTGCTGGCCGGGATGACGGACGCGAGCGTGGCGAAGCAGCTGGACCTGGGGCTGCGGACGGTGCAGCGGCGGGTGAAGGGCCTGATGGAGCTGACCGGGGTCACGACGAGACTGCAGCTGGGCTGGCACGCGTACGAGAAGGGCTGGGTGGCGCGCGGCTGACTGCCGCGTACTCCGTCCGTCGCCCTTGACCTGCGGAGACACCCGAAATCCTGCACCCTTGACAGATGGGTGTGTGGCAGCTCCTGCTGATCGCGACGGTGATGCTGATCGGTCTGTTCGGGGTGCTCACCCCCGGCGTGCCGGGCACGTGGCTGGTGTGGGCGGCGATGCTGTGGTGGTCGCTGCACGAGCGGACGGACCTGGCCTGGCTCCTGCTGGCCTCCGCGACGGGTCTGCTGCTGCTCACCCAGGTGGTCGTATGGCAGCTGCCACCCCGCCGTTTCCGGGGCGTGGGCATCACCCGGCGGATGGTGGCGTACGCCGGGGCGGGCGCGCTCCTGGGCTTCGTGCTGATTCCGGTGCTCGGCTCGATCCCCGGTTTCATCGGCGGGATCTACCTCTCGGAGCGGCTGCGGCTGGGCGGCCACGGGCAGGCCGGGGCGGCGACCCGGGCGGTGATGCGGGCGGCGGGGACGAGCGTGCTGGTGGAGCTGTTCGCCTGTCTGCTGATCGTGGGAGCGTGGGCGGGCGCGGTGATCTGGGGCTGAGGACGGGGGCAGGCTCCTTCCTGCGGACGCGCCGGGTCCTGGTCCGCAGGAGGGAGCCGGGATCGGTCCGGTGGCCGATCCGCCCCGCCGGGAACAGCGCGATCCTGGACGTATGAGGGATTTCGAGGGCTTCAGCGAAGCGGAACTCGCCTATCTCACCGAGGGGCGGCGGCTCGCCCGGATGGCCACGGTCGACCCGTCCGGACAGCCGCAGGCGAACCCGGTGGGCTTCTTCCCGCAGGAGGACGGCACCGTCCTGGTGGGCGGTCTCGCCATGGGCCGTACGAAGAAGTGGCGCAACCTGCGGCAGAACCCGAAGGTGGCACTGGTCGTCGACGACCTCGCGTCCGTACACCCCTGGCGGGTGCGGGGCGTCGAGATCCGGGGCGAGGCGGAACTCCTCGTGGGCTCGCACGCCCTGGGCCCGCGTTTCAGCGAGGAGGTGATCCGGATCCATCCGCGCCGGATCCACAGCTGGGGTCTCGCGGAGGCCCCTGCGGCGGCGTCCCCCGGAGCGGCGTCCTGAGGTAGCGCGCCGCGTACGAGCGCCAGGGGCGCCATTCCTCCGCGTCCGGACCGCCCGCCGGGGGCACGTCCGGGTCGCCGAGCGCCCGCATCCGGATCAGGGCGGCGGCGTCGGCGGTGACACCGGGGACGGCGCGCAGCGCCCGCTCGGCCTCGTCGCGGTCGGCCCCGGGGTCGAGGCGTACGGTTCCGTCGGCGAGCGCGCGGGCCAGCGGCCCCGCGACGGGGTGGCCTGTGAGGGCCAGGGGCTCGGGGAACACATGGGTGAGGGTGCCGCAGGCGGTGGCCAGCGCCGTGCCGTGCGTCTCGACGATCCGGGCGGCCTCCCGGGCGCCGAGGAGGGTCCGCAGGGCGAACTCCTCGGGGTCGGCCGTGCCCGGGGAGCGGACGCCGGGCCGGGCGGCCACCTCGGCGGCGAGCCCGGGGGCGGCGCCGAGGCGCTCGGCGACCGCGTACGGGTCGGCGTCCAGGTCGAAGAGGCGACGCAGCCGGTTCACGGCGGTGGTCAGGTCGCGCAGCTCGGTGAGGTGGATCCGGGCCTCGAGCCAGCGCCCGGCGGACCGCTCGTCGACGGAGACGACCCCGGTGCCGTACGGGAGCCGGAGCGTGCGCCGGTAGGTGCGGGCGCCGGGGGCGCCGACGACCTCCTCCACCCGGGGCACGGCCTCGGCGGCGAGCAGGTCGAAGAGCTCGTCGGCCGCGTAGGGCCCCCGGTGGGCGAGCCGCAGCGGCACCCCGGCGGCGAGCGCGGTCCGGGCTCCGGCGCCGCTGCCCGCCTCGGCGCGCAGGGCGCTGGGGGTGCGGGCGTAGACGCGCCGGATGGTCTCGTTGAACTGGCGGACGCTGGCGAATCCGGCCGCGAAGGCGATCTCGGTGACCGGCAGTCCGGTGGTCTGGAGCAGCAGCCGGGCGGTGTGTGCCCGCTGGGCGCGGGCGAGCGCGACGGGCCCCGCGCCCAGCTCGGCGGTGAGCTGGCGCTGTACCTGCCGGGTGCTGTAGCCGAGGCGTCCGGCGAGCCCGGGCACGCCTTCGCGGTCGACGACGCCGTCGCCGATCATCCGCATGGCGCGCCCGACGACATCGGCCCGTACGTCCCAGGCCGCCGAGCCGGGCACGGCGTCCGGGCGGCAGCGGCGGCAGGCCCGGAAGCCGTGGCCCTGGGCGGCGGCGGCCGTCGGGTAGAACGCGACATTCTGCCGTTTGGGGGTGACGGCGGGGCAGCTGGGACGGCAGTAGATGCCGGTGGTCCGTACGGCGAAGAAGAACTCGCCGTCGAACCGGGCGTCCCTGCTGCTGACCGCCTCGTAGCGGGTGTCGTCGTCCTTCACGCCTCCCAGTGTGCGGCCCGGGAGGACACCGGGCTCGCGGTTTTCGGACACGGCGGTACGGGGGTGCGATACGGAGGGGCGGGTGCGGGTGGTGTGCGGGGGCGGTACGGAGGGGAGCGCCGCGCTCCCCTCCGTACCGTTGTCCCGTCAGCGGACGCGCCCCCGCTTCAGCTCCATCGCCTGGCGCCCCTCGACGCCCTTGCGCTTCCAGTCCTTGAGCATCTCGGTGCGCATCCGGGCGTCGGTCTTGGCCACGAGCCGCCGGTTCTCGCGGATCAGCTTGCGGTAGCTCTCCAGCCGGCGGACCGGCAGGGAGCCGTCCTCGATCGCCGCCGCGACGGCGCAGCCCGGCTCCGCCTCGTGGGCGCAGTCGTGGAAGCGGCAGTCCCGGGCCAGTTCCTCGATCTCGGCGAAGACCTGCCCGACGCCGGCCTCGGCGTCCCAGAGCCCGACCCCGCGCAGTCCGGGAGTGTCGATGAGGACTCCCCCGCCCGGCAGGACGAAGAGGTTGCGGGTGGTGGTGGTGTGGCGGCCCTTGCCGTCGACGTCACGGGCGGCCCGGACGTCCATCACGTCCTCGCCGACGAGGGCGTTGGCGAGGGTGGACTTCCCTGCGCCGGAGAGGCCGAGCAGCACGGTCGTGCCGCCCGCGACGACGGCGGAGAGCACATCGAGTCCCTCGCCCGTGGCCGAGCTGAGGGGCAGCACCTGGACGCCGGGGGCGACCGTCTCGACGTCCTCGACGAGGTACGAGAGCCCGGTCGGGTCGGGGACGAGGTCCGCCTTGCTGAGGACCACGGTCGGCTGGGCACCGGACTCCCAGGGGTCCGCCGACGTACGCAGCAGTGCCTCACCGCTCGAACTGGACATCGCGAGCGCGAGGAACCGTTCGATCCGCCCGAGGTCGAGTTCGACCGCGAGCGACACACAGATGACGATGTGATCGATGTTGGTGGCCAGCACCTGGCCCTCGGACCGCTTGGACGACGTCGACCGCACGAAAGCGGTCCGCCGAGGCAGGATCGTCCGCGCGTACCGCGGATCACCGCCCTCGGGGTCGACGGCGACCCAGTCCCCCGTGCACACGACCTTCATCGGGTCATGGGGAACGACGAACGCGGTATCGGCACGGACGACGCCGTCAGGCGTGGCCACATCACACTGACCGCGATCAACACGGACGACCCGGCCCGGGACCAGGCCCTGGGCGGCGTACGGGGCGAACTCGGCCTCCCAGCCCTCGTCCCAGCCGTAGACGGCGAGCGGGTGCTGGACAGCGGAAAGAGAAGACGGGTGGAGCGAAGCGTGGGACAAGGGGGACCCTTCGAAGGGTGGCCCCGGCGGCGCGCTCCGAGCGCGCGGAAGTCGAGTGGGTGTCAGCCGGAGACCACAGGGGCGGGAACGATGAACTCCTGAATGCGGGCAGAGCCCGTCACCGTGACAGTCATCAATGTCCTCACCTCCTGCTTCTTACCTCGACGAACCAACACCGTGCCCCTTCGCGGAGCGGATGAGCAGAACCATAGCCCCGCCCCAGGGCACGGCACCACCGATTAAGTACGGCGTCGGTCTCCCGCTCACCGTTCGCGTCGGACACCGACACGTTCGACAGCAGCACGCTCGGCGGAGGCCAGGGACCCGATGCCCAGGTCCGTCAGCCCGTCCGTGGCACCGAGAGCGAGGACGGCGGCGAGCGCCGCAACGTCCGGCGACGCCGTTGCCTACCCAGAAAGAAGCTTCCCTCGTCGGGGAACCCGTCGAAGCCGCAGCACATCACGTCGTCGTCGACATGAAGACGGGTGGAGCGAAGCGTGGGACAAGGGGGACCCTTCGAAGGGTGGCCCCGGCGGCGCGCTCCGAGCGCGCGGAAGTCGAGTGGGTGTCAGCCGGAGACCACAGGGGCGGGAACGATGAACTCCTGAATGCGGGCAGAGCCCGTCACCGTGACAGCCGTCAATGTCCTCACCTCCTGCTTCCTGCTTCCTGCTTCCTGCTTCCTGCTTCCTGCTTCCTGCTTCCTGCTTCCTGCTTCCTGCTCAACGAACCAACACCGTGTCCTCGGCAACGACACAGCCGCGCCTTGGAACGAGCAGAACCATGGACCCACATGGCCCGCCCCGGAACTGGACTTCTCCGACGACCTGTCCGCCTCTCTCGACGGCGCGGACCTCGTCGTCCTCGCCACCGAGTGGCCCGAGTACCGGCAAAGCCGACCCCACACCCTGGTCGGCCACCCGGCAACCCCTGCTCGTCGACTGCCGCACCACCCTCGACGCTCCGCAGCACTCACCGCTGAAGACGCTCAGCGAGGCCCCACATCGCCTTGCGCCTTTCTTCCATCGGTAATCCTGGTCACCCGGTAGTAAGTGGCGACACAGGAGGCAGGCCAAATCCGCTTCCCCTTGTTGCCGAAGGGTTCCGATATCTTGCTGATAACGAGCGGCGTGTAAGGCAACACCGTTGCCCCCGCCGCAGCCTGTTTCCTGAGCAGATGATCCTGGTTGCCCCAGGCTTCGGCACGCGCGCTCATCTCCGCTTCCAAAGTGCGCAGGGATACCGCGAATAGGGCTGTGAGGCAAACACACGTGAGTGCGGCACCCACGGCTACCGGATTCATACGCGGGCGGCATCGCCTGACTGTCGCGTTCCCAAGGAGGCAGCCCACGCCGGCGAGAACGAGGAGGAGGAGAAAAATGAAGTCGTTCCAAATCCGGTTGGAGGTCGCAACGGAGGGGCCGAACGCCGGATAGGCGATCACCGTGCACAGGTATCCGGAGAGGAGGAAGGCTGCCGTGCCGGAGACGACGAGCAGAGGCGCTCGGTGGTCGGGGCGGGGGACGCCTCCGTTGCCGTTGCGGATGAAGATGCCGATCAATACTCCTGCGGCGATCATGCCGAGGTACTGCCAGCTCGTCGCCAGGGTGTAGAGGATGTGCGCGTACCCCCGCAGCGAAGCCAGGAGCGATTCCGGCGCGAACATGGAGTCTGCGTGGTGGCGGGTGCGCCGGTTGCGTGAGCCGGGCGAGGTGAGCAGTACGGCGGTGCCGATGAGGATGCCCCCTCCGGCAGCGGCGCACCAGCTACGTACGAAGGTGAGCCGTCTTGCCGGGAAGAGTCGGCGACTCAGCAGCAGGCTGAGGAGGAGGATGGTCAGGGCAACTACCGAGGTCTCCTCGGACAGGGTGCCGATGACGGCTCCGAGGGCGAGCGCGGACGCGATGGCGGCGGCCTTTCCGCGCCGCGAGGTTGCCAGCAGGGCCGGGATTGCGGCAGCGGCCGCGAGGACGGGCGGGAGGGTGTGGGAAACCGACGAGGCCGGCCAGAAGTAGGTCTTGTAGGTGTTCACGGAGCCGAAGCAGAAGACGGCCAGGAACATGGCCGCCCCGAACAGCGGCATGCCCCGGGGTAGCCTCCACCGGGCGCTCCGGAGCAGCGCGGTTGCCAAGGCCCACAGGAGGAGCAGCATCACGACCGAGCTGATGCCCGCGTACCACTGCTGGCCTGCGATGCCGTAGGTGGCATAGGAGGCGACGAGTGCACCGTTGGCGATCCGGCCGTTGTCCGTGGAGTAGAACTGGTTCACCAGGGCGATGAAGCCTTCGTCGCGTACGAGGGGCAGGAAGCACCACTCGTCGCCGCTCGGGCGCACCCAGCGCGCGATCCATGAGGCATCGGCGAAGACCGACAGCGGAAGGAGGGGCAGCAGTGCCACACCTGTCGACGCGAAGCGAGGCGGGGTGGTGATCAGGCTTGCCGAGTTCCGGGGTCCGCGGGCGGGCGAGGAGGAAGGAGAACGCGGTGCCGAAGATTCCGGCGATGAGTGCGGCGACATTCTTGTCCACTCCAAGTTGACTGACGGCCACAGAGAGAAGGGCACCGGAGGCGACGAGGTTGAAGCCGGCCACTGGACAGCGCATACCGGAGGAAAGCGCGCCAGGGCGAACGGGTCCGGCAGGTAGTGTGCGAATTGCCCCGGGTGCCGAATCAGGCGCAGCCGAACAAGCGGCCCCCAGCAGGATGCGGACGATCACTGCCGGAGCGGTCGCCCGTGTACGGGGGCCACAACCCTGATTTGCGCCTTCCCCAGCCCACCGTGGCTCCTCACGTCAGCCGGTCTCCTGACGGAGGATCTTCCAGCGGGGGCAGCGGAGGCGACCGACACACCGCCGAACAGTCCGGAATCACGCGTCAGCGCTCCGGATGGACGAAACCACCGGCATCGTGCCGTTGAGGGCTCTGGTCACCCAGGTCATGGGCCAGGGCCCTGTGCCGGCGCGAAATCTGTGTTCTGGATCGCGGACAACGCGCAGTCATGGTCCACACCGGTCTGCGCCTCTTGACTGAACCAGGACTTCTCGTTCATACGGCGCAAAGTCGTCCAACCCAACGACTTCACCGACCCGACACAGAAGACCGTCGAGAACCGCGTCTCCCGACTGCTCGGCGAACTCGGCGTGGAACGCCGCGTACAGGCGGCCGTCGTCGCCGCGCAGGTCCGCGAGCACGACGTCGAGGGGATGCAGAAGACTTCATTCCCGCTCGGTCGGGAGTGGGATCCGCCACTCGAGGACCGTGCCGCTGCCCGGCGCCGCCCGTGCGTGGACCGAAAGAGCGCCGCCCAGCAGTTCGGCCCGTTCGGACAGGTTCCGCAGTCCGCTGCGGCTGCCGCCGTGCGGGATGCCTACACCGTCGTCGCTCACCGTGACCACCAGCACCCCGTCGTCTGCCACGACCGACACCTCCGCCTTTCGGGCCACGGCGTGCCGTGCCACATTGGTGAGGGCCTCGCCAAGGACGGCGAGCACCTCCTCGGCCACTTCCGGTGGCACGTCGGTGTCGATCAGGCCCTCCATTCGCAGCCCCGGAGCGAATCCGAGCGTCGACGCCGCCGAACCCACGGCCTTGACCAGGCGGTTTCGCAGTTTCGGGGCGGTTCCCGGGGTGTCGTGTTCCCGGAGGCCGAAGATCGTCGAGCGGATGATCTTGATGGTGGCGTCGAGATCGTCGATGGCCCGGGTCAATCGGTCCACCGCCTCGGGGTGCTCGACGAAGCGACGGGCACTCTGCAGCGTCATCCCCGTGGCGAACAAGCGCTGGATCGCCAGATCGTGGAGGTCTCGGGCGATCCGGTCACGATCCTCCAGAAGACTCACCTGTTCGGCGTCACGACGGCGGTCGGCCAGTTCGAGCGCCAGTGCCGCTTGGCCCGCGAATCTGGGGAGATCGGTGACCTCTGCGGTCGTGAAGGCGGGCCGGCCGTGGCGCCGCGCGAGGATCAGCACTCCACTGAGCCTCTCCTTGGTTCCGACCGTGACAGCCATGGCCTGTCCGAACCCCTTCCACCGTTCGGGCCGCACCGTGATACGCGGATCGTTCTCGACGTCGGCGACCGTGACCAGGCCGTCCTGCGCGAGGGCTGCCTCAACCAGGGTTCCTTCGCTGTTCGGTAGGACGACGCCCCGGTGCGCTTCGGCCCCCTCGCCGCAGGCCAGCGAGTCCCGCAGCTCGCCGCCCGGTCCGACCGCGCAGAAGATCCCCAGGTCGGCGCCCGCGATGTCCACCGCCTGCTCCAGCATCCCGCCGAGCACCTCGGTCTCCTCCGCACCGGACAAGAGGGCGCTGGTGAAGCCGGAGCCGGCGGCCAGCCAGCGCTGGCGCAGGCGGCCCTCCTCGTAGAGGCGGGCGTTCTCGATGGCGATGCCGGCCGCGACGGCCAAAGTCGTCACGACCGCCTCGTCCTCGGCGTCGAAGTCGGCTCCTCCACGCTTCTCCGTGAGGTAGAGGTTGCCGAACACCTCGTCGCGGACCCGAATGGGGACGCCCAGAAACGTGTGCATCGGCGGGTGATGGGCCGGGAAGCCGTATGAGGCTGGATGCTCCGACAGCTCGGCGAGGCGCAGCGCCTTGGGGTTGCGGATCAGCTCGCCGAGAATGCCGTGTCCGGACGGGAGAGCGCCGATCCGCCGGCGGAGTTCGTCGTCGATGCCGATGGGGAGGAATTCGGAGAGCTTCCGGTCGTCACCGATGACGCCCAGTGCTCCGTACTCGGCGTCCACCAGAGTCACGGCGGACTCAACGATGTCGCGCAGCACCTGCGGCAGGTCGAGTCCGCGGCCCACGGACATGACGGCTTCGAGCAGCCCGTTGAGCCGGTCCCTGGTCCCGCGCACCTCGTCGATACGCACCTGGACCTCGTCGAGCAGCTCGTCCAGTCGCAGCCGTGGCAGCCGTGTACCTGTGGGCTTGGTGTCCTCCCGGCCCATCGAGACCTCCGGCTGCATCGAGCGCACGGGCTCCACCCGAAGCGCGCACTCTCACCGTAGTCCGGATGAACCACCCGTTCCTGTCGGGCCGCCTGGGTGGAAGGCGGTCCGTACGACGCGGGCCGCGACGAAGCCGACGGGCGCGCACGCGAGAGCGATCCCGGCGCCCGCCCAGCCGAGTGGCTCGGTCTCCAGGATCGAGTTCAGGAAGGGCACGTACAGTGCCGCCGCCGCCAGAAGGGCAGAGGCGAGGACGGACAGAGGGAGGAACGGGTTCTCCTTGCTCAGAAGTCGGGTGCGCAGCCCCAGGGCGACGCCGAGCTGCGCGGCGAGCAGGGCGAGGAAGAGCACGCTCTGCCAGGGCAGGTCCAGTGCCTGAGCAGCGAGGCCCGCGCCGAGGGAGGCCGCCGTGACGACGGCCGCGAGAAGGAGCAGCCTCTGCCAGGCGGCACCGCCGAGAATGTGCTGGTCGGGTGGGCGCGGAGGGCGGTGCATCGCTCCCGGGGACGCGGGCTCGGCGCCCATCGCGACGCCGGTGAGGCCGTGTGTCAGAAGGTTGATCCACAGGATCTGGCCCGCGCGAAGGGGTAGTGGCAGCCCGAGCAGCGGGCCGATGAGCATCACGAGGATCTCTGCCGCGCCGCCGGCCATCCCGTAGACGAGGAAACGGCGGATGTTGTCGTAGACACGCCTTCCCTCCTCTACGGCCGCCACGACCGTCGAGAGCTCGTCGTCGGTGAGGACGAGGTCGGCGGCCTGCCGGGCGACCTCCGTGCCGCGTGCGCCCATGGCGACGCCGATGTCGGCACGGTGCAGGGCGGGACCGTCGTTGACCCCATCGCCGGTCATGGCGGTCACGGCTCCCCTGGCACGCCACGCCTCCACGATGTCCAGCTTCTGCTGGGGGTCCGTACGGGCGAAGACCCGCACCGAAGTGAGGTCCGCGACTCGACCCGCGGCCACGTCCGCCCCTGTGACGACGTGGCCATCCGTCTCGCTGCCGTCGCCCAGGAGCGCGACGTGGGCCGCGACCGCCCGAGCAGTCGCCGGATGGTCCCCGGTGATGAGGACGGGTGTGATGCCGGCCGCCCGGCAGGAAGCGAGCGTCACCGCGGCATGCGGCTTGGGCGGGTCGCTGAGCGCGACGAGGCCGAGGAGCGCGAGTCCCGACTCCGCCTCGGTGAACGGGCTCGGGATGTCGTTTCGCACACCCGACGCGACGGCAAGCACGCGGTATCCCCGGGCGGCCAGGCGCGCGGCCTCCTGGCGGGCCGCTGCGAGCACGTCCGGAGGATCCCGCAGGACCACAGGGGTGAGGACGGCTTCGGGTGCGCCCTTCAGACAGACGAGCAACCGGTTCCCATCGGCCTTGTGGAGGGTGGTCATGCGTCTGCGGAGGCTGTCGAACGGCGCCTCTCCGATCCGGGGGCGGGTCACCGACAGTTCCGTCGGCTTCGGGCAGCCAGTCTTGGCAGCGGCCACCAGCAGGGCGGCTTCCATGGGGTCGCCCAGGGCCGTCCAGCGGCCGTCGGGCCTCCGGTCGTCCGCCGGACGCAGCGTGGCATCGTTGCACAGGGCGGTCACGGTCAGGAGCTCCGTCAGTGGTTCGAGCTCGTCCGCTTCCGCCGGTCTCCCGGCTATGAGGACCTCACCCTCGGGTTCGTACCCCACGCCTGTGAGCTCGGCGCTCACCCGCGGTGTCCAGACGTGCTGGACGACCATGCGGCCCTCGGTCAGGGTGCCGGTCTTGTCGGTGGCGAGGACGGACACCGAGCCGAGCGTCTCCACCGCGGGCAGCCGCCGGACCAAAGCGTGCCGCGCGGCCATGCGGCGGGCGCCGAGCGCGAGGGCCAGGGTCACGACGGCGGGAAGGGATTCGGGGACCGCCGCCACAGCCAGGCTGATGGCGGTGACGGCCATCGTGCCCAGCGGGAGCCCACGCACCAGGCCGAGGGCGAAGACCAGGACGCACAGTGCGAGCGTCACGGCCGCGAGGACTCGCCCGAGGGCGGCGAGTCGGCGCTGTAGCGGCGTCGGCTCTCGGCGTTCGTCCAGAAGCGCCGCGATGCGGCCGAGCGCACTGGACGCCCCGGTCGCCGAGACCACGGCCACGCCTCGGCCGCGCACGACGACCGTGCCCGCGCTCAGGGTCGCACCGGAGTCCTTGTCCACGGGCACGGACTCCCCCGTGAGCATGGACTCGTCCACCAGAACGGCGGAGGCCTCGGCCAGCTCGGCGTCGGCGGCGACGATGTCGCCCTCACCGACCAGGAGAACGTCACCCGGGACGATCGATGTCGCCGGGAGGTCGCGGGCGGCGCCGTCGCGCCGCACGCGCGCGTGCGGCGCGGTGAGGGCCGAGAGGGCGGCCACGGCGTTGTCGGCCCGGATCTCCTGTGCCACACCGACGGTCGTGTTCACGAGGACGACCAGTCCGATGACGATCGCGTCGGGATGGTCACCGATCGCGAGGGTCAGCACGACGGCCCCGAGAAGCACCATGATCAGAGGGTCGGTCAGTTGGGCGATGACCCTGCTGTGGAGCCGTACGGGCTTTCTCGCGGTGACCTCGTTGGGGCCGGTGTCGGCCAGCCGACGGGCGGCCTCCGACTCGGTGAGTCCCGTGGTGTCCCGCACCGGGCCAAGGGCCTGGTCCGCTGCCGACGCGGTCATGGCCCACTCACCCCACGGGGACGGTGATCACCGGGCAGTGTGCGCGGTGGAGCAGCCCGTGAACGACGGAGCCGACGCGCATCCCGGAGTATCCGCCCTGGCCCCTGCGGCCGACGACGACGGCCAGTGCGTGTTCGGCGGCGTCGGCCAGCGTCTCGACGGGCGCACCGATGCGCACCTCGTGTGTGAGCCGGACGTCGGGGTACTTCCCCGCCCAGCCGGCGGTGGTCTCCGAGAGCAGGCGGCGTTCGGCGGAGAACAGCGTGTCACCGCTGTGCCGGGTGAAGACGGGAGGCTGCCAGACGGCGATGGCCCGCAGGGCGCAGCGCCGCAGATCTGCTTCCTCGAAGGCCCAAGCCAGGGCGGCCCGTGAGGACTCGCTGCCGTCGACGCCGACCACTAGGTAGGTCGTCTCCTGCGTGACGTGCTCCGCGTCGCCCACGACGACCACCGGGCAGTGCGCCTTCGCGGTGACCGGGACGACCAGGGAACTGGCGCTCAGGAACTCCTCGGGGCGGCTGAGGTGCCGGGAACCGAGCACGATCAGGCCGGCCTCGTTCGACAGAGCGGCCAGGGCTGCCACCGGAGCCCCGTCGAGAAGGGAGGATGTGGGTTCGATGTCCGGCTGCCGGGCGTGCGCCCAGGCGAGTGCCGTACGCAGGGCTTCCGCACCGGTCTGCCGCTGTGCCAGGTGACGAGCGGTGTCGTCGACGTGTCGGGTGTCGTGCTGCGGGGGTACCGCGACCACCAGGCGCAGTCCGACTCCTCGCAGGTGAGCCTCGTCCGCGGCCCAGGCGAGGGCCATGTGCCAGTTCTTGACCGGGTCGACGCCGACGACGATGTCACGGCGATCCGTGGTGCTGGTCATGACGTGCTCCCATGGGCGGTGTGCGTGCTTGCAGCAGGGTCTGCGTGGCGCGACGCGTCTACGAGGGCCCCAGGCACACTGCCGCCCTTCTGGCCGTCGGGGTGCACGGTGAGTCCCGGGAACTCCTCCCGGACCGGGCCCGAGAGCGAGGACCGTACGCGTGCCTGATCGCGAGCGATCTCGTCGTCGCCCTTGTCCAGCGCGGCCCGTGAGCGAGCGCGGCGCTTCGACGGCCCCGCCGTCGGCGAGTTCCGTGACGACCGCCGGCTCGGAGTGACGCGCCGTGATCACCTCGGCGGTCCGGTCGAACGGTTCCCTTCCCGCCTGCCGGCTCCTGACGAGGATCTCCGGCTGGGACGGAGACGGGGCCCGCATGTCCGTTCCGGCTGCACGGACGAGGGAGAGAGCGCTCCGCAGGGCCGCCTCCGTGCCGCCCACATCACCGTCGTGCGGGCGGGCGGCGATCCGTCGGCGTGGCCAACGTCCCTCCTGAGGCCGACACGGGCTGGGGATCCGTCCATGGCTCCTCCTCACGGGATCCAAAGACTCCTTCCATCCTGGCAGCTGATCTGGGGCGGCCGGAGGGCCGCTGGGGCCAACGACGGGACCAAAAGTCCTACACGGGCGGGGCTGAGCGCGGGCCGGCAGGACGAGCCCGTTCGGTCCTGAGGGTGGACCGTTCGGCCCTCGCAGGGCCCCCGCACTGGCGTCGGAAGGTGGTGGGTATCACCGTCCGAACCCCGGGCTGGAGGCGCGGTGACGAAGCACCCGAGGGTCGGCGGTCTGATGTCCGACGCCGTGGTCTCCGCCGTCCCCGCGACATCGTTCCGGGAGGTGGCGAAGCTGCTCGCCGCGCACGACATCAGCGGGGTCCCCGTCGTGGACGGACGACGACCATGTCGTCGGAGTCGTGTCCGAGAGCGACCTCCTGGCCCGCCACGAGCTGACCGCCGGGGCCTGATGAGCACCCCCTCCCTCCCTTCCACGCCTTCGGGCCTCGGCAGACCGACGTCACCTCTCCGGTCCGGGGCTCCGCGTCGGTACTACGCAGGGCACTCGCGGACCTGGCCGTCGTCCTCGACGAGCGCTTCCTGCGCACGGGCAGGGGGCCCGAGCGGGTCTTCGCGGCCTGCGCGGACGACCACGGGCAACCCCACGGGCCGGACGGCCCTCCCCAGGACCGCGTCAGCGGGCGATCCTGAACATAGGGGCCGTCGGTCGAACGAGCGAGAAGGTGACGAGCGATGGAGCACGGCAGCGTCGCGGATCCGAGGACACCCACGGCGGTCGGCATCGGTCCCGTCGAGTCCCGCCGTCGTCGCCCGCCCCGAGTGGAGCGTGGTGCGCGCTGCGCGAGTCATGGAAAGGGCCAGGGGCAAGCGTCCGCCCGTCGACGACGGGCACCTCGTGGGTGTGCTCAGCCGGAGCGACCTCGTCCAGCTCTTCCCGCGCCGAACCCGGCGATCCAGGAGAAGACCGTCGAAGACGTGGTCACCCGCGCCCTGGCGCTGGGCCCCTCGGCCCTCTCGATGGAGGTTGTGGGCAGCCGGGTCACTCTCAGCAGCACGGTCAGCCGCCGCAGTCTCGTTCCGGTGCTCCTCAGGCTCTGCAACAGCGTCGACGGTGTCGTGGGGGGCGTCGACCGGCTCAGGTACGAAGACGACGACCTTCCGAGGAAGTGACGATCATGGACACCCCCAGCGCCCCGTTTGGTCCCGTGGCGGTATCCGCCGAACTCGACAGCCGGCTGTCCCGCTGGCTGTGGCTGGTCAAGTGGATACTGGTGATCCCCCACTGGATCGTGCTGCTCTTCCTCTGGATCGCCTTCTTCGTCGTGACGGTGATCGCGTTCTTCGCCATCCTCTTCACCGAGCGCTTCCCCCGGGGCCTGTTCGACTTCAACCTCGGCGTGCTCCGCTGGTCCTGGCGCGTCTCGTACTACTCGTACGGGGCTCTCGGCACCGACCGCTACCCGCCTTTCAGCCTGGGCCCCGAGCCGGACTACCCGGCCCGCCTGGACATCGCCTACCCGGAGCGGCTCTCCCGCTCGACGGTCCTGGTCAAGTGGTGGCTGCTCGCCATCCCCCACTATCTCGTGATCGCCTTCTTCACCAGCGGCACGCACGCAGGATGGTGGAGCTGCGGACTGATCACCCTGCTCGCGCTCATCGCGGGATTCGCCCTCGCCTTCACCGAGCGCTATCCGCGCGACCTGTTCGCCCTGATCGTCGGACTGAACCGCTGGGTCCTGCGCGTCGCCGCCTACGCGAGCCTCATGACGGACGCCTACCCGCCCTTCCGCCTCGATCAGGGCGGTACGGAGGCGGCAGGGACCGGGCGCTCCACGAACGGCAGTTGACGGCGCCGCCTGGCGCGCCGAAGCTCGTCCGTTCCCCAGACCAGGACCGGGTGGCGTCGGGTTCCGTTCCGATGTGGTGGGCCCATGCCCGGATCCGTTCCGGGTCGCGGAAGTCCCCGCCCTTGCCCTGGCGGACCAGGGACCGGCTGACGCGGCCCGGGGTCTCGGCGGTCACGGCACCTCCGAAGGTCATGTGCTCACGGGCACCGAGCTTCTTCATCCGTCTGGCGACCCCTCGTACCGGCGGAATGTCGTGCTGTTCCGCGGAACTGTCGAGGGGGCCGCTGCTGAAGAGCCAGAGCGGGCGACGCCTGAGCTGCTCGGCGTTGCGCCGTGCGCACCGTCGCGCCTTGCCGGTCCAGTGCCCGGCGTAGAGGGCTCCGCCGAGGACGACTCCGTCGTAGGCGCTCACGTCGGTGACGGTGTCGGCCGGCAGGACGACGGCGTCGAAGCCGTCGTCCCGAAGCGTCCGGCCGATCTCCTCGGCGATTCCAGCGGTCGCACCGTGCTTGCTGCCGTAGGCGACCAGGGGGGTCAACGGCAGATCTCCTCGACGAAATGGCCCACCCGTCGCTCCGGCAGGTGCCGCGCCAGGTCCGCCTCGCTGATCATGCCGACCATGCGGTGGTCGTCGATCACGGGCACGCGGCGGATGCGGTGGTCCTGCATCGTGCGGAGGACCTCTTGGCTGCCGGCCCCCACGTCCACGGTGACCGGCTTGCCCTGGGCGAGGTCCCCGGCCGTCATCCGGTGGGGGTCCTTGCCCTTCGCGAGGCACTTCACCACGATGTCCCGGTCCGTGATGATGCCGTGCAGCCGGTCGTCCGGCCCGCAGATGGGCAGCGCGCCGACGTCCAGTTCTCTCATGCGGCGTGCGGCATCCATCAGGCTCTCGTTCTCCTGCACGCAGCTCGCACCGGCGTGCATGATTTCTCTTGCGGTCGTCATGGCCGCATCGCTTCCTTTCTGGCCCCCCTGCTCACGTTCCAGCCGATTCGCCATGAGTTTCAGAGGAAGAGCGCCGACACCCTGACGGTGTGAACCGGGCGCCAGGGGCGTCCCGTCGCCCCTTCCGCGGGCAGCAGACGGTTCCTCGGCCGACCGGACGGCGTGCCTCTCGTTGCCGCCCGTGGCCCGCGCCGGGCCGATAGCTCGGTGTCCCTGGCGACCCGGTGGCGTGTCTTCCTCGGCATCGTCACTCCTCCCGTCCTCCGGTGCCGTTCTCGGGCGTCGTCTCCGCGCGGGCCACGTGCCCTTTGACCGCGGCGAAGCTGTCCGGCGCCACCGAGATCGAGTCGAGGCCCGCCTCGACCAGGATCGCGGTGAACGCCGGATCGTCGCTGGGCCGCTGCCCGCACAGTCCGACCGGCCGGCCCGCCGCGTGGGCACGGACGACAAGGGTCTGAATGCTGCGGACGACCGCGGCGTCCCGCTCGTCGAAGACATGGGCGAGGGCCTCGGAGTCGCGGTCGACGCCGAGGGTGAGCTGGGTGAGGTCGTTGCTGCCGATCGAGAACCCGTCGAAGCGTTCCGCGAACTCCCCGGCCAGAACGATGTTGGCCGGAATCTCCGCCATGACGTGGACCTTCAGCCCGTTCTCGCCTCGTACCAGTCCCTCGTCCGCCATCACCGCCAGCACACGGTCGGCCTCGCCGAGGGTGCGGCAGAAGGGGATCATGACGATCACGTTCGTCAGCCCCATCCCGTCACGGACCCGGCGCAGTGCGCGGCATTCGAGGGCGAAGCCCTCGCGGTAGCCGTCGCTGTAGTAGCGGCTCGCGCCACGCCAGCCGATCATGGGGTTCGCCTCGTCCGGTTCGAAGGGCCGGCCGCCGAGGAGCTTGGCGTACTCGTTGGTCTTGAAGTCGCTGGTGCGCACGACGACGGGCGCCGGCCAGCGCGAGGCCGCGATCCGGGCGATTCCGTGGGCCAGCCGGTCGACGAAGTAGTCGCCTCGGTCGAGGTAGCCCTCGGTGAGCCGCTCGATGACATGCCGGTCGTGGGCTTCGAGCCGCTCCGGGTGCAGCAGGGCCATGGGGTGCACTTTCACCTGGTGGGCGACGATGAACTCGAGGCGCGCCAGTCCCACTCCGTCCGCGGGAAGTCGCCACCAGCGGAACGCGGCTGATGGATCGGCCAGGTTCAGCATCACCCGGGTTCGGGTCGCGGGCAGTTCCGCGAGGTCGGTCTGGGTCTCCTCGTACGGGAGCAGCTCTTGGTAGACACGTCCGCTTCCTCCTTCGGCGCAGGAGACCGTGACGGGATGCCCGTCACGCAGGATCCGTGTCCCGTTTCCGGTTCCGACGACGGCGGGGACGCCGAGTTCGCGGCTGACGATGGCGGCGTGTGAGGTACGTCCCCCGTGGTCGGTGACGATCGCGGAGGCCCTCTTCATGACGGGTTCCCAGTCCGGGTCGGTGATGCCGGTGACGAGGACGCCGCCCTGTGGGAAGCGGTCGAGGTCGACGGGCGCGTCGAGCGCCACGACACTGCCCTGGCCGATGGCCTCGCCGACGGCGATGCCTACGACGAGCGGTTCGCCGGGAGTGACGGTGAGCCGACGGCGGGTCAGGGTGGTGGTGCGCCGACGCGACTGGACCGTCTCGGGGCGGGCCTGGACGATCCAGAGCTCGTCAGTGAGGCCGTCCTTGGCCCATTCGATGTCCATGGGGCAGCCGTAGTGCTCCTCGACGGCCGCCGCCCAGCCGGCGAGCGTGCGGATCTCCGCGTCGTCGAGGACACGCCGGTTCCGCTCACCGTCGGGTGTGTCGACCGTGCGGGTCAGCCCGGCGTCCGCGTACACGGCCTTCCGCCGCTTGGCTCCTATCCGCACGTCGATGACGGGGTCGAGCGCCGGGTCCTTCATGCTCGGCTTGAACACCGTGTACTCGTCCGGGTCGACCTGGCCGCTGACGACGGTCTCCCCCAGCCCCCAGGCGGCACTCACCACGATGACGTCCGGGAAGCCGCTCTCCGGGTCGAGGGTGAAGACGACCCCGGCGCCGGCGAGATCGGAGCGGACCATGGCCTGGACGCCGATGGACAAGGCGACGGCAAGGTGGTCGAAGCCCATCCGTTCCCGGTAGTCGATCGCCCGGTCCGTGAACAGGGAGGCGTAGCAGCGCGTGCACGCCTCAAGGAGCGCGTCGGCGCCGCTGACGTTCAGGTACGTATCCTGCTGCCCGGCGAAACTCGCTTCGGGCAGGTCCTCCGCCGTCGCACTGCTGCGCACCGCCACCTCGGGCGACTCCCGGCCGATCTCCTCGGCCAGCCGCTCGTACGCCGCGAGCACCGCATCCCGCAGAGGCGCGGGCAACGGCTCCACGAGGAAGAGGGAGCGGATGGCCGCACCGACCTCGTCGAGCGGGGCGTCCTCATGCAGCCTGTCGATCTGTGCCTCCACCCGACGGCGGAGGTCTCGGGAACCGAGCAGTTCCTCGTACGCTTCGGCGGTGGTGGCGAATCCCGGAGGGACGCGGATGCCCGCCTTCCCGAGCCGCGTGGTCATCTCGCCCAGCGAGGCGTTCTTGCCACCCGCTCGGCCGACATCGTGCCGCCCGAGTTCCGTGAACGGTACGACGTGTCGCATCGGTCCCATGGTCTCCTCCACAGCTCTCGGGCCTCCTCAGTACGGCAGGCGCCTGCCGGACGGCGTGCGCAGGTCGAGGGGAGCCTGCCCGCGGGGGCGGCCCGGCCGGCGGCTGATCCGGATGCGCTTCATGATGGTCACCGCTCCGCGGAACCGGTCGATGGACCGCGGGTGTGCTCCAGCCCCACCGTCCCCCGTGGAGGTGGTCGTGTCCCAGTGCCGGGCGGGGCAGCGTGCACGGGCCGGCCGGCCGTGCCGGAACGGGACCGGTCGGCCCGTGCCGAGTCGTGTGTCCGGCGCTCGCGCTGCTGGCAGGGGACGGTGATCACCGGGCACGGAGCACGGTGCAGCAGGCCGTGGACCGTCGACCCCAGCCGCATGCCGGAGTAGCCGCCACGGCCTCGGCGACCGACCACGAGTGAGAGGGATTCCCGTGACGCCAGGGCAAGTTGCTCGACCGGGTGTCCCCTCAGGACCTCCCGGGAGACGGCGACATCGGGATATCTCTCCGCCCAGCCCGCCACCGATTCGGCGAGCAGCCGACGCCGCTCGTCCAGACCCTCTTCACCGTCGTCGTGGGCGAGGACCGAACGGGGCCAGACCCAGAGGGCCCGCAGCCGTGCCTCGCGCAGGCTCGCCTCCTCGACTGCGAAGGCGACCGCGTCCCGTGAGGCCTCGCTTCCGTCCACGCCGACGACGACGGTCGGTGGGGGCACCGTGGTGTGCTCGGGTGCGCGGACCACGACGACGGGGCAGGCGGCCCGTGCGGTGAGGGGGACGGCCACGGAGCTCTCGCTGAGCACCTCGGCCGCCCTGGCGAGACGGCGCGAGCCGACGACGACGAGCGCGGCGTGCGCCGCCATGTCGCACAACACGGTCGCCGGCACACCGTTCACGCGTTCCGTCGCGATCCGCAGACCGTCGTGCAGTCCCCGGACAAGGTCCTCCGCGTCGGCGATCGCCGAGTCCGCGCGGATCCGCAGGGCGCTCTGGCGGGCGAGCGCGTCGTACCAGAACCCGCCGTGGGCAGGCGGAACGGCGACGACCAGCCTGAGCGCCAGTCCTCTTCGTACGGCCTCGTCGGCGGCCCAGACGAGAGCGGGGACCGACTGCTCCCGGGGGTCGATGCCGAGCAGTATCTCGTTCACGTCTCCTCGACACGGGTGGCGAAGGCGGGTGGGACGATCTCCACCGGACAGGCGGCGTGGTGGAGCAGGACGTGGGCGACGCGTCCCAGGGACGGGCCCGCGCCCAGGACACGGTGTTCTCTGCCCATCACGAGCAGATCGGTGTGGGCGGTCGCCTCCACGAGGATCCCGGGCGTGCTCGCGCCCGGCTCGACGTGATGGCTGATGATCAGCTGCGGATAGAACTCACGCACCAGGTCGGCGAGCCCCTTGATCTCGTGCACGCGCTGCCGCGCGATCCCGTCGAGGTCGTCCAGCATGCTCGCGACGCTGCCGACGTGGGTGAGCACGTTCCAGACGCTCACCAGTCGCAACGCCGCCTTGCGGGCGTCGGCCTCGGCAGCGGCGACGAGCAGCCAGCCCAGGTCCGAGGCGCCGTGCACGGCCGCCGTCACCGAGCCCGGCGCGGGACGCACACCGTCACCGCGGACGACGATCACGGGCACCTCGGCGCGGGCGGCCACCCCCAGACCGACGGAGCCGAGCATGAGGGCGGAGAATCCGCCGAGCCCCCGGTTGCCCACCACGATCGTGCCCCCGTGGCCGGCAGCCGCCCGGAGACCGGCGACCGGCTCCTGGCGGCTCAGTTCCCTCGTGACGGCGAGGTCCGGAAAACGCTCCTGGACCGTGCTCGCGGTCTTGATCAGCAGGTCGCGCCCTGCTTCGCGCACCGCCTGGATCGTCTCGGCGTTGGAGAAGATCGCCCGTCGGTCGGTGTCGGCGGCGTGAACGAGACGCAGCGACCGTCCCCGTCGGTCCGCCTCGTCGGCGGCCCAGAGCACGGCCGTGCGCCCGGACGGCGACCCGTCGACTCCCACCACGATGTCGCCGAGCTCCGGTCGGGCGGGGATCTCGCTGGTCATGGCTCCTCCTCCGGGGAACAACCGAGGCTCGGAAGCGCGTCCCGAGGGGCGACATGTCCCACACTGGCACCGTGGTGGGCCTCCTGGGGATGGGCCGTTCGGCCCCGATCGGGCCCTGCCCGGCCCTGCTGCGGAAGGCGACGTGACACCAACCTGAAATGCGGGATCCCCTGTCCGATCCGGTCCCGGGAGGGGCGGGATCGGACAGGACTCGACGAGGGAGGCTCGCCATGACAGCCCAGGTCACCGTCGGTCTGGACGGCTCTGATGAAAGCCTCGCCGCCGCCCGTTGGGCCGCGACACAGGCGGTGCTGCGGGAAGTGCCCCTCAGGCTGGTGCATGTGGAGGAGTGGCCGAACACGCCAGAGGTACCCCTTGCGTTCGCCCGCACCCTGGACGAGCGGGCCGAGAGGCTGATGCGGGACGAGCTGGAGCAGGCGCGGAAGGACCATCCGGACCTCGAGGTCGTCACGGAGCATGCGCGGGGCCGGGCAGCCGAGGAACTCACGGCCGCCGCGAACGAGGCGGATCTGACGGTCCTCGGTTCGCGCGGGCTCGGCGGCGTCCGCGGCTTCATCGTCGGCTCGGTCTCCCTCGCCGTCGCCGGCGCGGCACGACAGCCTGTCGTCCTCGTACGTGCGAGGGACGAACGGGCAGGTACCGGAGGAGGCATCGTGGTGGGTGTCGACATCCACCACCCGTGCGAAGCCCTGCTCGCGTTCTCCTTCTCCGAATCCGCCCGGAAGGGCGCGCCGCTGCGGTTCCTCCACGGCTGGACGCTTCCCCCCTCGTACGGCTACGCGGCCGTCGTGGACCCGGGGATCGGCAAAGAGCTGGGCAGCCACTTCCTCGGCGAACTGGATGACCTGCTGGATCCTTGGCGGAAGCGGTACCCGGGCGTGGAGGTGGCGGCCGAGTCGTTGGTGGGCACGCCTGCGTACCAGCTGGTCGAGGCGTCACAGACCGCGCAACTCGTCATCGTGGGACGCCTGAGCCGCAAGATCCCCCTCGGCCCCCACTTGGGGCATGTCGCACACGCGGTCATCCACCACAGCCCCGCGCCGGTCGCCGTCGTCCCCTTGACCTGAGCGATCGGACAGCGACGACTCGGCGGCCTTCGACCGCGCCCTCGGCGGTACTTGCGTCCGGGGAGAGACTGAAGGGAACGCATCCCGGTCGGTGGACCGGCAACGGCCCGGAAGGGTGGTGATCATGTCCAGGAAGAACAGACGGACCGCGGCGGCGCTGGCGGCCCTCGCTCTGGCCGCCGGATGTGCGGCCGGAAACAGCACCTCCGGCGACAGGTCCCCGAGCGCAGCCGCCGTCCCACCCCCCGGCCCTTCCGGCGGCGTTTGCTGGAGGCCGGGCATGTCCGCCGACGACTGGAACGACTGGGGCTCATGGGCGCCCGGCATGGGGCCGGGAATGACGGGCCGGAATGACTGCGCGTGGGGTCCCGGCATGATGGGCGGGGGCTACTGGCAGCGTGGCGACGGTACTCCGGTCGAGAACCTTGGCCAAGCCCGCCAGCGGGCCGACGTCTTCGCCGATCGGCTCGACCTGCGTGTCGGTGAAGTCATGCAGTTCTCGAAGAACTTCTACGCCGAATTGCACACACCTGACGGGAAGCTGGCAACTGAGATCCTCGTTGATCCGTCCGATGGTGACACCGGGATCGAGTACGGGCCGGCGATGATGTGGAACACCGACTACGGCATGCACCAGCGAGGCCGGCCCGAGATCCGGATCTCTCCCCACGAGGCTCAGGAGCGCGCCCGGAAGTGGCTGCGTGACCGGGGCGGCGACCTGACCGTCGGCGAGGCCGAGGCCTTCCCCGGTTACTACACCCTGCACACCCTGCGCTCGGGCGAAACCAGCGGCATGCTGTCGGTCAACGCCTCCACCGGCGCTGTGTGGGACCACACCTGGCACGGCATCTACATCGCCACCAGCGAGCACTGACGCCACGGCCGACTCCGAACCGTCCAGTCGGCGTGCCCGGAGGGCGCGCCGGGCACGCCGAGCACTTGGATGCGGCGGCCGGTCACCCGGCGCGGCGAGGGCGTCACCACGGTGTCCCGCCCGTCCCCGGCCACGGCTCCGAGTGGACCTCTTCCCTGGTCCTCCGTACCGAGGTCTCGTCCGACACCGTTCGTGCGAGGAGTGCGGCTCACCCGGCGAGGACATCACTGAAGCTCCGCCTTCTTGACGTGGCTGGTCAGCGGGGCGGCCTGACCTCGTTTCGGGGTGCTCGGGCTGGTCGTAGGCGGCAGTCTGTGTTGCGGATCGTCCGGCGGGGTGGTTTGCCGATGAGTTCATCTTCCTCGAACGGTCTACCCAGCGACACGACCGTTCTCGACAGGAGTGCCATGTCCACCATCCAGCCGGTGATCCTGACTGCCGACCAGGACGTTCTGCTCGGCTTCTATACGAAGTTGTTCGGCGCTGAGGAGATCTTCCGGGTACCGGCGGAAGGCCCGGCCTTCTACCTCGGCTTGCGCATCGGCGACACCGACCTCGGGCTGGTGGCCAAGGAAAGCCCGGGGACCGGGGCGGCGCCGCGGATCCTGCTCAGCATCGGTGTCGACGACGTCGAAGAGACGCTCGGCCGGGTGGAGGCGCTGGGCGGCTCGGTCCGCGGCGGCCCCAACGACATGCCGTGGGGGCAGCGCGTCGCCCACATCCAGGACCCCGACGGCAACCCGGTGAACCTCACTCAGCCGATCCCGGCCAGGTAACGCTGTTCAGGGGACACGTGCTGATCGTGGGCTGCCTGCGGCAGAGATCAATTGCCGGTAACGCGGCTTCACTGGTCTCCGTCCGTGGCCGCGGGACGCCGCTGGGGTACGACGGCGACCGGGCACGAGGCGTGGTGCAGGGCGCGGTGGGCAACCCTGCCGAGTTGCAGGCCAACGAGTGCGTCCCGGCGTCGGGCGCCGACGACCAGCAGGTCGGCGGCGGCTGAGCGCTCGGTCAGTATCCTGTGGGCGGGGCCCTCGACCGAGCTCCTGCGCAGGCGCACCTGAGGATGTTCGGCAGCCGCGGCCTCAAGGGCCTTGTCGAGCAGATCGGAAGTCCCTTCCGTGAAGTAGGCCGCCCCGGCGCGCCTCATCAACAGGTAGTCGGCCGGCTCGTGAGGCGGCCGCCGCCAGGTGCTGACGACATCGAGTTCGGCGTCCCGAGCGGTCGCCTCGCGGAAGGCGAACCGCACCGCCGGCGAGTCCAGGTCGTTCTCTCCGACGCCGAGGAGGACACGCCCGTGGCGTGCTTCCAGGGCCTCCCGGTCCCCACGGACGACGATGACCGGGCAGCGGGCTCGGGCAGCCACGATAAGGCTGACGGATCCGAGCAGAAGGTCGGCGAACTCGCCGCGCCCACGTGACCCGACGACGATCGCGCCCTCCCTCCCCACCCTGAGCAGCGCGCTGGACGCGTCCTCGGCGAGGACGTCCGTGGCGACGGAGAGGTCGGGGACACGACGGCGGGCGCGTTCGGCCGCGGTGCCGACGATGTTCTCGGCGAGGACCTGGCCCGACGGCCGGTCCGTGGCCCAGGCCGGCACGACGCTCTCGTACCGTTCCCACATCGAGGCATGGACGATCCGCAGGGGAAGCCCGTGCCGTACGGCTTCGTCGACCGCCCAGTCCAGGGCCGTGAGACTGGCGTCGGACCCGTCGACTCCTATCACCAGGGGCGATTCCATCGCGCCCACCGCCTTTCCGGGTCGTGGGGTGGCCTGCTGCCACGCTCGCACCGGGCCGAGGGACCCGGGTAGGGCCGGTCGGTCCCGGGCACGGCCCGCCCGGACCCTGCGCCTGACCCGGGACGTGCCCGGCGTGGTGGCTGCGTCGGCTGAGTTCACGACCGCTTAGCGGCCCTCGCGGGTCCGGCCTCTCCCGTGCCGTGCGGCCGTGCCGTGCGGCGGGAAGTGCTGGACCCTCGCGTCCGGGCCCGGGAACACCAGAGTGACCCGGCCCGTGTCCGACCATCGGACATCGAAGGGCGGGGTGCCGTCGGGATGGTGGAGCCCGACGATCTCACCGTCACGCCCCTCGTCCCCGACCGTGGCACCACCCACGATCAGCCGGTCACCGACACGAGCCCACAACCCGGCACGGGGCTTCTCCTGGCCTTGTCGTGCTCCGGTCGCGGTCATGATTCTCGCCTCCCGGCACGAGCGCCCGGCCGCGGTCCTCCCGAGACGGACCCCCTCACCTCCTCCACCGTGCCTCCCTGCAGGCCGGGCGCCATAGGGGCCGAAAGTCCCGGAAGGGGACCATTCGGCACTGCCCCGCGTGGGTTGCGCGCAGCAGAGTGAGAACTGGGCGGGCCGCGTCCCCTGAAGGAGGACCGTCATGCAGCACCGAACGGTATTCGAGGTGATGACCCACAAGGTGGTCACCGCCGCCCCACAGACTCCGTTCAAGCAGGTCGCCCGGCTCTTCGCCGAGCACGATGTCTCCGCTGTCCCGGTCGTCGATCCCGACCGACGCCTGCTCGGCGTGGTCTCGGAGGCCGACCTGCTTCGGGCCACCGCCGAGCTCCCCGACCTGGAGGGCCGTTCGGCGGGCGTCCGGCTCCTGTCCGAGGAGCGGGGGCTGCCCGACGCGGAGACGGCCGCCCAGCTGATGACTTCGCCGGCCGTCACGGCACAGCCGAACTGGAACCTCGCCGAGACGGCCCGGACCATGCACCGCAAGGGAGTGAAGCGGCTTCCCGTCATCGACGAGACCGGCCGGCTCGTCGGGATCATCAGCCGAAGCGACCTGCTACGGCCCTTCCTGCGGAGTGACACCGCGATCCGTGACGAGATCGAGCACGACGTCCTGGCCGACACGCTGCGCCTCGCTCCCGACACGATCCGGGTGACCGTCGACGACGGAGTCGTCAGGCTGAAGGGCCGGGTCGACGAGCGCGCCGACATCCGCGTGATCGTACGCCTCTGCCGCTCGGTCGACGGAGTGGTCGCGCTGCACGAATCGATCGAGTACGCCTACGACAATCTCGCGCTCGACGTGGAACCACCGCGATGAGCGCCCTGTGGGTGGCACCGGTCATGCCCGACTACGACAGCGCCCGGGCCGCTTTCTCCTGGCGACGCGAGCGGTCCCGGCTCGCCGGGCTGCCGGACGGCGGCATCAACATCGGGTACGAGGCGGTCGACCGTCACCTGCGTGAGGGCCACGGCGAACGCGTCGCCCTGCGCTGCGTCGGCCGCGACGGATCCGTCTCGTGCATCTCCTTCGCCCGGCTCGCGGCCGCGAGCTCCCGCTTCGCGAACGTGCTGGAGACGCTCGGCACGGAACGCGGCGAGCGGGTGTTCACCCTGCTCGGCCGCCGCTTCGAGCTGTACAGCACCGTCCTGGGGACGCTGCGTGCCGGGCGAGTCGTGTGCCCCCTGTTCACCGCGTTCGGTCCCGAACCCGTCGCGCTGCGCATGGCGCTGGGAAACGCCCGGGCGCTGGTCACGACCCGGGAGCTGTACGAGCGCAAGGTGGCGCCGGTGCGCTCCCGGCTTCCGCATCTGCGACACGTCCTGCTCCTCGACCCCGGGGCCGACCCGCCCCCTGGCACCCTCTCCCTCCCCGCGCTCACGGACGCCGCCCCCGACGGGTACACGGTGGGACCGACGGATCCGGCGGATCCGGCGCTGCTGCACTTCACCAGCGGAACGACAGGCACCCCCAAAGGCGCGATACACGTGCACGAGGCCGTCCTCGCCCATCACGTCACCGCTGCGTACGCCCTGGACCTGCACGAGGGCGACGTCTTCTGGTGCACCGCCGACCCGGGCTGGGTCACCGGCATGTCGTACGGCGTCATCGCCCCCCTCACCCACGGGGTGACGACCGTCGTCGACGAAGGAGACTTCGTCCCCGCTCGCTGGTACGGGATCCTCGCCGACCAGCACGTCACCGTCTGGTACACCGCGCCCACCGCGCTCCGCATGCTCATGCGAGCCGCACCGCGCGACGGCGACCCGACACCCGCCGCGCGCCACGACCTCTCGGCGCTCCGGTTCGTCGCAAGCGTGGGTGAGGCGCTCAACCCCGAGGCCGTGCACTGGGGGCGGGAAGCGCTCGGGCTCGCGGTCCACGACACCTGGTGGCAGACCGAGACCGGTGCCATCATGATCGCCAATTTCGCGGCCGACCCGGTGCGGCCCGGTTCGATGGGCCGACCGCTTCCGGGCATCGAGGCCGCCGTACTGGCGTGCGGCGAGGACGGCCGGGCCACGACCACCGGCGGGCACGTCCGGATCCTCCGGGAACCGGGGCCCCAGGGTGAGCTCGCCCTGCGGGCGGGCTGGCCGTCGATGTTCCGTGGCTACCTCCACGAGCCGCACCGTTACGAGGCGTGCTTCGCCGACGGGTGGTACCTGACCGGCGACCTGGTCAGCCGGGACGCGGACGGCTGGTTCTGGTTCGTGGGCCGGGCCGACGACGTCATCAAGTCCGCAGGGCACCTCATCGGGCCGTTCGAGGTGGAGAGCGCGCTCATGGAGCATCCGGCCGTCGCGGAGGCCGGTGTCATCGGACGACCCGACCCGCTGGCGGGCGCGATCGTCAAGGCGTTCGTGCTGCCGCGCCCCGGGTATCCACCCGACCCGGAACTGCGTCGCGACGTGATGACGTTCGCCCGCCGTCGCCTCGGGCCCGCCGTCGCCCCCCGGGAGATCGAGTTCGTCGAGGACCTGCCGCGCACGCGCAGTGGAAAGGTGATGCGCCGCCTGTTGCGGGCCCGTGAACTGGGCCTGCCAGACGGCGACGTGTCGACGCTGGAGACACCCGGGCCGGCCGGGCTCTCCGAGTAAGGAGCCGTGATGGCCACCGCACACGGCGGAAGGTCCGCCGGGACACCGAAGACGAAGCGCCCCCGTCGCCCACGTGGACCCACCACTCCCTCCCGCACGCCCTCGGCGGCCCACGACCTGGACCTGCTGCGGCGGATGCTGCTCATCCGGCGGTTCGAGGAGCGGTGTGTCGAGCTGTACAGCGCAGCGGCGATCCGGGGCTTCGTCCACCTCTACATCGGCGAGGAGGCGGTGGCGGTCGGCGTCCACCAGGCTCTCGACGAGCGGGACGCGGTCGTCTCCACGTACCGCGAACACGGCCACGCCCTGGCCCGTGGGATACCGCCCGAGGCCGTGATGGCGGAGATGTACGGGAAGACCACCGGATGCAGCCACGGGCGCGGCGGCTCCATGCACCTCTTCGACGCCGATCGCCGCTTCTACGGCGGCAACGCGATCGTGGGCGGCGGCCTGCCTCTCGCGGCTGGCCTGGCGCTCGCCGACCGGATGCGGGGCGAGCCCCGGGTCACCTGCTGCTTCTTCGGCGACGGAGCCTTCGCCGAGGGCGAGTTCCACGAGACTGCCAACCTGGCGGCGCTCTGGGGGCTGCCGGTGCTCTTCGTCTGCGAGAACAACCTCTACGCGATGGGGACGGCCCTCGCCCGCGAACACGCCCAGACGGACCTGGCGATGCGGGCGGCGTCGTACGGCATGGCCGCCTGGGCCGTCGACGGCATGGACGTGCACGCCGTGGAGAAGGCGGCACGCGGAGCGGTCGAGGCGGTCCGGGCCGGCAACGGGCCGCACTTCCTGGAGTTGCGGACGTATCGGTTCCGCGCGCATTCGATGTACGACCCGGACCGGTACCGGCCGAAGGACGAGGTCGAGGAGTGGAAGCGGCACGACCCCGTCACCGGCCTCTCCGATGCCATGCGTACGGCTGGACTCCTCGACACCGCCACGCTGGACGACGTGGAACACCAGGTCGCCGAGGAGATCGCCCACGCCGTCCGGAAGGCCGAACAGGCCCCCGAGGAGCCGCCCGAGGATCTGTTGCTTCATGTCACCGGCCGACCCAAGGAGGCTCGGGCATGAGCACGCGTACACGAACGCAGGCGCATCCCGACGACGACACCCTCACCTACAGGGAAGCCCTGCGCGAGGGACTGCGCGAGGCCTTGGCCTCGGACGACCGGGTGTTCCTGATGGGCGAGGACGTGGGCCGCTACGGCGGCTGCTTCGGCGTGAGCCTCGGCCTCCTGGAGGAGTTCGGCCCCGACCGGATCCGTGACACACCGCTGTCGGAGTCCGCGTTCGTCGGAGCCGGGATCGGCGCCGCCCTGGCCGGGATGCGGCCCGTCGTCGAGATCATGACCGTCAACTTCAGCCTGCTGGCACTCGACCAGATCCTCAACAACGCCGCCACCCTGCGGCACATGTCCGGCGGACAGCTCGGTGTGCCACTGGTGATCCGCATGACGACGGGCGCGGGACGGCAGCTGGCCGCCCAGCACTCCCACAGCCTCGAAGGCTGGTACGCGCACATCCCCGGCCTTCGCGTCCTGGCGCCGGCCACGGTCGACGACGCCCGCCACGTGCTGTCCGCCGCGCTGGCCGACCCCGACCCGGTGCTGCTCTTCGAGCACGGCAGCCTCTACAACGCGTCCGGAACGCTCGATCCCGCGGTCCACGAGGTCGACCTGGACCGCGCGGCCGTTCGCCGTGAAGGCACCGATGTCACCGTTGTCGCGTACGGCGGTTGCGTGTCCAAGGCCCTTGAGGCCGCGGAGGAACTGGCGGGCGAAGGGATCAGCGCGGAGGTCGTCGACCTGCGCACGCTACGCCCCCTGGACGACTCCGTCATCATCGGCTCGGTCCGGCGGACCCACCGGGCCGTCGTGGTCGACGAGGGCTGGCGCAGCGGCAGCCTGTCCGCAGAGATCGAATCGCGCATCTGCGAGCAGGCGTTCTTCGACCTCGACGCGCCCGTCGAGCGGGTGTGCAGCGCGGAGGTCCCCATCCCCTATGCCCGTCGGCTGGAGGAGGCGGCACTCCCCCAGCCGGCCGGAATCGTGGCGGCGGCGCGCCGGGTGGTGAGCTGAGATGGCCGAGTTCACGATGCCCTCACTCGGCGCCGACATGGACGAGGGCACGCTCTCCCAGTGGCTGGTGCACCCCGGCGACCAGGTGACGCGCGGCGACGTCGTCGCCGTGGTCGAGACCGCCAAGTCCGCGATCGAGGTGGAGTGCTTCCACAGCGGTACGGTCGACACGCTCTTGGTCGACGAGGGCACCACCGTGCCGGTGGGCACCCCGCTGGCACGTATCGGCACGACCGCCGAGAGCGAACCCGCCGCGGACCGGCCCCCGTCGACGCCCCTCGTCCGCCGACTCGCCGAGGACCGACACGTCGACCTCGCCGCAGTCCGTGGTTCGGGCCCGGGAGGCAGGATCACACGCGCGGACGTGGGGCACGCGGAACCGGAACCCGCCCGAGCACCGGAGCACGACAGGACCGCCGGCCCGGCAGAGTCCGCTCGCACCGCGACCGGGCGACGGCCGGGCACGGAGCCGGTGCGACGTAGGCGGAGCGATGACCGGCCCGAGGAGAACACCGAGCCGACGACACGGCCGCCGAGGCCGGCACGCGACGACGGCTCGACCGGGGAGTTTCAGCCTCCGCGGCGCGTGAGGTCCTCACCGCTCGCGCGGCGGCTGGCCACGCAGCTCGGCGTCGACCTCGCCGAGGTGACCGGCACGGGCCGGGACGGCACCGTCCGTGCGGACGACGTCCGTTCGGTCGCAGCCGCCGAGGGCGCACCGCGGCCGACCGCCCCGAAGGCGGCAGGGACTGCGACCGCCCGGCTCATGAGCCGGGCCAAGCGGGAGATCCCGCACTTCTACCTCTCCACGACCGTGGACATGGCAGCGGGCCTGGAGTGGATGCGCGCCCGCAACCGCGAACTGCCTCTGTCCTCCCGACTGGTGCCCGCCGCACTCATGCTCAAGGCCGTGGCGCTGGCGGCGCGGAAGGTGCCCGAGCTCAACGGGCAATGGATCGACGACGGCTTCGTTCCCGCGAAGGACGTACGGCTGGGCGTCGCCGTCTCTCTGCGGGGCGGTGGTCTTGCCGCTCCGTCCCTCGCCCACGCCGACACTCTCACGGTGGCCGAGGTGATGGCCGCACTCAAGGACCTGGTGGCGCGGGCCCGGGGCGGACGGCTCCGGGCGTCCGAGACCGCCGACCCCAGTCTCACCGTCACGAACCTCGGCGATCAGGGCGTCGAGGCGGTGTTCGGTGTCATCTACCCGCCGCAGGTCGCGCTCGTCGGCCTCGGCCGGATCGTCGAGCGGCCGGTGGCCGTGAACGGGCTGCTGGGAGTACGTCCCGTGGTGACGGCGACGCTGTCCGCCGACCACCGAGCCGCCGACGGCGCCACCGGCGCGCGCCTCCTGACCACCATGGACCGGCTCCTGCAACGACCGGAGGAACTGTGAACCACGACCAGGCGAAGGCGTTCGTCCGGCAAGCCGTGCAGCGTGTCGTCCCCGGCGCCGACTTCGCCGGGCTCGATCCCGGCGTATCCCTGCGGGACACGTTCGAGATGGATTCGCTGGACTTCCTCGAGTTCGTGGAGGCGCTCGCCGAACTCAGCGGGACGGAACTCACCGAGGACGACTATCCGGCTCTCGACAGCTGGGACGGCTGCGCCGCTCGCCTGGTGGGCGAGGCACGAACGTCCTCACGGGGAAGGAGAGGATGATGCGGCGCCGCGGGATCGACCAGCTGATGACCCGTGAGGCGGTGAGCGTCCACGGCGACACCCCGTTCAAGGAGGTCGCCCGCACGCTCTGGCCGTCCACCTCCGCGAGGACGACGGCATCCGCCGGGAGATCGTCGAGGACGTGCTCGGCGACACGCTGCGTCTCGAACCGACCGCCCTCGCGCTCGATGTGCCCGACGGGCGGGTGGAGCTCGGCGGAAGGCCGCCCTTCCGGGGCATGGTGTCGGCGATCGAGCGCATGTGCGCGACGGTGGACGGCGTGGTCCCGGTCTCCTGCGCCCGTCTCGCGTACGACGTCGACGACACCGAACGAGGAAGGTGGACGATCATGACGCGGAGCATCGTGGTCGGCCTGGACGGCACGGAGCAGGCCGACGCCGCCGCGGAGTGGGCCGCCGAGGAGGCACTGCTGCGCGGCACGGACGTGCATCTGGTGCACGCGAGGGAACCCGTACCGGAGGCCGCCCTGTCGCTCGTGGAGTGGGAGTCCGAGGATCCGTGGGCGAGGAAGATGATGGCGCGCACCGCCGGTCGACTGCGTGAGCGCCATCCCGGCTTGTCGGTGACCTCCCAGGTGCTGGCATCGGGTCCCGTTCCGGGTCTCGTCGCCGCGGCCGAGGAGAGCGATCTGCTGGTCCTCGGCTCACGGGCGCTGGGCAGCGTCGCCGGCTACCTGGTCGGCTCGGTCGGCCTGACGGTCGCCGGTGCCGTCGAGCGTCCCGTCGTGCTCGTGCGGGCCGTCGGCGCGGCGAGCCCTCCACAGGGCCCCGTCGTGGTCGGGGCCGACGTGCGGCAGCCCGCGGACTCCGTGCTGGGCTTCGCCTTCGAGGAGGCAGCGCGACGACACACCCAGGTCCTCGTCGTGTACGTGCAGCAGCTCCCGCTGCACGCGGGAATGGGGCCCGCGATGGTCCCGGACTCCAGGCTCTCCATGGTGCCGGAGATCACGCGTTCGGTGGAGGTCATGCTGGAACCGTGGCGGGCGAAGTATCCCGATGTCGAGGCGGTTGCCCGGGTGGCGGTCGGATCGGCCGGACCCGAACTGGTGGCGGTCGCCCGGGAGGCCTCCCTCGCGGTGGTGGGCCGGCGTACCCGCCGCTCGGCACTCGGCGCGCACATCGGGAGTGTGGCCCACGCCGTCCTGCACCACAGCCCGGTGCCCGTGGCCCTCGTTCCCCACGACTGAAGCGGTGCCGGTCAGTCGTCGGCCGCGGCCGGCCGGAGCCGTACCGCCGTGACCTTGTACTCCGGACACGAGGTCACGGTGTCGGCGTGCTCCGAGGTGAGGGCGTTGACGCCACTGGCCGGGAAGTGGAACGCGCAGAAGACCTGCCCCGGCGCGAGTTCCGTCCCGACGCGGGCCACGAGCCGCGCCTGTCCGTGACGGCTCTCGACAGTGACCGGAGTACCGTCCCCCACACCGAACCGCGCGGCGTCCACCGGATGCAGGTCCAGGCGATCGGAGGCGTCGAGAAGAAGGTTGCCGCCGCGTCGGGTCATGCTCCCGGAGTTGTAGTGGGCCCATCGGCGCCCGGTGACGAGCACCAGGGGGTAGTCCTGGTCCGGTTCTTCGCCGGGCGGCAGGCAGGGGGCCGCCGACAAGTGGGCGCGTCCGTCAGACGTGGCGAACTCGTCGGCGTACAGAGTTCTTTCGCCCGGCCGGTCCGGCTCGGGGCAGGGCCAGGGCACGGCCCCCTCCCGGTCGAGCCGCTCGTGCGAGAGACCCGCGAAGAGAGGTGCCACACGTCCGCACTCGGCGAGGGCCGCGGCTGGGGTGGGGCAGCCCAGGTCGGCACCGAGGGCGTCGGCGACGGCGTGCACGACCTCGAAGTCGGAACGTGCCGTGCCCGGCGGTCGCACCGCTTGCCGTACGCGCTGGAAGCGGCGGTCGAAGTTGACGAAGGTCCCGTCCTTCTCCAGCCAGGAGGCCACGGGCAGGACGACATCGGCGTGTCGGGCGGTCTCGCCGAGAAAGAGCTCGTTGACGACGACGAGCGGGCAGGCGTCGAGGGCCTCGGCCACGCGTCGGCTGTCGGGGTCGGTCGCGCACACGTCCTCGCCGATGATCCACAGCGCCCGCAGGCGGCCTTCCCGGGCCTCTGCGAACATCTCGGGGATGCGCAGCCCTGGCGCTGGTGGGACCGGTCGGCCCCACACCGCCTCGGCGCGGGCGCGGGCCTCGGGGTCGGTGACCCGGCCGTAGCCGGGGAGCAGGTCGGGCAGGGCGCCCATGTCGGAGGCGCCTTGCACGTTGTTCTGGCCGCGCAGGGGGCTGATGCCGAACCCGCGGCCGGTGCCTCCGACGGCTCCGCGCAGGATGGGGAGGTTCGCCAGGGTGCGTACGCCGTCGGTGCCGTGCAGATGCTCGGTGACGCCGAGCCCGTACAGGACGGCCGGACGTTCGGCACGGCCGTAGAGTCGGGCGGCTCTCCTGATGTCGTCGGCCGGGACTCCGGTGATCCCGGCGACCCGTTCGGGCGGGTAGTCGGTCAGCAGGTCGGTGAGTTCGTCCAGTCCGGTGGCCCGCTCGTGGAGGAAGCCCGGGTCGGTCATGCCTTCGTCGACGAGGACGTGGGCGAGGCCGTGGAACAGGGCGACGTTCGTACCGGGGCGAGGACGAAGGTGTATGTCGGCATGACGGGCGAGGCCCACGGCACGGGGGTCGGCCACGATCAGGGAGGCACCGGCGAGGGCCCGCTGGAGCAGACGGGCACCGACGACGGGATGGGCTTCGACGGGATTGGCGCCGACGACCAGGAGGCAGTCGGCGGTCTCGACGTCGTCGAAGGCGTCGGTGCCGCCGGCACGTCCGAAGGACGCGGTGAGGCCCGCGGCGGAAGGGGCATGGCAGAGGCGGGAACAGTTGTCGACGTTGTTGGTGCCGATGACGGTCCGCAGGAACTTCTGTACGAGGTAGTTCTCCTCGTTGGTGGCACGGGCGGAGGAGATCACGGCGACCGCGTCGGGACCGCCCTCCCGTACTGCGGCGCGCAATCCGTGGGCGATCCGGGTCACCGCCTCCTCCCAGGTCGCCGGTCGTAGTTCGCCGTCCTCCCGGATCAGGGGCTCGGTGAGACGTTCGGCGGAACCGAGGTATCCGTAGGCGAACCGGCCTTTGACGCAGGAGTGGCCCCGGTTGACGGGCCCGTCGCGGGCGGGGAGCACAGCGGTGACACGGTTCTCGCGGACGACGACGTCGAGGGTGCAGCCGACTCCGCAGTAGCCACAGGTGGTGCGCACATGGTCTGTGGGTGGCTGCCGCGAGGTGATGCCCCGTCCGGGGCCGGGCCGGGCGATCGCCCCCGTCGGACAGGTGTCGACGCAGCCGCCGCAGGACACGCAGTCGGAGTCGGCCCATGGGCCGCCGGTTCCCGGCGCGACGACCGTGTCGGCGCCGCGTCCGGTGAGGGTGAGCGCGAAGGTGCCCTGGACGTCCGCGCACATGCGGACGCAACGCCCGCACGCGATGCACAGGTCGCGGTCGAGGTGAACGTACGGGTGGCTCTCGTCCCGGCCGCGCGTCGGGTCACCGGCCGCCGTGTCCGCGGGGATTCCCAGGGTTCGGCACGTCTCAGCCAGTTCACTCCGGGCACTGTCGGCGAGCGCGTGCGGCGGGAGTGCCGAGGCGATCAGGGCGACCGCGTCCCGGCGCAGGTTCCGCACGTCCTCGCCGGCGGTGTCGACGGTGAGCCCCGACGTGGCAGGCGTGACGCACGCGGCGACGGTCCGCCCGTCGGCGCGGACGAGGCAGGTCCGGCAGGAGCCGGCCGGCCGGAGACGGTCGTCGTGGCAGAGGGTGGGCAGTTCGGTTCCGGCGGCACGTACCGCGTCGAGAAGTGAGGCGCCTGCGGGCAGTTCGACCGGAACGCCGTCGACCTGGAGCCGGGTCATCGGTCCCATCCTTCCAGGGCCGGACCGCAGGCGCGGGCCAGGCTGCGGACGGCGGCGGGCACACGACGGCCGAAGGCGCAGAGACTCGCCTCGCCCATCAGCCGTGCCAGTGGCCCGTAGGACTCCCCCGGCCCGGTCCGGCCCTGCGCCAGTCGGAGTCCTCGCCGGGTGCCGATCCGGCAGGGCGAACAGGCTCCACAGCTCTCGTCCGCGGCGAACTCCCAGATGTGCCTGAGGAGTTCGTTCGGGTCGACGGCGTCGTCGAAGGCGACCATGCCGGCGTGCCCCAGGGCGGCGCCGTGCTCGGCGAGCGCTGCCGTGGTCAGGGGGACGCCGAGCGCGGTCCCGGCGAGGAAGCCACCGAGGGGCCCGCCGATCTGGAGGGCGACGAGCTCACGGCCGTCCTTGAGGCCACCTCCGAACCTGGTGACGAGCTCTTCCACGGGAGTGCCGAGTTCGGTCTCGTAGGCCCCCGGTCGGGCGAACCGTTCGGACAGGCAGACCAGTTTGGTGCCGGTTTCGTGCGGAACTCCGCGTCGGGCGTAGGAAGCTCCGCCGTGGGCGACGATCCAGGGCACGGCCGCCAGGGTCTCCACGTTGTTGACCACTGTCGGCATGTCCCACAGGCCGTGGTCCGTGGGGTAGGGAGGCCGCGGGCGAGCGCAGCCGCGAGCGCCTTCGAGGCGGGCGATGAGGGCCGTCTCCTCGCCCGCGACATAGGAACCGGCTCCTTCGACGATCTCGACGAACGGCCGCGCACCGGCTTCCTCCACCGAGGGTGCCAGGTCCCCTGTCTCCGTCGCGCGCTCCACCTCCAGCCGGAGCCGGGCCATGGCTTTCGGGTACTCGGAGCGCACCAGGACGATCCCTCGCCGCGCGCCGCAGGCGAAGCAGGCCAGGGCGAGTCCCGTGAGGACGCGCTCGGGGTCCTCCTCCATGAGCAGCCGGTCGGCGTACGAGCCCGGGTCGCCCTCGTCCCCGTTGGCGACGACGACCGTGTCCGGCCTTCCCACCGCCGCGGCCCACTTGTCGGCCACCGGGAATCCGGCGCCGCCGCGCCCGCGCAGTCCCGAGACGGCGATCTCCCCCCGTACGTCCTCGGGTCGCAGCCCGGCCACGGCCTCGCGCCACACGTCCCAAGCCGACTGCCCTCCCGTGATCCCGGCAAGCAGGACGGGCGCCCCGGTGGTGTCGATGGCGGGAATGTCCGGTGCGCACGGTTCCGCTTGCCCGCGGAGCTGGTCGGCCAGGTTCGGGCCGGTACGGGGAAGGGTGCCGTCGAGGGCGGCGGGGCCCGCGTAGCAGTAGCCGAGGCAGTACACGGTCTGCAGCGAGGTCGAACCCGTCTCGTCGGCCGTGCCCGCCACCACTCCGAGTGCCTGTTCGACCTCCGCCAGGTGCTGTCCACCCCGCGCGGCGAAGCACGCCGTCGCGGTGCACACCCGCACGTGCCGCTGACCGCGTGGAGCGGCGAGATCGGCGAAGAACGTGGCGGGGCCGAGCCCTGCGGCGGCCGGCAGTCCGGCTGCGTCCGCGACCCGGGGCGCCCACGCCCCGGGCCCTTCGGCGGTACCCGACCTGGCGCGCTCCAGGGCTGTCGGCAGCAGCGCCCCGCGCCCTCCGTGCCGTGCGGTCAGCTCACGGAGCGCGTCCATGCGCCCACCGAGCTCCTCGGGTATCCGACCGGCCATGATCCCAGAGTGACCGGCCACGCCCCCACTCGCATCCCGGCCGGTCACGGGGTGCACGGTTCCTCGCCGCGCAGGGCGGGGAAGATCCCCGAACCAGTCCCCGACCCAGGGGTTCGGAACTCGGGGAAGCAGCCGCGGCGGCGTTCAATGCGGCTCTCCACGGCCGTGCTCCTTGGTGGATCGACCCGTCACCCCCGCCCTGGCGCCCGTCGGCGCCCTCTCCGAGTGCCGGACGGATCCGGAATGAGACCCGGCCGGCACGGCTTCCAAGAACCTGGCGGCGCCCTCCGGCGCAAGGCTGCGGCGTCCCGGCGCTCCCGAGCCGGACATCCCCGTCCGCATGCGCGGCGGGACGATCTGGGGTACTCCTCGAAGGAGAGAGCGGTGTCCTCGACGGTCATGGAGCCACCCTCGATCTGTCCCTCCACCCGGCGCCGTACGACACGGAGGTAGTCGCCATGGAGCCAGTCGTCACGGTCGGCCCCGACCGCCCGCCCGAGGGTATGGCCGCCGCTCGCTGGGCCGCTGACGAGGCCGAGCGCCCCAAGCGCACGCCGCGACTGACACATGCCTGGCCCAGGTCGGCGCCCGAGCCGGTTCGCGCCGTTTCGGAGATCGATCAGAACTACCGGGCGAGGCGCCCGGTGCACCGGGCGCGGGCGGAACTCCAGGCCCGCCACCCGGGCCTCCTGATTCCCGGCAACCTGGTCGCCGACCGCGCCCAGAACGCCCCGCGGAAGGCGGCATCGGAGTCCGAGCCGACCGTACCGGGGCCGCGCGGCCTGACCGAGAGCTGCTCCCACGGCTCCGTCAGCAGGTCCGTCGTGGCACGGGCTACGCGGCCGCTGGTCCTGGTCCGTCCCGAGACACTGGAAAGGGGCTCGTCGCCCGCTTCTCGAAACGTCGTGCACCACGCGCGCCGCCCCGTCGCCGTCGTCCCCCATGACTGAGGCGACCCCGTTGAACGAGCTGATCGCGACGGTGCGCGAGGAGCACACCGCCCCGCTCCCTCCGGGCGCCGCCTCCGACACCGGCACGCTGCCGCGGGCGGAGGTGCGCGAGACCCATACCGCGGTCGTGTTCTTCGTGGGCGACCGCGCCTACAAGCTCAAGAAGCCGGTCGACCTGACGTTCCTGGACTACACCACCGTGGAGGCTCGGCGGGCCGCCTGCGAGCAGGAAGTCGCTCTCAACCGCCGCTTCGCCCCGGATGTCTACCTGGGCGTGGGCGAGATCCGCGCCCCAGGCACGGAACCGCCCGAGCCTCTCGTCGCGATGCGCCGCATGCCGGCGGAGCGCCGCCTGTCGCGACTTGTGCGAGACGGGGCGGCTGTCGACGATGCCCTGCGGGCCGTGGCCCGTCTGCTCGCGACCCACCATGCGAGCGCCCTTCGAACGCCGGACGTGGACGCTCAGGGCACCCGGGACGCCCTGTCGTCGCGCTGGGAGGCGAGCTTCGCGCAGGTGCGTGAGATGGGCGGAGAAGGCCGCCTGCCCGAAGGTACGGAGGAGGTCGAGCGGCTGGTCCGCCGCTATCTCGCGGGCCGTGAACGGTTGTTCGAGACGCGCGTCGAGCAGGGCCGGATCGTCGACGGCCACGGCGACCTGCTCGCCGAGGACGTCTTCTGCCTCGACGACGGCCCCCGCGTCCTGGACTGTCTGGAGTTCGACGACCGCCTGCGCTACGTCGACGGCCTCGACGACGCCGCCTTCCTCGCCATGGACCTGGAACAGCTCGATGCCCCGGAATCGGCGGCGTTCTTCCTCGCCCGGTACAGCGAGTACTCCGGCGACCCCGCGCCGCCGTCCCTGCGGCACCACTACGTCGCCTACCGCGCCTTCGTCCGCGCCAAGGTCTCCCTGATCCAGGCACGCCAAGGCGCGCCGGGAGCCGGCCTCGCCGCGCGGCGGCTGATCGCCGCGACCCTGCGGCACCTGCGTGCCTCCGCCGTCGGGCTGACCCTCGTGGGTGGACTCCCCGGCAGCGGGAAGTCCACCCTCTCCGGTGCACTGGCCGACCGTCTGGGCGTCACCCTGCTCAGCAGCGACCGGCTGCGCAAAGAACTCGCGGGCTTCCCTGCGGACCGGCCCGCTTCGGCCTCCTACGGTGAGGGTCTGTACACGCCCGAGTGGACCGCCACGACGTACGCGGCCCTGCTGGAACGCGCGGCCACGCTGCTTTCCCGCGGTGAGTCCGTCGTCCTTGACGCCACCTGGTCCAACGCCGCGCAGCGTGAAGCCGCCCACCGAGTGGCCGAACGCACCAGCGCAGACCTCGTGGCCCTGCACTGCCGTATCCCGGACGAGATGACGGCGGCCCGGCTGGAAGGCCGCGCCTCCGGACCTTCCGATGCCGACCTCGACGTGGCCAACGCAATGGCGGCACGGGAGCCGCCGTGGGCGGAAGCCGTCGTTATCGACACCAGCGGTCCTCTGGAGGCCGCGGTCTCCCAGGCACTCGCCGCCCTACGCCCGCACGACGCCGGCCCCCTGGTCTTCCGCCGCCCCTACCTGGAGCCGGACTGACAGCGGACGACACCGTTGTGCCGCTCGCTCCCCCATTGCCCCGCGAAAGGAGACGTGATGTCCGAGAACATCGTCCCGAACGAGCACGAGAGGCTCCGCATCCTGGAGACCCAGGTGCAGGTCCTGGCCCAGGCCGTCAAGGCGCTGGCCGAAGGACTGGAGGAAATCCCGTCACAGGACACCGAGATGGAGAAACAGGCGGCCCGCGGTGCCCGACTGGCACACGAGCTCCTGCTGTCCCAGGGACTGTAGGAGCCATGAAGGTCTCCGAGGCCATGAGCCATCCTGCGGTGTCCGTACCGACCAGGACACCGTTGCGTCAGGTCGCCCGGGAGATGGCCGAGTACGGCGTCGGATCCGTGGTGGTCACCGAGGGCGGCACCCTCCGCGGCATCGTCACTGACCGCGACCTCGCGCTGGGCGCTCTCGCCAGGGGCCTCGACGCGGACGAGGTGGTCGATTCGGTGATGACCTCGCCCGTGATCACGGTGAACGTCACCGACGACATCCACGCGGCCTACCGGACGTTCCGCACGGCCGGGGTCCGTCGCCTGCCCGTGCTGGAGGATCACCGAGTCGTGGGCGTCCTCACCGTGGACGACATGCTCGTCGACGTCTTCCAGCGGTTGGCCGACCTCTTGGGCCCGGTCGCCTGGAGCGTGCTCGAGGAACCACCTGGGCCGCCGTCCATGGACACCCGGCCGCACCCGCGTACGCCATGAGGTCGACTGCGCGGCGTACGTCCTGCTCCACATCGCCGGACCGCGGCTGCCCGCCTCCGATCAACGAGACCCGCAGGGGGCCGAACCGGCCCCTTCCGTCGGCTGGCAGGTCCGCCGGAGCGATGCACTCAGCCACCCTCGGACCGGGCAGTCAGCTTCCGTCGCACCGGGCGAACAGAACCGACGCGAACCGCGTGACCCGCCGCGGGGGGTGGTTCGCCTCCGGACGGGTGCGGCCAGGGCATCATGCTGCACGGGCGGCCCGGCCAGGGCCGCCCGCACAGCAGCGTGACGGCCCTGGCCGGCTACGAGCCGACGGCCTCGTCATCGGAACAGTGAGGCGGAGACCATGCAGTACGACCACACCGTCAAGCCGACAGGCACCTTCGAGGAGACGGTGGAAGCCGTCCGCCGTGCACTGGCGGACCAGGGCTTCGGCGTCCTGACCGAGATCGACGTCCAGGCCACGCTCAAGGAGAAGCTCGACCACGACATGGAGCCGTACCTGATCCTCGGAGCGTGCAACCCCCCACTCGCCCGTCAGGCGCTGGACGCCGATCGCTCGGTCGGCCTGCTGCTGCCCTGCAACGTCGTGGTCCGCACCGACCGTGACCAAGTGATCGTGCAGGCGATCGACCCCTCCACCATGGTCGCTCTCACCGGCGTCGACGCGATGGCCCCCGTCGCGGACGAGGCGGCTCGCCGCCTCGACGCCGCACTCGCCTCCCTGGTGGAAGGCGGTGCGTGAGCTCTCAGGACGCAGTGCAGGGCCGGCCCCCCTCCGCGAAGGACATGACGGGGGGCCGGTCGACCATGAACCGCGTCATTCCGCGGGCCCGAGTGCGGGCAGCTCCTTGAGCTGCCCGGCTATGTCGTCCGCCCATGCCTCGATCGCCGCCCAGTCCCGGTGGTCTCCGTAACGACAGCCGAGCAGACGAAAGAGCACGGCCCCTCTCCGGTCCAGGTGTTCGCGCCTGATCACACCCGAGAACCGCCGGTGCTCCCGGGGACGGACGGCCTCGACGAGCGCGGCGATACGCGGCTGCTCCACGCGGTCCGCCCACCGGCGCAACGGCTTGGGCAGGGCGGCGGACATACCGACGCTGAACATCCACACCGGCTGTTGACGCAACCGCACGGCCCCGCCTCGGACGACCGATTCCGCCACCGGCAGCCAGGCCCCGTCATGAACCGCGCTCCCCAGCACGAGCGCGTCAGCCTGACCAAGCGCCTTCCTGCCAGGGTCCGAATCCAGAGCCAGCACTTCGACGAGGTGACGGTGAGTTCTCAGCCGAGTGCCGATCCGCTCGGCTATCTCCTGCGTGGAGCGGTGCTCGGAGGCGTACAGGATCCGCACGCGAACCATGGCGCTTCCTCCATGTCTGGTTCGGCTCGGGGGCGGGGTCGTGTTCCACGCCTGGACTTCCTGCGGCCCTTCCATGGCCGCCTCGTCGATCGCATGAGCCGGGCACCTGGTGGCGGACGCCCAGGAACCAGCGTCCGGCTCGTGCGGTTCCCGGATGTCTCGGTCCCACTCATGACCTTCGCCTCCCGGCACGAGCGCGGAGCCCCGATGTCTCCGCTGCCGGCGGTTCTTCCCTCCACCTTGCGGCGAGCAGGACATCCCTCGTAGGGGCCAAGGGTCCCGGAAGGGGACCGTTCGGCACTTCTGACGGTAGGGCGGGCGCGGCAGGACGGGGTTACAGGGGGACTGTCCTGGCGAGCGAACCCGGTTCGCGGGAGCGCGGCAGGCTGATGCCACGCGAGGTGGCGATCGTCCGCGGCAGGCGCACCGTTCGAGGAGATCGCGCGGGTGCTGTCACAGCATCGACTCACCGCGATGCCGTCGGCGGACGGAGAACCGGATGCTTGGTGGTGTCGCGGAGCGCGATCGGCGCGTCCTGTTCCACGGGCGGGACGGAGCGCATGCTGGGAAGCCCTCCCGGACCCGTCTCAGGGACGCTGCACGCCCCGGCCGCCGCCGCGTCCGTGCGGCGTGCTCGTCATCAGCCACGTGACCGTGCGGCTGACGTCCGATGCCGAGACGATGCCGACCAACCTCTCCTTGTCGACCACCAGAACGCGGTGCTCCGCGCCCGGCTCGATGCGAGGCAGCAGATCGGCCAGGGGATCGTCCACGCCGACGACCGTGACCTGCGACAACGGCAGCATGACCTGCTCCACCGTCATGGCGTGCCGCCGGTCCTCCGGAACCTTCATGGCCAGCTCAAGCGTCATGAGGCCGACGGGCGCCGAGCCATCGCGGGTCACCGGGAACGCCGAGTGGCGATACCGGTACCGGGATCCGGCCAGGAAGCCGGCGACCGTAAGGCCGACGGGGGCCGTGATCGGGTCCGAAGTCATGGCCTGTCGCACCGGAACGCCCGCGAGCGCGACCCGCAGGTGCGCCTGCTGTCCCTCCATGGTGGCGGTGGCGGCCAGGAACCAGCCGATCACCGCCAGCCACAGTCCGCCGCCGACGTCCCCCCGGACGAACAGCAGCAGGCCTGCCACCGCCAGCAACCAGCCGAAGGCGCGTCCTGCCGCGGTCGCGCCCGCAGTCGCGCGCAGCCGGTCCCCCGTGCGCCACCACAGGAAGGCGCGCAGGAGGCGTCCGCCGTCGAGCGGGGCGGCCGGGATGGTGTTGAAGACCGCCAGCAGGATGTTGATCGCCGCGAGCCAGGCGACCGCCTCGACGGCCAGTCCGGGCGCGGACAGCACGGCGAGGAGCCACGCGGCCAGCGTGAAGAGCGCTCCCAGAACGAGGCTGACCAGGGGGCCGACGCCCGCGATCCGCAGCTCCGCTGCCGGGCTTGGCGCCTCCGCCTTGAGACGTGCCGCACCGCCGAGAAGCCAGAGGACGATGTCGTCGACCTCGACCCCGTTGCGCCGGGCGAGTGTCGCGTGCGCAAGCTCGTGCGCGAGCAAGGAGGCGAAGAAGACCACTGCGGTCAGCAGCCCGACCGCCCAGTACACGGGCCATGGATCGCCCGGGTGAGAGTCGGGGAGGCGGCCCTCCGCGAGCCCGAGGGCGATCACGGCGAAGATGAGCAGAACGCTCCAGTGGACTCCGATCCGGACCCCGGCGATCCGCCCCAGAACGAACGTCGGCCGCATGGTGCTCTCCCAGCGTCAGATGCGTGACGAACCCGCGATCCCCGCATCTCCCGTTGCGGAGGCCCACCGTCCGCGGACGGATTCCTCGTGCTCCGTCTGCTCCGGGCTCTGTTCGGCGGCGGCCGGTTCTCCGCTCAGCCGGCGGGATCCAGTGGTGGCGCAGAGCGCGGAGTCGTCGCCGTCTCCTGCGGATCTCGGCGGCCACCAGGCGGGTCGCCTCGCGCCCGGCCGCGTGACGGATCCTTGCGCGGCGCTCGCAGGGCGAGGCCAGGTCGCTGTACGGATTGCCGAGGCAGGCACGTCGCACGGGACCCGCCCGGTCGGCGGGCACGGCGACCACGGCCGGGCCGGGCGCGGCCACCAGCCGGAACCCCGCGAGGAAGGTCCGCAGTCGTATCCGGCGACCTCCTCTCTCACTTCGATTCCAGTCTCGTCACCCCCGCTCACGTTGTCGCCTCGAGCCGCGTCCCGGCCCAGGAGCAGTCATCCGGACCACCCGCCGGAGCGGTGCACGATCGGGACGTCCGGGTGTCTCTCCCGGCGGCCCCGAGTGCCTCGGCGAGCAGACGCTCCTCGGCCGGGGCGAACCCGCCCGGTCTGCTCGCGTGAGGGCCGGAGGGATCCTTCGACGGAGGCACAGGGGCGTTCCACGTGGTCCAGGCGTCAGGGCTTCGAGGCCGACGCCGCGCGGCGCGCCTTCGTGAACGCCGAGTCCACCGCCGCGGCGCCGGTCGGAGAGCCGTCGGCACCCAGCAGGTCGGCCCGGTCGGCGCCGACTGGTCCCGCATGAGGAACGCCGGACATCGGCCGTGCGCCGCAAGGTGCACCGCCACGGAGCCCTCTGACAGTCCCGGTCCGGGGCTCAGCGCCTCTTCGATCACCGCGATCGCCTCGTAGCGGTTCTCACGGGCGCCTCGGTTTCCACGCGGCCTTCGCTCCACAGCGCGGACGCGAAGCCCAGAGGCCACCCCGACCTGTAGAGGGCGTGGACGAGTCCGTTGCCCATGGCCGCCACGGCGCGCCCGTCTCATCGCGTTCCCGCAGGCCGACGACGGTCGATCGCCAGGGCGAGCGATCCGCGCGGGTTCGTGGACGAACGCGCCGCACGCGCAAGCGACGTCCGCCGACCCGGAACCGTTCGGCCCGGGCCAAGGACCGTTCGGCCCTGTTCCGGCGAAGGCGACCACGCGGAAGGTGAGAGGTGGAAGGCGTCGTGGATATGTGGCGCCGCCCTGCGGCGTACGGACACGACAGGAGCTGAGTGGCGTGTCGAAGGTGACGACCACCGACCTCTACGAGGTCACGATGGCCCTTTCGTACCTCCGTGAGGGGATGCGATCACCTGCCACGTTCAGCCTCTTCGTACGAGATCTGCCGCCGGAGCGGGGATTCCTCGTAGCCGCCGGGCTGGAGCCCGCGCTCGACTATCTGTCGGAATTCACGGTCGGCCCGGCGGACGTCAGGGACTTCGCCGAGGTGCTGCACCGCCGCGAGCAGGACCTCCACCCGCTCGTGGGGCTCCGTTTCGACGGCGAGGTGCGGGCCGTACCCGAGGGAACGATCGTCCTCGCCGGCGAGCCGCTCCTTGAGGTGACCGCGCCGCTCCCGCAGGCACAGCTCGTCGAGACGTATCTGCTCTCACTGATCTGCCACCAGACCGCGGTCGCCTCGAAGGCAGCTCGCTGTGTGATCGCGGCGGCGGGACGCCCGGTGATCGACTTCTCGTTGCGCCGCAGCCACGGTCCGCAGGCCGGGCTGGCCTCGGCACGGCTCGGAGCGTTGGTGGGGTTCGCGGGCACGAGCAACGTGGCCGCCGCCGTCCGGTTCGGAATCCCGGCATCGGGCACGATGGCCCACTCGTACGTCGAGGCGTTCCCGAACGAACTCGACGCCTTCCGCGCCTTCGCCCGGGCACACCCGGGCCCCGTCACCCTGCTCGTCGACACGTACGACACCGAGCGCGGAACCCGGACCGCCGCGCGCGTCCTGAAGGAGCTGGGCCCTCCGGACGGATGCGCGATCCGCCTCGACAGCGGTGACCTCGGCGCACTCGCGCGGCGCGCCCGCGCCCTCCTCGACGAGGCGGGACTTGCGGGGGTGCGGATCATCGCCAGCGGCGGCCTCGACGAACACGCGGTCGACACGCTCGTACGGTCCGGGGCGCCGATCGACGTGTTCGCCGTCGGCACGAAGGTGGGCGTCTCCGCCGACGCCCCGTACCTCGACGCGGCCTACAAGCTCGTCGCGTACGACGGACGGCCGGTCATGAAGCTGTCGTCCCGCAAGGTCACCGCCCCCGCACCCAAGCAGGTCTTCCGCCGACCGGACCTCCTGGACGTGATAGGACTGCGCGACGACCCCGCTCCGGCTGGCACTGAGCCACTGCTGCGAACCGTGATGCGGAACGGTCACAGGATCGGGCCGCGCCCCTCCCTCGCCTCCACGCGCACCCGTTTCGAGACGAACCTCAAACAAGTGCCGGAGGCCGCACGCCGCATCGACGAACCGCGAACGCCGGTGGTCTCCGTGTCACCGCGTCTGGCGGCCCTGACGAACGAGGTGAGGCGGCGCATCGCCGCCGCGACCGGGAGTGACACGTCATGAGGCACCGCAGCGTCGCCGATCTGATGACTCCCACCTCGGTGTGCGTCCGCCCGGATACCTCCCTTCGGGAGATCGCCCGTCTGCTCCACGAGTTCGACATCACCGCCGTGTGCGTCGTCGACGAGGCAAACCGCCCGCTCGGCGTGGTCTCCGAGCGTGACCTCGTCCGCCGTCAGGCGAACGGCGGCGGGGGGAACAGCGCCGGCGAACTCATGTCGAGTCCCGCCGTGGTGGCCCGGCCGGAGTGGAGCGTGGTGCGCGCGGCCCGGGTGATGGACCGGCAGGGCATCAAGCGACTGCCGGTCGTGGACGAGGAGGGAGCGGTCCTGGGCGTGCTGAGCCGCAGTGACCTGGTCCAGCTGTTCCTGCGCCGCGATCGTGCGATCCAGGAGGAGATCGTCGAGGACCTCCTCACCCGCACCCTGCGTCTGTCCCCTTCCGCGGTGAACGTCGAGGTCGTCGACGGCGTGGTGACCCTCAGCGGCGTTCTGCCGCGCCGCGGTCTGACGCCGGTGGTCATGCGGCTCTGCGGCAGTGTGGACGGCGTCGTGGGTGTCGTCGACCGGCTGCGGTACGACGACTGAGGTCGGCGACGGCGGGCCGGTTCCGCCAGACCCGCAGGCACTGTCGCGAGCCGGATCCGGCCGGTCGGTCTGGTCCGACCCATGGGTCCGGCGCGGGCGCCTACGGCCACGAGAGCCACCTGCTGCCGACCCTCCATGTCCTGGACAAAGCCGCCGGTCCCGCTCCTGACTCTCGCGATCTCGTACGGCGGTGACCGCCGCCGCGGTGGCCCGGCGCGCGCCACGGATTAGTTCAGGCCACCGCGAGCACCGTCATCAGGACCGCCGTGAGCAGTGCGGTGACGGCGAGGGCCGTGGCCCCGGGGGCGGGTACGTGCAGGCGTGCCGCCGGGGGGATGTCCTCCGCGCGGGCGGCGGCGGCGCGGGCGCGGCTCAGGGCGGCGGTCGGCGGGTGCTGCGGGAGGTCGACCCGCCAGGGGCGGCGCGGGTCGTGGCGGACGACGCCCGCGCGGTGGACGTGGACGTGCTGGAGGTCGAGGGGGTGCTCGACCGCGATCCGGTACGGCTCTCCCCCGTCCGGCAGGACGGTCAGGTCGAAGACGAAGGCGGCGCCCCGGGTGGTGAGCGAGTGCAGCCGCGCGGGCGCGAAGGCGGCACCCGGCCCGGATACGGGGCCGCGTGCGACGCCCGGCCGGTGGCGCAGCCGCGCCAGGCCGAGCGCCACCAGGAGGGCGACGGTGCCGTTCAGGCCGAGCATCATCACCCAGCGGGGGCCTTCGAACACCCCGTGCGCGAGCGCGGTGGCGGCGACGGCGGCGAGCACGGCCGTGCCGAGGGTGGCGGGAGTGGCGGCCTGGCGCAGCAGGGAGCGCAGGGGGAGACGGCCCGCCTCGGCCGGGGCGGTGTCGTGAGCGGGGTCCTGGGGCGGGGTGGTGTCGCCCGCGTCCCTGGGGCGTATCGCCCGGACGGCTCCGGCCACGACCAGGACGGCGCCGAGCGCCGCCAGGCCGTACGCCCAGAGGACCGCGTCGTCGTCCTCCCGGCCCACGAGCAACCCGTAGGCGGCCAGGAGGAGGGCGATACCGGCGCCCGCGGCCCCGAGGAACGGGGCCGCGAGCACGGCGGCGCCCACCAGCGAGGGCACGGCGAGGAAGAGCGCACCGCCCGCTAGCTGGTTCGTGGCGCAGCCGTCGGAGTCGCACTCCCACCGCACGCCCGAGTACTCGGTGGCGAACACATGGCAGACGTACCAGGTCTGCCAGAACAACAGGACGGCCGCCGCCGCCCAGGGCCATGAGGTCCGTCCGTACACGCGCGTGCTCATGGGCCGACCGTAGCCGGGGGGACCGGTGGTGCGGCAGGGCGGGGGCGCGTCCGATTCGTTCAAGACCGGAGGGTGGCGGCACGCCTACGGTGCCTCCATGGACAGGACATCCCGCATCACCCCGCAGCTGGACCTCATCGGTCTCGTCGTCTCCGACATGGCCGCCTCGCTCGCGTTCTACCGCCGTCTCGGCCTGGACGTCCCCGACTCCGGCGGGTCCGCCCCGCACGTGGAGGCGACGCTGCCCGGCGGGCTGCGGATCGCCTGGGACACGGAGGACGTCGTCCGTTCCTTCGACCCCGACTGGACGCGGCCCGAGGGCGGCCACCGGATCGAGCTCGCCTTCCGGTGCGGTACGCCGGGAGACGTGGACGCGGTGTACGAGGAACTGACGGCCGCCGGGTACCGGGGGCATCTGAAGCCTTGGGACGCCGTCTGGGGCCAGCGTTACGCGGTGGTCCTCGACCCGGACGGCAGCGGCGTCTCGCTGTTCGCCGACGCCGGCGCCGCTCCCGATACGGCCACCGAGGCCGTGTAGGCGCTCAGCGTCGTCCCCGCGAGTGCCCGTGTCTCGCGGGCCAGGTGGGCCTGGTCGGCGCAGCCCGCGCGCAGTGCCGCCTCCGCGTACGGCACGCCGTCCCGGACGAGCGCGAGCGCGCGCTGGAGGCGGAGGACGCGGGCGAGGGTCTTGGGGCCGTAGCCGAAGGCGTCCAGGGAACGCCGGTGCAGTTGCCGGGCGCCGAGCCCGACGGCCCCGGCCGTCTCCTCGACCGCCCGCCCGGCGGCGAGCCGGGCCACCACGGCCCGGAGCAGCGGGTCGGGGTCGGGCGCGTCGGCGGCCCGGCGCCGTACGAACGCGTCCAGGGCGGCGGCCGGACCCGAGGCCGCCCCGATCCGTTCGCCGAGCCGCCGCGCCTGCGCCTCGCCCCACAGCGCGGCGAGGGGAACCCGCCGGTCGCGGAGTTCGTGGGCGGGTACGCCGAGGAAGGCGGGCGCGTCACCGGGGGCGAAGCGGATGCCCGCGTACCGGGTTGCGAATTCGCCCGGCACGTACGCGCGTGTGTCGGGTCCGGCGACGAGGAGGTGTCCGTCGGCCCAGATCAGGTCCATGCAGCCGTCGGGCAGGACCGGCCGTTCGGCCGTGGCGGCGCCGGTGGCGCCGGCCGTGGAGCCGGCGGCGGTCCGGGTCCACAGGACGGCTCCGTCGAGCAGGGCGGGGCGTTCCTCGTACACCCCTCGACGATAGGCCCCGCCCGCTGGGTCAGTCCTTCTCCCAGCCGGAGTGGAGGCGGGACTTCACGTCGTCCGGGGGCAGGAACCTCGACCAGCGCTCGGGGAACTCGGAGGGCATGTCGGGGTCGTCCTCGTCGACGTCCTCCGCCTCGGCCCGCACGCGGGCGACGAGCTCGGCGGCCTGGACGGCGCGGGCCCGTTCGTTGGCCTCACGGGCGGCGGCGGTGGCGACGGAGGGCCAGACCCGGTCGATGGCGGCGTTCACGGCGGCGCCGACCAGGACGGCGAAGGCCGAGATGCCGATCCAGAGGAGGACGGCGATGGGGGCGGCGAGCGAGCCGTAGATCGTCGGGCCCTCGACCTGGCTGGTGAGGTAGATCCGCAGCACGAAGCTGCCGAGGACCCACATGCCGAGCGCGACGAGGGCGCCGGGGATGTCCTCGATCCACGGCGATCTGACGGGTACGGACACGTGGTAGAGCGTGGTGAGGAAGGCGACGGACAGCAGGATGACGGCCGGCCAGTAGAGGACGGCGACCACCTCCGTGCCCCAGGGCACGAGTTCGACGACCCGGTCGGGCCCGACCACCGCCAGCGGCAGGACGACGGCTCCGATGAGCAGCGCCACGATGTAGAGCAGCAGGGCGAGGAGCCGGGTCTTGACGATGCCCCGGTGCCCGTCGAGCCCGTACATGACGGTGATGGTGTCGATGAAGACGTTCACAGCGCGCGATCCGGACCAGAGGGCGATGGCGAAGCCGAGAGAGATCAGCTCGGGCCGTTTGCCCTGGGTGATGTCGTTCAGGAGCGGTTCGGCGATGTCGTGGACGCCCCGGTCGGAGAGGACCGTGCCGGCCGCGTGGAGGATGTTCTCCCTGATGCTGGCCACGGTGTCGGTGTTGGTCAGGGCGTCGGCGTAGCCGAGGACCGCGATCAGGCCGAGCAGCAGCGGTGGCAGGGACAGCAGGGTGAAGAACGCGGCCTCGGCGGCGAGGCCGAGGATCCGGTACTCGATGCACGAGTTGACGGTGTCCTTGAGGAGCAGCCAGGCCATCTTCCGCTTCGATACGTTGCGGTAGAGGACGCGCGCGCGGTGGAGCCTGCTCCAGGGCCGCCGATCGGGCCGTTCGGGTGTTTCGCTTGCTGCCTGCACCCGCTTACCGTATCGGCACCTCCCGCGGCACCTCCTCACTGAGGTCCGCGAGGAGCCGAGGAGCCGTCAGCGTGCCTCGGTGGGCTCCTCGCGGGGCGGGAGAGCCGCCATCGCCCATCGGATCGTCCCCGTCAGCGCCCGTCCGGACAGCCGTACGAGGCCTTCCGGAAGGTACGGCGCCGGGTGGAGGTCCAGCATCGTGCGGGCCTGCGGTGGCAGCAGCCGGACCGCGTTCGAGGCGAGTACGGCGTAGGGGCCGCGGGCGACCCACGGCAGCGGGGGTTCGCGGAGTACGAAGTGCGCCGCGTCCCGTGCCTGCGCCGTGGCGCGGAGTTCGGGGTGGTAGCGCGCCAGCCGGGCCGCGAGGGCGGTGCGGTCGCACGGCGGATCGGGGACCCCGAGGGCGCGGGCGACCCGAGCCGCGTCGGCGATGTAGGCGTCACAGCCGGCGCCGTCCAGCGGGGTGGCCCCGAAACGCTGGTGCGCGCGCAGGAAGCTGTCCACCTCCGCCACGTGCACCCAGCACAGCAGGTGCGGGTCGGCGGCGTGGTAGGGCTCGCCGTCCGGAGTGGTCCCCCTGATCCGCTCGTGCACCTCCCGGACGTGGTCCACGGCGCGCTGGGCGTCCTCGGCGGTGCCGTAGGTCGTGAAGGCGAGGAAGGTGCTGGTCCGCTGGAGGCGTCCCCAGGGGTCGCCGCGGAAGCCGGAGTGCCCGGCGACGGCGGCCATGGCGCGCGGGTGCAGGGACTGCAGGAGGAGCGCGCTCAGACCGCCGATGAACATGGACGCGTCCCCGTGGACGGTGCGGATGGGCCGCTCGGGTCCGAACCAGCGCGGGCCCGGGGTGCCGTGGATCCGGTCCCGGTTCCGCGGTCCCGAGGGTCCGGCGACGTGGCTGAACAGGCTGGTACCGACCCGCTCCCGCAGGCCCGGACCGGACTTCCCGGAGGTGTTCACGCTTCCATCCTCGCGCGCGGGCGCGCGGAACGCCGAGCCTGCCCGGCGGTGGTTGCACGCGGTCCTGTCACTCGGGCCCTCCGTCGGCCGGTGGGAGGAGAGGACCCAGGGGGCCGAGATCGAGGTTGAGGTCCTGGAGTGTGTAGCCGTGCTCGGCGCAGAGGTCGCTCAGCGCGTCGTGCAGCGCCATCAGGGTGGCGCCCAGCTCTTCCTCCTGTTCGTCGGTGAGGCCGCCGGCGTCGACGCGCCGCAACGCCTGTCTCTCGATGAGCTGGCGAAGGAGTTCCACGACGGTGAGGACGAGTTTGAGGAGGTCCTCCTCGACCGACTCGTGGTCGGTACGGATTCTGCGCGCGGGGCGGCCGGGCGCGTCGGCGGGGGCGGGCGGTGCCTGCACGAGGCGGAACGCGTCGCCCAGGGCGGCGCCGATGCCGTCCAGGGGCGGGGACGTACCCGGAACGCCGTCCGGTTCTCCGGGCGCCGGGCCGGTCCCGGTCACGTCTGCCTCCGGGCCGATGGCCCGAGCGGATCCGCCTCGGAGCCGACGGACACGATCAGAGCGCGCAGAGAGACGCGGACGAGGTCGATGTCGGCGATCGAGAGCACGATGTCCCCGGAGAGGACCACACCGCCGCTCAGCAGTCTGTCGAGCAGGTCGATGAGGGCGACCTGCCGGTCGGGGAGCGGCTCGTAGGGTGGGGCGACGCTCATCGTGGCGGTCCGTTCGACGCGACACCCTCCTGGGGCGGCTCGGACGGCGGGGGCGGCATGGCGAAGGAGTACGGGGCCCACGGGCCGGTCACCTCGACGCGTACGCCGTCGAGGTCTGCCGCCACGGCGGCGAGCGCCGCGCGGAAGCTCTCGATCCGGTCGTCGGGGACGAGATAGGCGTCGTTGAGGACGTTCTCCTCGGGCCCCGCCAGTGCGCCGTGCTGGGCGGGATGGCGGACCCGGTGGGTACGGAACCGGGAGACGAGTGTGTCGATGCGCCGGGCGGCCTCCTGGGCGCTTCGGTAGTAGTCCTCCCTGGCGCTGTGCTGGGCCCGGCGGTGCTGGAGGTAGGCCTTGCCCGGGCTGAGTGTGCCGGTGCTCCCGGGGCCGTCGGCGCCACGGTCCTTCGAGGACCCGCTCGCGGCGATGTACAGCTTGACGCCCCATTCGCTCCGGTCACGGAGCAGGGCGATGCGTTCGGCGAAGAGGTGCCGCTGGACGGCCAGTGCCTCGCGGGCGCCTTCGTCGTCCTGGTAGAGGGTCGCGAGCCGCAGCGGGAGGACGGTTTCGTGACGGGATATCACCTGCACCACCTCGTGGTGGGTGCGGGCGATCTCCTCCAGCCATTCCAGGTCCTCGAAACGGGCCTTCAGCGTCCGCTCGTCGAACTCGTCCGACGCCACCCGGCTGATGACGAACGCGACGGGGGGCGAGGGGCTTTCACCCTCGGGGGGCGCGTCCTCACCGAGGAGGGACACGGCCGCGCCCGACACGCCGCGGACGCCCTCCACGGCTGTCCGCACCCGCCCCGTGTCGGGTACCACGGCGTAGACGTAGGTGAGGTTCTCGCGGTCGGTCATGTGCTGCGCCTTCGTCGTGCCGCCCCTCGGCGCGGCGTCGGCCCGTCTCCCCCGTCCCCGTCGTCCGCGTCGAGGTCCTGGTCCGGCTCATCCGCATCGAGTTCTTCCGCCTCCGGCTCGCCGGCCCGCTCACGCCGCCGGAGCGATTCCGGCTGCCGACGTTCGCCGCCGGTCACCGCGTCGCGCTTCAGCGCCTCCACCTCCGCGCGGAGGCGGCGGTTCTCCTCCTCCAGCGTCTTCCCACTGTGCTTCGAGGAGAGCGAGGGATCGTGCTCCCACCAGTCGATGCCCATCTCCTTCGCCTTGTCCACGGAGGCGACCAGGATCCGCAGCTTGATGGTCAACAGCTCGATGTCGAGCAGGTTGATGCGGATGTCTCCGGCGATGACGATGCCCTTGTCCAGGACGCGCTCCAGGATGTCCGCGAGGTTCGCGGAGGAACTCGGCCCGTACGGCACCGGCGAGGCCCTGGAAGGTACGGACCCGAAGCGGTCGGGCAGGGGATCAGACACGGCAGCGGTCCTCGTTTCCCGTCATGGCGTGTGCGTGCGGTGGGCGGAGATCTCCTCGAGCCGGTCGAGCAGCTCGTCCTCGCGGGCCTCGAAGGTCTCCTGGGAGATCTCCCCCCGCACCAGCCGGTTCTCCAGTTCCGAGAGCTCGCGCCAGACGGGAGCCGGGTTGTAGTACTCCTCCTCGGCCTTGTCCAGCACTCTCTGGGCGACCCAGGTCACTCCGCGCACCGGCGCGAGGGGAAGGGTGAGCAGGGATGTCAGCAGCCCCATCGGTTCTCTCCTCCCGGGTCACTCCGCTCACTCCACGAAGCTGTACGGCGGCAGCGGGCCGTTCAGCCGGAACTCGACACCGTCCCCGGCCTGGCGGGCGAGGTCCGCCGCCTCGGTCCGGAACGCCTCTTGACGGTCGTCGGGGACCAGGAGTGAGAAGTTGAGGAAGTCCTCGCCGGACGCCTGCCGTACGGTGTGCTCCCGGGCGTACGGCACGAGGGCTTCGACGAGTGCGGACGCCAGGGCGTCCTGTCGTTCCCGCACCTGTGCGGCGACCAGTTGCCCGAGGGCCAGCGGGAGCTGCGGATCCCGGTCCCCGCCACGGATGCGCTCGTTGAGTTCGCGGGCTTCGGGGGTCTCGCGCAGGATCAGCCGCAGGAGGTCCCCCTCGTCCTGGGACGCTCTCACGTGGAACTCGGCGCACCCTTCGACCCGGTCCAGATTGGCGAGATAGCCGTCGGCGTCCCTCTGGAGCACCTGCTCGACGGTCGACTCGTCGGCGGCCGTGTAGCCGAACTGCAGGGGCAGGACGGGGCCGCCGCGCATGAGGTGCTCCTGCACCTCCTGGTGGATCGAGAGATCACGCCGCTTGGGCCGGATCTTCTCGGAGATGTCGCTGACCACGGCGCACAGCGGCCCGGAGGAGATGCCGCGCACGGAGGCCGGCTCGGAGCCGACGCCGGACAGGCCGTCGATGTCGAGGGGGTGGTTCTCCGCGGTGATCGCATAGACGTACAGGGCCATCGGTCACTCCTTCTCCCGTCGTGCCGGGCGTCGGGCGGCCGGCCGTCGGCGTCGGGGCGCGGGTTCCTCCTCTTCCTCCTCCTCGTCCGTTTCCTCGTCGTCACGGGACTTCCCGGTCAGGGACTCCGTCACGGCCTCGACCGCACCGGTGAGCGCGCCCTTGGACTTGCCGTGGGCCCCGCCCTCCATCATGCCGCCGACGACTTCGGGGAGTTGCGCCGGAGCCTTGCGGCCCGCTTCCAGGTCGAGCCTGTTGCACGCCTCGGCGAAGCGGAGGTAGGTGTCCACGCTGGCCACCACGATCCGGGCGTCGATCTTGAGGATCTCGATCCCGACCAGTGACACGCGCACGAAGACGTCGATCACCAGACCGCGATCCAGAATGAGTTCCAGGACGTCGTAGAGGCTTCCCGTGGAGCCACCTCCGGCCCTGACGGGGGCACTGCCGCTCTGCGGCACCATGGTCATGGTGCCTCCTTCCACGGCCGCGCCTGACTCAGAACGGCCGATCGATCATTCCTCGGGTGTAGCGACGGGTTCGTTCGAAGGAGATCAGCGTGCCCTCCTCGTCCAGGGAGACCTTGTAGCTGGCCAGCACGCTCGTCGTGTCGGGGATCCGCTCCAGTTCCATCACCTCCACCTGTGCGTCCCACCCCGAATCGGTGGGCTTGAGCGACGAGACGGACTCAGGAGGCCTGCCGAGCAGTTTCGCGAGCTGATCGATGGCCGCGGCCATCGCAGAGCCCGCGTCCACGGCTTTCGATCTGCTCGGCGCCGACTTGCGCCGAGTGGACGAGCGCGGCTCGTCGGCGGGGCGCGAGGCTCTCCGCCGAGGTCGATCCGGATCCACTGGGCCCATGACACTCCTGAGACGCAGAGCTACTTAAGGCTAGAATTTCACCTTATAGGGATGTACGCCATGTCCGGAGGACAGGCTGGTTCCCCACCGCCCCAGCGGGGCGCCCCCACGCGACTCCAGCGGACGCGTGACATGACCGGGGCGTACCGCGCGAGCAGCGGAACGGTCGTGCCCCCCGGTGAAGGGACAGGGGTCATGGAGGACACGACCAAGATCGCCCTGGCGGCCGCGGTGGCAGGCGGCTACGTACTGGGACGGACGAAGAAGGCTCGCCTCGCGTTCACCGTGGCGACCTACCTGGCCGGCCGGCGCTTCGGCCTCGAACCGGGGCAGCTCATGACGCAGGGACTCGCCAAGCTCAAGGACGTCCCCCAGGTCGCCGAGATGGGCGAGCAGTTGAAGGGTGAGGCGCTCGACGCCGGCCGCCAGGCCCTCACCGCGGCGGCCAACCGCAAGCTGGCCGACTTCGCCGACTCCCTCCACGAGCGGACTCTCGCCCTCGGCAGCGGCGGTGACCAGGAGGAAGAGGAGGGCGAAGAGGACGAGCGGTACGACGACGACGCGTGGGAGTCCGATGAGGAACCCGAGGGCGAGCACGAGGAGGGCGAAGAGGACGAGGAGTGGGAGGAGGAGCCCGAGGGCGAGTACGAGGAGGAGCCTGAGGAGGAGGAACCGGAGGAGGAACCCGAAGCCGAACCGGAGGCGCCACGGAGGCGCCGGTCAGGCGGCACCGCGTCCCGCTCACGGTCGGAGACCACCGGGTCCCGCTCCCGTAAGGCGTCCTCACGCGGTACGGCGTCATCCGCCGAGAAGACCAGACCGGCCGAGAAGGCTTCGTCGTCGGCAGCGGCGGAGAAGGACACACCGAAGAAGCGGTCCACGTCGAGCCGGAGCACGGCACGGAAGTCCACTCCGGCGAAGAAGAGCGCTCCGGCGAAGAAGACGGCTCCCGCCAAGAAGACCACAGCCGCGAAGAAGACTGCCTCAGGACCGGCGAAGAAGTCGACCACAGCGCGCAGGCCGGCCGCGAAGAAGGCAGCGACGCGCAAGCCCGCGGCCAAGAAGGCGGCGACGCGCAAGCCGGCCGCCAAGAAGACGACCGCGCGCAAGCCCGCGGCCAAGAAGACGTCGGCGCGCAAGCCCGCGACGCGGAGGTAGGTCATGGCAACCGAGGACCGCGACCGCGGCAGCACCAAGACGTCCGAATCAGGGCTGGACCGACTCATCAGCGAACTGGGCGGCTTCCTGAGCGCGCAGACCGGTCAACTGGCCGAGAAGGCCACGGACAAGCTGGGGGACGTCACCGACCAGCTCTACGACGTGGCGGACAACGGCGGCAAACTCACCGACATAGGCGGGCGATTGCTGAAGGGCGACTCCCCCGTCAAAGCCATGGTGGGCCAATCGCTGGGTGGGCTGAAGGACAAGGTCACCGAGACGGCGTCGAATCTGTTCGGCTCGGGAAAGGGAAAGCGCAAGAGCGGCACCCAGAAGATCACCAGCATCGTCGAGACCGTCGACGTGGGCGCACCGATCCGCAGGGTCTACAACCACTGGACCCAGTACGAGGACTTCAGCGGATTCACCAAGGGCGTCCGCAACGTCTCGCAGGGCGACGAGACGAGCAGTGACTGGAAGGTCAAGGTGGGCCCCTCGACCCGGAGTTGGAAGGCCACGGTGCAGGAACAGGTCCCCGACGACCACATCATCTGGACCTCCGACGGAGCCAAGGGCTCCACGCGGGGTTGCGTCAGCTTCCACGAGCTGGGCCCCTCGCTCACCCGGATCCTGCTCACCGTCGAGTACTACCCCTCCGGCCTGTTCGAGAAGACGGGCAACATCTGGCGTGCCCAAGGGCGCCGACTCCGGCTGGACATGAAGCACTTCCGGCGCCACGTCACCCTCACCGACGACGAGCCCGAGGGCTGGCGCGGCGAGATTCGCGACGGCGAGGTGGTCCGCTCGCACGAGGACGCGCTCGAGGAGGAAGGCGGACCCGCCGAAGGCGAGGACGTGGACGAGGCCGAGGACGCCGAGGCGGAATTCGAGCCGGAGGAGAGCGACGAGGAGACGGAGGACGACTACGCCGACGAGGACGAGGCGGACGAGGGCGACTACGCCGACGAGGACGAGGAGACGGAGGAGGACGAGACGGAGGAGGAAGAGACCGCGGGCCGGCGCCGCCGCGGACGCGGACGCTGAACCGCTCGGGTGCGCAAGGAAGGAGCGGCCTCCGCGGGCCGCTCCTTCCTTCGGTCTCCGCACGTCGACGCCGTGCCCGCGCCGACCGGTGGGTCAGCGCTTGAACGCGTCCTTGACCTTCTCCTTCGCCTGCTTCGCGTCGCCTTCGACCTGCTCGGCACGGCCCTTCATCGCCAGGCTCTCATTGCCCACGGCCTTGCCCGTGGTCTCCTTCACTTTGCCCTTGGCGGTCTTCGCCACGTTCTTGGCCTTCTTGCCTCCGGCCATTTCTGTCACCTTCCCGCACGTGTCCCCCCACGTCCCGCAACGAGACGCCTCGTGGCGCCTTCCCCCAACACCGGTATCCATGCGGCCCGGCGGCGGTCCGGTCACTTCTTGAAGAAGTCCTTCGCCTTCTCCTTCCGGGCCCGCGCTTTCCCGCGCAGCCCCAGAGCGGCCCCTTTATCTTCCGTGGTCTTCTTGCCCCGCATACGAGCCGTCTTCTGAACGGCCTTGCCCACGATCTGCTCGGCCTTGGCTTTGGCCTTCTCCTTGGCACTCATGGAGGTCCCTCCTCCCGCGTTCGCAGATCCGCGCGGATGTGGGGGGCTCGGCATCGACACGGCCGTCACCTCGGATCGCCCGCGCGGGACGGGACACTTCCACCGTAGACCCGGCGTGAGCATCAGGCCCCGCGCGTACGGAGCACGGGCTGCGGTCGCGTGTCACCGGAGCTCGTCCGCCCTCCGCCCCAGGGGCCGTGCCAGTCCAGGCACAGGACGGTCGCGTCGTCATGCGGGGGCCGGCCGCCGTAGGCGTCGGAAACCGCGCCGACGAGGGCGCGTACCGCTTCGCGTGGATGCTCGGTCGCGGTCTCGCGCAGGAGGCCGGGAAGGTCGACCGTCCGAGCGTCGCGTTCCTGCATCCCGTCGGTGTGGAGCAGCAGGCGGTCACCGGGGAGCAGGTCCACGTCCTGCACCTGGTAGGCGCCCTGCTCGGCGACGCCGAAAGGCAGGTTGACGTCGAGCTGCAGTTCGTCGACCGCCCCGTCGCGCAGCCGTAGCGGCCACGGGTGCCCGGCGTTGACGAGCTGGGCGCTGGATCCGTCCAGGGCAACGCGCAGCAGCTGCCCGGTGGCGAGGGAGCGGTGGCCGTGTTCGAGGAGGGCCTGATGGGTCTGACGGGCCTGCTCCGCCAGGTCCTCCCCGGCCCTGCGGGCGCCGCGGGAGGCGTTGACGAGCAAGGTGGCCATGAGCGAGGCGCTCACGTCGTGACCCATGGCGTCGGTGACGGACAGATGGAGGGTGCCGGCGTCGAGGCTGTAGTCGTAGGTGTCGCCGGCGATGTCGGAGGCCGGGACCAGGGCGCCGGCGAGGGTGAACTGGAGCGCTTCGCACGAGGCGGCCGAGGGCAGGAGCTGGCGCTGGATCTCGGCGGAGAGGCTGACGGTCCCGGTGCGGTTGCCCCAGTGGTAGAGGTCGGTGAACCTGCGGTCGGTGACGATGACGTAGGCCAGCGCACGCGCGGCGTCCGCGACCTGCTCCAACACGTCAAGGGGGGTGTGCTCAAGGGACAGTTCGAGGACTCCGATGACGTCGCCGCGGTGCGTCACCGGGGCGAGCAGCCGCTGCCCGTGCTCGCCGTCCGGCGCCAGCACCAGCCGCTGACCGCTCAGGACCTCGTCGTACGCCCCGGTCCCGGAGAGCAGGACCTGCGCCGCTCGTTCCTCGTGATGGACGGCCGCGGTGTCGTGGACGCGCAGCAGACGCCGGCCGACGATGTCGACGCACAGGAACGACACGTACCGGGCGCCGAACCGGACGCGCAGCTCGCGCGTCACGACGTCGAGGGAGTCCACCGGCGCGGCGGCCTCCGCCGCTGCCAGGACCTCGGCCGGTCCGATCCGCTCACCCGTCACGTCAGCCTCCCGGTATCGCGGCCCGTCGAGGCCACGACAGCGGTACTGCGTGGCAGGAGGCCCGCTCGCCTCGGACGCTACACACTCCTGGTCCGCTCCGGCGTTCACACGCCGGGCGGGTCGCCGGGGCGGCGGCGTCGAGATCGGTCGAACGGCGGCCCTTCGCAGCGCGCGGGTCCGGCCCGGGGTCGGTCCGGCCCGGCCGTGCTGGTCCGGCCCGAGGTCGGTCCGGCCGTCGTGCGTCGAAGGTGATGCCGTCCGCCCGGCAGAGGGTGAGCTGTCGTCGGCCGGATCGGACAGCGGCGGGAGGAGTTCTTCACCGCCTACCGCGAGAAGGTGCTGCCCGCACTGGGCGGCTGAGCGGTGCTCCGCCCGGGTTCCTGGGCGAGCGGGTGGCGCAGTGCGCTGTGCCCCCGGCCCCACGCGCCGCGGATGTGGTCGGCGAGCCGGTCCTCCAGCAGGACGGTCGCGGCGCAGCCGAAGGCGATGTCGGGCTCCAGGGCGGGCTCGTCGGTCAGGAGTCCGCCGACGACGCCGTGGCGCACGACCTGTTCGTGGACGGCGTCGGCCTCCACGTGTTCGGCGTAGAAGTGTTCGGCGGCGGCTCCCGCCCCGCATCGCCGCATCGCCTCGGCCAGGCGCCTTGAGCCGGGTGACGACGTGATCTCCACGCAGGCGAAGTGGCCGACGAGGGCGCCGCGCAGGGCGCGGTGGAGCCCGAACAGCGACATCTGGTTCACGGTCGCCAGGAGGGGCGCGGGCGCGTGGTCGAGATACCGGCCGTAGGCGTGGTCGAGGCCGAGGTCGTCCATGAGGTCCGCGAAGAGTCTCGCGTGCACGCGTTCGGCGCGGCCGGCGCCGAACTCGTCGTACTCGATGGCGGCCATGGCGGCTTTGGCCCGTCCGGTGAGACGGGGGACCACCCAGACGTGCGGGTCGGCTTCCTTGAGGTGGTAGAGGGAGCGCAGGGCCGCGTACTCGCGCAGCTGCCACAGTTCCCCGTCGGTCGCGAGGCGGTGGCTGAGGCTGTCGGAGAGGTCGACGGGCTCCACGAGGAGCGGTGCGAAGGCGTCCTCGACCGTCCGCGGCACCTCGGGCAGCCGGGCGCGCAGGGCGTCGAGGAACCGGGCCTCCATCTCCCGGCGCAGCCTCAGCAGATCGGGGTCCCACTCACGTGCGTCGTCCACTCCTTCGAAGCCCCTGTAGTGCAGTTCGTACAGGAGGTAGAGGGCGAGCTGGAGATCCTCGCCCCAGACGTCGGCGCTCGCCACGGCCCCGGGGCCGTAACGCGGCGGGCCTCCCGAACGCAGGGCTTCCGTCACGGCGTGGGACAGCTCGCCACGCCCGTCCACGAGGCGGGGGGTGGGAGGGGGCGCGGCCGACGGGCCGGGGCGGGGAGGGAGCGTCACGACGGCCTGTCCTGGGTCGACCTGTTTTGCTCTGTTACTTCCTGTGCTTTTTTGTTCTGGTTCGATCTCTCTCCGGATTTCTTGCCCTCGGCCGGCCGGGCGGTTCGCCCCCGGCGGCGGTGGCTGGTGTCGCACCAGGGGTACGTACGGCTCCGACGGCAGGTGCATACGGCGACGGAGAAGCGGTCGGACCGGACGACCGTCCCGTCGTCCAGAACGATCTCGACCGGGCCTTCCACCAGTACCGGGCCCCGCGGATCCACGGACACCCGGCGCGCGGGCGCGGGGCGCGGCGTGTCGTCAGGATTTCCGGGCACGGATGACCACCAGCTCTTCCCGCTGCTCGGCTTCGAGCGCCAGGCCCTGCCGCTCGAGCCAGGCCCGTCGCGAACGCAGGACCGGCCCCCAGGGGACGGAGGCTCGCGCCGTGACCTCGGCGGACAGGCCCGTGCCGGTCAGCCGGTCCACGGTCGTCTCCGCCCCGCACATGCCCGAGTGCACCATCAGCAGAACGCCACCCGGGCGCAGCAGCGCCGACGCCGCCGCACAGATCCGGTCGATCATCAGGCGTCCGTCGGGGCCCGCGTCCCAGGCCCGCTCCGCGCCCCGAGAGGGCAGCCGCGCCCTGGGCGCCGGCACGTACGGGGGGTTCGTCACGACCAGGTCGAAGAGCCGCCCCTTCGTACGCGCCAGGAAGTCTCCGTGCAGGACGCTCAGGGTCAGCCGGTGGGCCAGGGCGTTCACCCGGGCCGTCGCCACCGCGGGCCAGGACACGTCGACCGCCGTGACCGCGGCGCCCCTGCGGGCGGCGTCGAGAGCGAGCGCTCCGGTCCCGGTGCCGATCTCCAGGACGTCCGTGCGGGGGCCGAGTTCCTCATGGGCGAGCGCCTCGGCGAGCAGACGCGTGTCCGCCTGTGGCCGGTAGACGCTCGGCAGGGCGACCAGGCCGCCGGGGAGGCCGCTTGAGGTCGGAACCGTGCTCAACATCACGTACCTCCGGGTTCGGGCGCGGCACCCGTGCGGTCGGCTGCCACGGGCTACAGCCTGCGACTGCCCCGAGGAGGGCACCTCATGCCCGGCGAGATCACTTGTCGTGCCCGCCCGGACGCCCGGGACCTCGGCGTCGACCGCGCCGGGCACGCCATGCCGGGCGCGGCGGATACGGCGCCGGGGCCTCGGCGGCGGGCCCTCGACGGGTCGGCCCGAGCGCCGCTCCGCCCGGGGTGCGGACAGGTCCGTCAGGCCCGACCGCAGCAAGTCCGCCGTGTCGACGTCGCCGGCGCGGGGAGTCGCGGCGCCCCTTCACCGCCCACGCCCGTTGAACGCGCGCCGCGACGCTCAGTCGGCCGGTGACCAGAGGGCCGCCAGAGTCCCGCCGCCCGGGGTCAGCCCGCCCCACCCGCCGGGCAGGTCCACGACCACCACGCCCGAGGTCGGGAATCCCGACCTCACCCGCTCCAGGGGGTCCTGGGGGCCGCTCCCGCACAGCGCCACCGCCAGCTGATGGATGCCGGGGTTGTGGCCGACCAGAACCAGGCGGCCGAGGCCCGGTCCCCGCTCCGCCAGGACGCTGACCAGCAGGCTCGGGGCCGCATCGTAGAGCCGCTCGTCGAACACGACGGGCGGAGGCTCCTCCAGCGCGGGGACCGCGAGCCGCCAGGTCTGCCGCGTCCTGCGGGCCGGGGAGCACAACACCAGATCGGCCGTGAGACCGGAGTCCGCGAGCCAGCGGCCCGTCCGGGGTGCGTCGGCCTCTCCGCGTCCGCTCAGAGGACGATCGAAGTCGGGGATCGGCTGGTTCTTCGGGACGGCCTTGGCGTGCCGCACCAGCAGCAGTCGGCACTCGGCCGCCCCGTCGGGGGGCGCCGACACCGGCCGGGGTCCGGGATGTGGGGACATGGCCGCCTCCTTCCCGAGAGGGCCGGTGGCCGGAATCCGTTCGACGAACGGTCGGCTACCGGGCGGCTGTTCCATCGTCCCATCTCCGCACGGACCGGCCCGGTCGGCGAACGCAGGGACTCGGCTCTCCCCCCGTCGGCGCCCTACGGGCCCCTCCGGCCGTGTCCGGGGGCCGGGGCCGCTTCGGGCCTCTTCACACACCGGCCCCCGCCGTTGACACGGCTCGTCCCCGCCGTTGACACGGCTCGTCCGCGCGGTCGACACGGCTCGTCCGCGCCGTTGACACGGCTCGTCCGCGCGGTCACCGCGACGCCCACAGAACACCGTGGCCCCGGCACCCGTATCTGCGTAGGCTCCGGGGCATGACAGTGCTGTGCGGCGAAGCCCTCGAACTCCGGCCTTCCGAGCCCCACGACGCCCCCGCGCTGGCCGCGATCCGCGCCACTCGCGAGGTGCGGGCCCGCTGGCGCGGCGGGCCCGACCTCGGAGCCGAGGTCGCGGAAGACCTGGCGGATCCCGACACCCACTGCATGACGATCTACCGGCAGGACCGGATCATCGGCATGATCCAGTGGTACGCCGAGGAAGAGCCCGACTACCGGCACGCCGGCATCGACCTCTTCCTGGACCCCGCGGTGCACGGCCGAGGCCTGGGCACCGACGCCGTCAGAACCCTCGCCCGGCACCTCGTCCACGATGCCGGTTTCCACCGACTGGTCATCGACCCGGCCGCCGACAACGCGGCCGCCATCCGCTGCTACGCCAAGGTCGGCTTCCGGCCCGTGGGCCTCATGCGGCAGTACGAACGCGGTGCCGACGGCACCTGGCACGACGGCCTGCTCATGGACCTCCTCGCCGAAGAACTGAGCTGATCCAGGCCGGCACCCGGTGCTCCGCTCCTCCACGACGTGGGGCGGGAATCCGCGGCGGATGACGGCGGCGACGCCGGGTAGCCGCGTAGGTGGGGCGACTCCGCCGGCGGTGCGAGGAGAGCGCGATGACGGCAAGGAGGTCGCCGGCTCGCAGCACCGGCTCGCAGGGAAGGAACCCGCCGCCATGACACAGCGACAGCGCACGACCGTACGACGACTGATGGACGCCTACGGGCGGACCCACGCCGAGGAAGCCGGCATCAGGCTGCGGAACACGCCCGCGCCCCTGTACCAGCTGCTCACCCTCTGCGTGCTCTTCTCGGTCCGCATCCGGGCCGACATCGCGGTGGCGGCGGCGCGCGAGCTGTTCGGAGCCGGGCTACGCACACCCCGGGCGATGGCGGATTCCTCCTGGCAGGACCGGGTGGACGCACTCGGCCGCGCCCACTACCGCCGCTACGACGAGAGCACGGCCACCGCGCTGGGGGCCGGGGCGGGGCTCGTCCTCGACGCGTACCGCGGAGATCTGCGTCGTCTGCGTGACGAGGCCGACGGGGATCCGGAACGCATCCGCGAGTTGCTTCGGGAGGTTCCGCGGATCGGTCCGGTGGGAGCGGACATCTTCTGCCGCGAGGCCCAAACCGTGTGGCCCGAGCTACGCCCCTCGTTCGACGACCGCGCGCGTGAGGCCACCGCCGAGCTCGGCCTCCCGAGGTCGCCCGAGGGCCTCGCGCGGCTGGTGGACACAGAAGACCTGCCGAGGCTGGCTGCCGCCCTGGTGAGGTTCGGCCTGTCCGGGAACGCCGCCGAGGACCTTCTGGCATGAATCCATGATTTTGCGTGTGCCCGACGAAAGCGGGGGCACGCGAACTCTCGGAGGTTGATATCCATGGTTCCCCTGCTTCTCGTCCTGCTCCTGATCCTGCTTCTCTTCGGCGCGGGATTCGCGCTGAAGATGCTCTGGTGGATCGCCATCGCCGTTCTGGTCCTGTGGCTGATCGGCTTCGTGGCCAGGCCCAGGGGCGGCGGCGGCCGCTGGTACCGCTGGTAGCGCCGGACATCCATGGCCGGGGCATCGCGGCATCGGCATCGGCCGTCCGTCAGCCGGACCGGGTGCTCGCCCGCCGCCCCGCCGGGGTCTCAGTCCCGGTCTCCGGCGGCGTCGGCGTCGGCGTCGGCGTCGAGGATGTCGACGATCGCCGAAGCGAAGGCGTCGAGGTCCCCCGGCCTGCGAGAGGTGATCAGGGGATGGCTCCCGGTGGTGTCCACGACGACTTCCCGATCCAGCCAGGTGGCGCCCGCGTTCTCGAGGTCGGGGCGGAGGGAGGGATACGACGTGAGGTCGCGGCCCTCGGCCAGCTCGCTGTCCACGAGGATCCAGGGTCCGTGGCAGATGGCGGCGATCGGTCTGCCGGCCTCGGCGAAGGCCGAGAGGAGACGACGTGCGTCCGTGTCCGTCCGCAACCGGTCGGCGTTGACCGTGCCGCCGGGCACGACCACTGCGGCGAACCCGTCCGCCGTCGCCTTCGCCATGGTCGTGTCCGGTGGGACGGTGGCTCCCGGCCTGCGGTCGGAGACCAGGGTGTGGACCGCCTCGTCCTTCTGCGCGGCGACGGTGACGCGGGCGCCGGCCTTCCGCAGATCGGCGGCCGGCTTCAGCAACTCGTCCTGCTCCGTGCCGTAGTTCGTCGTGAGGATCAGTACGTTCTTGCCGTCGAGTGACACGGTGGCTCCCTGTCTCCTGTCGGGTGTGCGGCTGCTTCGGTCGTTCGCGCAGCGCTCGGGAAGGTGTGACCGTCGAGGGCCTCGGCCACGGTTCCCGCCGCCTCAGGGGGCGCTCTCGTCGAGCGCCTCGTCCAGCGTCTCGTACACCCGGAAGATCGCGCGGACGCCGGTGACGTCGAACATCCGGTCCACCGGCGGGCGCAGCCCCGAGAACTCCACCGTCCCCCCGCCCTCCAGCGCCCACAGGCGTGCCCTCAGCAGGGCGTTGAGCCCGGACGAGTCGCAGAACGCCAGGGCCGAGCAGTCGACGACGACCCTCCCGGCTCCGACGTGTTCCTCCAGGGCCGCGCTCAGCGGGGGCATCGTGTCGCGATCGAGTTCGCCCGCGACCGACAGGACGACGGTGTCCGTGCCCGGCACGGATCGGACCTCGACCGTGAACCCGGCGGGCGTGGACGCGCCCTCTCCGGCCACCGGATCTTCGTCCTTCATGGGCGCACCAGCCTTCCAGGACGCTTTTTGCCCTGTTTGCACCCTATCGGTCACCTGCTCTTCCGCGGGGCGCGAGCGGGACGGAAAGCGGCGGGTGTCTGCGCACCACAGGCGGACGTCCGGGCACGCACTCGCACCCGGACGTCCGTCTACTACGCGTGAGGCCTGCTCGGAGGCCGGTTCCGGTCGCCACCCCGGCGCGTGGCGCTCCCGGTCCGCCTATGCCTCCGGGCCGAACACACGGTTCCGGGTCACCACCGGTACCAGCGACCGCTGCCGCTCCGCATGAAGAACCCCAGCACCCACAGCACGAGGAGGGCGATGGCCACCCACCACAGCACGTCGAGCGCGAAGCCCGCGCCGAAGAGAATCAGAATCACCAACAGGACGAGAAGCAGGGGAACCATGACGCCACCTCCGAATGCCGCCGGGGGCCCTCGGACCATCCTTGGCGCGGCGGCCTCCGTTCCCTGGCGGTTGCCCGTTCTCCACGGTGTCATGCATCCGTCGTGAGGGGAGCGAAGACCGTCGCTTGCGACGGTCGTGGGAGCGAGCGGCGGGCATCCGCCGCGAGAAGCCACGACCACGACCGTACGAGGGTGGCCGGCCAGGAACACCGCACGCGACGCCATGCCCCCGGGACGTGATCTACGTCCGCCCGGCCGGGACGCTCACCGTCGCCGCACACCCTCACCATGACCGGGGACCCGGTCCAGGCACCCGAGGACAACACCGCCCCGGCGCCGCAGGGTGGGGAGTGTCACGGCCCCGAGGGGTACCAGAACGGGCGGCGGACGCGAACCGGAGCGGGATCCTCACCGGATCGGCGCCCGTGATTGAACCCGGACTCTCCGGGTACGCGCGGAAAGACACCGAATGGTTCGCGACACAGGCAGGAGGCACGACATGAGCATGGTGAAGCAGACGATCGACGTGGACGTTCCCGTGCGGAACGCCTACAACCAGTGGACGCAGTTCGAGGAGTTCCCGAGCTTCATGGAGGGCGTCGAGGACGTCACCCAGGTCGACGATCGACACTGCCACTGGCAGACCAGGATCGCGGGCGTCCGGCGCGAGTTCGACACGGAGATCGTCGACCAGCTGGCCGACGAGCGCATCTCGTGGCGCACCGTCGGCGGCGACGTGAAGCAGAAGGGCGTCGTCACCTTCCAGGGACTCGACGAAGGTCACACCCGGGTGAGTCTCGCCATGGACGTGGAGCCCGAGGGCATGGCCGAGAAGGCCGCCGACGCGCTCGGCGTCCTGGACCGGCGGGTCAAGGGCGACCTCAAGCGGTTCAAGGGCTTCATCGAGGAACACGGTCACGAGACCGGCGCCTGGCGCGGTCGCGTACAGCCTTCGGACACGGTCGGCGGTCCGACCCGCGCCGGCTCACCGACGCCGTCCGACGCGCCGGTCCGGGAGGCTCCGGGGACGATGGGCGCGCCCGGTGCGACGCGTACGTCCTCGGGAGCACGGGAGGCCTGGCCGATGCCGCCCGGCGGCTCCGACGGCCCCCGCCCGAGCTGACCACGGGGCGAGTCCGGCCGCCTTCTCCCGCGCCGTTCCACGGAGCCTGCCGCCCGCTCCCGACAGGGGGCGGGCGGACCGCGCTCCGCACCCGGCCCTCAGAATCTCCCGACATCCCCGTTTCGAACCCGTCCGTCGCGGCTAGCCGCGCAGCATGACCTCCTCCGCCGGGGCGGAGACGACGCCGTTGCCCGCCCTCCGTGATCCGTAGGGAGACCGTCATGGACCGCGCCGCGCTCTTCGACATCGACGGAACCCTTGTCGACTCCAACCATCTTCACGTCCTCGCCTGGTGGGAGGCCCTGCGTCAGGGCGGGCACGAGGTACCGTCCCAGGCCGTGCACCGCGCGATCGGCCTGCCGGGGGACCGGCTCCTGGAGCACCTGCTCGGTGCGGGCCGGGATCTGTCGGAGGACGAGCGGCTCGGCACCGGCCACGACACCTTGTACGCCACCTTCTTCGAGCGGTTGCGAGCCTTCGACAAGGCCTCCGACCTGCTGCGTGTCGTCGCGGCCGACGGCTGGAAGGTCGTCCTGGTGACCTCGGCCACCGACCGGGAGCTCGGGGCCCTGCGGCGGGCCGTCGACGCGGACGACGTGATCGCCGAAACCGCCACCGCCGAGGACGTCGCAGCGGGCAAGCCCGCCCCCGATCCGGTCGAGCACGCGCTCACCCTGGTGCGCGTGGCGCCCGACCGGGCCGTGTTCGTCGGCGACACGGTCTGGGACATGAAGGCCGCCCGCCGCGCGGACGTCACATGCGTCGGGCTGCTGTGCGGCGGCATCCCGCGGACCGATCTGACCGCAGCGGGGGCCGTGGCCGTCTACGACGATCCGGCCGACCTCCTGGCGCAGTTGGACACCAGCCCGTTCAGGACCTTCCCCGGCACCTGAGTCCACGGCCCCGGCGCACGGGTGTGCACCATGGGATCCGGCACCACGTGATCAACGGGGCGGGCGCCGGCGGAGCGGGCGCGGATCGAGGTCTGAGGGGCCGTCCGTCCGTACGGGGGGGGAGCCGCCTGCGCGTACGAGTGAAGGGCCGGGCCGTTCCTACGGGAAAGCTTGCCGCGCATACCAGGGGTGGACCGCAGGGGGTCGGCACGCGCGGAAAAGCGGGGGTGGTGCTGCGCCGACACGGCACCACCCACCGCTCGGACAACCATCGCTCAGGGGGGCGGTGGAGGACCAGAGTTGCAAAGGGTTGCAGGATTACCCGAACCGGGCCTCGCGGGACGCTTCCGAACGGCACGATGGGCACCGACACTCCGGACATCTGCCCCGTGCAGAACCGATGCAGCACCCCGGGTGGCTGGGAGAGACCGATGAATAACACGCAGCTCGACATGAGGCGCCTCGCCGCCATGGACGCAGCGCAGGCCACCCGGCTGCTCCGCCGGGTGCGCGAGGAGACCCTCGCGGGCCGACGGCCGCCGATCGCTCCCCGCCCCGTCATCGACGCGTCCTGGCAGCGGATGGCCCGCCTCGGCCTCGACCCCGACCAGGGCACGAGCAGCGTGCTGCTCCAGCGGGACGAGCTGGAGCAGCGACGCAGGGGCACCCTCCTGGCCGAGGTCATGCGGACGCTCACCGGCGGGCTCGCCGGGATCGCCGACACCTCGCTCCAGATCATGGTGGTGACCGACGAGCACGGCCGGGTGCTGTGGCGACAGGGGAACCTCTCGGTGCTGCGGAAGGCCAACGGCATCTGCCTGGAGGAGGGCGCCGCCTGGACCGAGCACACCACCGGCACCAACGCGGTCGGTACGGCGCTCGCCATGGGCCGGGCCGTCCAGGTGCACTCGGCCGAGCACTACGTGCAGGCCCTCCACAACTGGACCTGCGCCGCCGCCCCCGTGTACGACCCGCGCGACCGGCGGCTGCTCGGCATCCTGGACGTGAGCGGTCCCGCGTCGACCTTCCATCCGGCGATGCTGGCGCTGGTCGGTTCGGTGGCCCAGCTCGCGGAGGCCGAGATGCGGGAGCGGCACCGCGGTTCGGTCGAGCGGCTGCGGGCGGTGGCCGCGCCGATCCTGTGCCGGGTGGGCGGCCGTGCGGTCGCCGTGGACGGCCACGGGTGGACGGCGGCGGTGACCGGGCTCGCGCCGGTGGACCGGATCCCGCTGCCGAAGTCCTTCCGGGCCGGCCGGGTGTGGCTGCCCTCGCTCGGTGTGTGCGCGGTGGAGCCGCTGCCCGGCGGCTGGCTGTTGCGGGTGGAGGAGGAGACCCGGCCGGAGGCCCCGGACACGGAGGCGGCGAGCCGCGTGGTCCTGGACCTGAGCCGACCGCGCCGCTGGACGGTGGCCGTCTCGGGGGCGGCGGGCAGCTGGCAGCAGGAGCTGAGCCCCCGGCACGCGGAGCTGCTGTACGTGCTCGCGCTGCACCGGGACGGGCGGACGGCGGCGGAGCTGGCGGACGACGTGTTCGGGGACCGCACGCGGACGGTGACCGTACGGGCGGAGATGTCGCGGGTACGCCGGAACCTGGCCGGGGTCCTCGCGCACCGCCCGTACCGCTTCCGGGAGGAGGTGGCGGTGGAGGTGCTGCGCCCGGAACTCGCGGCGGACCTGCTGCCCCACTCGCTGGCACCGGCGGTGCGGGCGGGGGTGTAGGTCGCCGGCGGGTGCGGGCCCGGGGCCCCTTCCCGCAGAGGGGCCTCCCCCCGCCCGCCGAGGGACGAGCCCGTACGTCCACATTCCGGACACTCGGGCCCGGTCACCGAACCCAGGTCGCCGTGCCGCGCGGGCTCATGATGCGATGACCCCATGAGCATCACTCTCACCACGTGGTCCCTCGAGCAGACCGCGCCGTCCGACCTGCGCCCCTCCCCCGTCCCGGAGGGCGGCGACATCACCGTGACGCGGGCCGAGGTCCCGTCGCCGGAGTACAGCCGCTACCTCTATACGGCGGTCGGCGGCGACATCCGCTGGAACGACCGCCTGCCCCTGACGTACAAGCAGTGGCAGGAGATCGTGGAGAAGCCGGGCACGGAGACCTGGGTGGCGTACGAGAAGGGGACGCCGGCCGGTTACGTGGAGCTGGCGGCCCAGGCCGACGGCGTGGTGGAGATCGCCTACTTCGGCCTGATCCCGGCCTTCCGGGGGCGCCGGATCGGCGGCCATCTGCTCTCGTACGGCGTCGCGCGGGCCTGGGACCTGGCCGACCGCTGGCCCGGGCGCGAGGAGACGAAGCGCGTCTGGGTGCACACCTGCTCCCTCGACGGCCCGCACGCGATGGCCAACTACGAGCGGCGGGGCTTCCGGCTCTTCGACACCAAGGTCGAGGAGGCCGAGGAGTCGGAGACCCCCGGCCCCTGGCCCGGCGCCCACGCCTGACAGCTCCGGCCGGCACCACACCCGACAGCGCTGGTCAGCACCCTCACGCACACCCGAAGGGGCCCTCATCAGGGCCCCTTTCGCATGACCCATAACACGCCATCTCGCCAAGCGAGACGACTATGTCCGCATCCTGGACGATGCTGGACTGGGTCCAAAGTCCCGTGACACGCTTCCGTCATGTCTGGAACTGGAATTGCCTTGGTGAGTCGGCGGCACGTCGACCTCGGCCGCATGTCCAGCGCCATCTGTCCGGCGCGCTGAGAGAACCAGCACCGCCGCGATTCCTTTTCAGTACGACTCTGCCCCGCCCTGCTGCGCACTGACGCGCCACCCTCTGACCTGAGCGCGAGTGTGCAGGTCAGAGCCGCCCTCTCGCAGTCCCGAAGGACAAGACGCCATGGCCGCCACCCCGGAAGACCCCACCCCAGCCGCCGCACGCCGCAAGACCGGGCGCCACCGTGGCGAGGGTCAGTGGGCCGTGGGGCACTTCACCCCTCTGAACGGCAATGAGCAGTTCAAGAAGGACGACGACGGTCTCAATGTACGGACACGTATTGAGACGGTCTACTCGAAGCAGGGTTTCGACTCCATCGACCCCAACGACCTGCGCGGACGCATGCGCTGGTGGGGCCTCTACACCCAGCGCAAGCAGGGTCTGGACGGCACCAAGACGGGTGTCCTGGAGCCGGAGGAGCTGGACGACGAGTACTTCATGCTCCGCGTCCGCATCGACGGTGGCCGGCTGACCACCGACCAGCTCCGCGTGATCGGCGAGATCTCCGAGGAGTTCGCCCGGGGAACCGCCGACATCACGGACCGCCAGAACGTCCAGTACCACTGGATCCGCATCGAGGACGTCCCCGAGATCTGGAACCGCCTGGAGGCGGTCGGCCTGTCCACCACCGAGGCCTGCGGTGACACCCCGCGTGTCATCCTCGGCTCCCCGGTGGCCGGCATCGCCGCCGACGAGATCATCGACGGCACCTCCGCCATCGACGAGATCCAGCGTCGGATCGTGGGCAACAAGGACTTCTCCAACCTGCCCCGCAAGTTCAAGTCCGCGGTCTCCGGCTCGCCGCAGCTCGACGTGGCGCACGAGATCAACGACATCGCCTTCGTCGGCGTGCACCACCCGGAACACGGCCCCGGCTTCGACGTCTGGGTCGGCGGCGGTCTCTCCACCAACCCCAAGCTCGGTGTACGCCTGGGCACTTGGGTCTCGCTCGACGAGGTCCCGGACGTCTACGAGGGCGTCATCTCGATCTTCCGCGACTACGGCTACCGCCGGCTGCGCAACCGCGCCCGCCTGAAGTTCCTCGTCGCCGACTGGGGCCCGGAGAAGTTCCGCCGGGTCCTGGAGGACGAGTACCTTCAGCGCAAGCTGACGGACGGCCCCGCTCCCGAGCAGCCCGCGGGCCAGTGGCGCGACCACATGGGCGTGCACCGGCAGAACGACGGCCGGTTCTACATCGGCTTCGCCCCACGCGTGGGCCGGGTCGACGGCGCCACCCTCACCAAGATCGCCGGCCTGGCCGAGCAGCACGGCTCCGGCCGGCTGCGCACCACCGCGGACCAGAAGATGATCCTCCTCGACGTCGAGGAGGCCCAGATCGAATCGGCGGTCGCCGCGCTGGAGGCCCTCGATCTGCGGGTGAACCCGACCCCGTTCCGGCGCGGCACGATGGCCTGCACCGGCATCGAGTTCTGCAAGCTCGCGATCGTCGAGACCAAGGCCCGCGGCGCCTCGCTCATCGACGAACTGGAGCGCCGCATCCCGGAGTTCGACGAGCCGCTGACGATCAACATCAACGGCTGCCCGAACGCCTGCGCCCGCATCCAGGTCGCGGACATCGGCCTCAAGGGCCAGCTGGTCCTGGACGACGAGGGCAACCGCGTCGAGGGCTACCAGGTCCACCTGGGCGGCGCCCTCGGCCTGGAGGCCGGCTTCGGCCGCAAGGTCCGCGGCCTCAAGGTCACCGCGACCGAGCTGCCGGACTACGTGGAGCGGGTCCTCAAGCGCTTCCAGGCGGAGCGCGAGGACGGCGAGCGCTTCGCGACCTGGACGGCCCGCGCCTCGGAGGAGTCCCTCTCATGAGCGAGCGCGCCGCACCGTTCCACTGCCCCTACTGCGGCGACGAGGACCTGCGTCCCAACGAGCAGGGCCACGGCGCCTGGGAATGCGCCGCGTGCAGCCGAGCCTTCCAGCTGAAGTTCCTGGGGCTCCTCGCCCCGAAGACTTCGGGCAACACCCCTGGGAGGGAGGAGATATGACGATCGCTCAGGACACCACCGCGGCCGACCTCAAGGCACTCGCCGAGCAGGCCGGCCGCGACCTGGAGGACGCCTCCGCACTGGAGATACTCCGCTGGGCCGTGGACACCTTCGGCGAGGACTTCTGCGTCACCTCCTCCATGGAGGACGCGGTCGTCGCCCACCTCGCCTCCCGGGTCCGGCCCGGCGTGGACGTCGTCTTCCTCGACACGGGCTACCACTTCGAGGAGACCATCGGCACCCGCGACGCCGTGGACGCCGTGATGGACGTCAACGTCATCACCCTGACCCCGCGTCGGACGGTGGCCGAGCAGGACGCCGAGCACGGTCCGAAGCTGCACGACCGCGACCCCGACCTGTGCTGCGCGCTGCGCAAGGTCAAGCCGCTCGAAGAGGGCCTGACCCGGTACCGCGCCTGGGCGACCGGCCTGCGCCGCGACGAGTCCCCGACCCGGGCGAACACCCCGGTCGTCGGCTGGGACGAGAAGCGGCGGAAGGTCAAGGTCTCCCCCATCGCCCGCTGGACACAGGACGACGTCGACGCCTACGTCACCGAACACGGTGTCCTCACCAACCCGCTCCTCATGGACGGGTACGCCTCCGTCGGCTGCGCCCCCTGCACCCGCCGCGTCCTGGAGGGCGAGGACGCCCGCGCCGGGCGCTGGGCGGGACGGGCCAAGACCGAGTGCGGACTGCACGGATGACGGACACTCAGGAAGTTCAGGAGAAGCACGTGACGGGTGCCACCATCTGGCTCACCGGCCTGCCGAGCGCCGGCAAGACCACCATCGCGTACGAGCTGGCAGGACGCCTCCGCGAGGAGGGCAACCGGGTCGAGGTCCTCGACGGCGACGAGATCCGCGAGTTCCTCTCCGCGGGCCTCGGCTTCACCCGCGAGGACCGGCACACCAACGTGCAGCGCATCGGCTTCGTCGCGGAGCTGCTCGCCTCCAACGGCGTGAAGGTCCTCGTCCCCGTCATCGCGCCGTACGAGGACAGCCGCGAGGCGGTCCGCAAGCGCCACGCCGCGGAGGGCACCCCGTACGTCGAGGTGCACGTCGCCACCCCGGTGGACGTGTGCTCCGTCCGCGATGTGAAGGGGCTGTACGCCAAGCAGGCCGCGGGCGAGATCAGCGGGCTGACCGGCGTCGACGACCCGTACGACGAGCCGCGCAACCCCGATCTCCGGATCGAGTCCCACACCCAGACCGTGCAGGAGTCGGCAGCGACGCTCCACGCGCTGCTCACCGAGAGGGGTCTCGCATGACGACCGTCGCTCATGTTCACGACAGCACGGACAGCCCGTTCGCGCTGTCGCACCTCGACTCCCTGGAGTCCGAGGCCGTCCACATCTTCCGTGAGGTGGCGGGCGAGTTCGAGCGGCCGGTGATCCTCTTCTCCGGCGGCAAGGACTCCATCGTCATGCTGCACCTGGCGCTGAAGGCCTTCGCCCCGGCGCCGGTCCCCTTCACGCTGCTGCACGTCGACACCGGTCACAACTTCCCCGAGGTCCTGGAGTACCGCGACCGCGTCGTCGCCAAGCACGGGCTGCGGCTGCACGTCGCCTCCGTGCAGGAGTACATCGACGCCGGCAAGCTCCGCGAGCGCCCCGACGGCACCCGCAACCCGCTGCAGACCGTCCCGCTCACCGAGGCGATCCAGCAGCACCGCTTCGACGCCGTCTTCGGCGGCGGTCGCCGCGACGAGGAGAAGGCCCGCGCCAAGGAGCGGGTGTTCTCGCTGCGTGACGAGTTCTCGCAGTGGGACCCGCGCCGCCAGCGCCCCGAGCTGTGGCAGCTCTACAACGGCCGCCACGCCCCGGGCGAGCACGTCCGGGTCTTCCCGCTCTCCAACTGGACCGAGCTGGACGTCTGGCAGTACATCCAGCGCGAGAAGATCGAGCTCCCGCAGATCTACTTCGCCCACGAGCGCGAGGTGTTCGCCCGCAGCGGCATGTGGCTGACGGCCGGCGAGTGGGGCGGCCCCAAGGAGTCCGAGACGACGCAGAAGCGGGTGGTCCGCTACCGCACCGTCGGCGACATGTCCTGCACCGGGGCAGTCGACTCCGACGCCGCCACGCTCGACGCCGTCATCGCCGAGATCGCCGCCTCCCGGCTCACCGAGCGGGGCGCGACCCGCGCCGACGACAAGATGTCCGAGGCCGCGATGGAAGACCGCAAGCGCGAAGGGTACTTCTAATGAGCACGTCCACCGAGCAGCTGTCCGACCAGCTGGCGGCCACCACCCTGCTGCGTTTCGCCACCGCCGGTTCCGTCGACGACGGCAAGTCCACCCTGGTGGGCCGGCTGCTGCACGACTCCAAGTCGGTCCTCGCGGACCAGCTGGAGGCCGTGGAGCACGCCTCGCGCTCCCGCGGCCAGGAGGCGCCCGACCTGGCGCTCCTCACCGACGGACTGCGGGCCGAGCGCGAGCAGGGCATCACCATCGACGTGGCGTACCGCTACTTCGCGACGCCGCGCCGCCGGTTCATCCTCGCCGACACCCCCGGGCACGTGCAGTACACCCGGAACATGGTGACGGGCGCGTCCACCGCCGAGCTGGCCGTGGTCCTGGTCGACGCCCGCAACGGCGTCGTCGAGCAGACCCGCAGGCACGCCGCCGTCGCCGCGCTGCTCCGCGTCCCGCACGTGGTCCTGGCCGTGAACAAGATGGACCTGGTCGACTACCGGGAGCCCGTCTTCGCCGCCATCGCGGAGGAGTTCACGGCGTACGCCTCCGAGCTCGGCGTCCCCGGCTGGGGGTCTGGGGGGAACCCCCAGGAGAACTGGTGCACCGCGATCCCGATCTCGGCGCTGGCCGGCGACAACGTCGTGGAGCCGTCCGCCCACATGGACTGGTACGGCGGCCCGACGGTCCTGGAGCACCTGGAGACCGTCCCGGTCAGCCACGACCTGACGGCCTGCCACGCGCGCTTCCCGGTGCAGTACGTGATCCGCCCGCAGACCGCCGAGCACCCCGACTACCGGGGCTACGCCGGCCAGATCGCGGCCGGTGCCTTCCGGGTCGGCGAGCGGATCACCGTCCTGCCCTCGGGGAAGACCTCCACGGTCACCGGGATCGACGCGCTCGGCGAGTCCGTGGACATCGCCTGGGCCCCGCAGTCGGTCACCATCCGGCTCGCCGACGACATCGACATCTCGCGCGGCGACCTGCTCGCGCCGGTCGGTGACGCCCCGGCGACCACGCAGGACATCGAGGCGACCGTCTGCCACGTGGCGGACCGGGCGCTCTCCGTCGGCCAGCGGGTGCTGCTCAAGCACACCACCCGCACGGTCAAGGCGATCGTCAAGGAGATCCCCTCGCGGCTGACCCTGGACGACCTCTCCCAGCACCCGAACCCGGGTCAGCTGGTCACCAACGACATCGGCCGGGTCGTGGTGCGCACGGCCGAGCCGCTCGCGCTCGACGCGTACGCGGACTCGCGCCGTACCGGTTCGTTCCTGCTGATCGACCCGGCGGACGGCACCACGCTGGCGGCGGGCATGGCGGGCGAGTCCTTCGCCACGGGCAAGGCCGTGGCCGCGGTGGACGAGGAAGAAGGGTGGGACTTCTGACATGAGCGAGAACGTCTACGCCACCTTCGCGAAGGAGGGCGGCCGGGTGGGCTCCGGTGCCCTCGGTGCGGGCATGGGAGGCGTCGCGCGATGTGCGTGCTGACCTCGACGCGCCGCCTGTGCGGCGCGACCCCGCTCCACCCCGAACGACATAGACGCAGACTTCGAAAACGCTGAATCGAGGGGAAGACCTCCCGTGCCTGCCACCACCCGTACCACCCTGCGCCGCGGCCTCGCCGCCGCCGCTCTGCCGCTGCTGATCGGCGCGCTCGCCTCCTGCGGCTACGGCTCCGAGGCCAAGACCGACGAGAAGAAGGTGGCCGCCGAGGGCGAGAAGCTCTCCGCCGACACCGTACGGCTCGGGTACTTCCCCAACCTCACGCACGCCACCGCCCTGGTGGGCGACCAGGAGGGCCTCCTCCAGAAGGAGCTGGGCGGCACCAGGCTGGTGCCCACCACCTTCAACGCCGGCCCCTCCGAGATCGAGGCGCTCAACGCCGGCTCGATCGACATCGGCTTCATCGGCCCCTCGCCGTCCATCAACGGCTACGTGAAGACCAAGGGCACCAACCTCCGCATCGTCGGCGGCGCCGCCTCCGGCGGTGTGAAGCTCGTGGTGAACCCGGCGAAGATCAAGACCGTGGACGACCTCAAGGGCAAGCGCATCGCCACCCCGCAGCTCGGCAACACCCAGGACGTGGCCTTCCTCAACTGGATCTCCGAGAAGGGCTGGAAGGTCGACGCCCAGAGCGGCAAGGGCGACGTCTCGGTGGTCCGCACGGACAACAAGGTCACCCCGAACGCCTACGCCTCCGGTGCCATCGACGGCGCCTGGGTGCCGGAGCCGACCGCGTCGAAGCTGGTCAGCGACGGGGCGAAGGTGCTGATCAACGAGTCCGACATCTGGCCGGACAAGAAGTTCGTGATCACGAACATCATCGTGTCGCAGAAGTTCCTGACCGCCCACCCGGACGTCGTCGAGGCCTTCCTGCGCGGCGCGGTGAAGACCAACGCGTGGATCAACGCCAACCCGGACAAGGCGAAGGCCTCGGCCAACGCCAAGCTCAAGGACCTGTCGGGCAAGGCGCTGGGCGCGAAGGTCATCGACGCCGCGTGGCCGTCCATCCAGTTCACCGACGACCCGCTGGCCGCCACGCTCCAGGCGCAGGCCGACCACGCGGTGAAGGCCGGTCTGCTGGAGAAGCCCGAACTGAGCGGCATCTACGACCTCGAACCGCTCAACAAGGTCCTCAAGGCCGCAGGGCAGCCCGAGGTCCCCGACGCCGGTCTCGGCGTGAAGTAGTTCCCGAGTAACCGGCGTCAGACACCCGTGCAGCAGCCCGAGTTCAGCTTCACCAGGAGGTGACGACCATGGCCACGACCGCGACGCTCGCCAAGGCCGAGGACCGTGCGGCGGTATCCCATGCCGCCCGCATCGAGCACGTCTCCAAGTCCTTCGGCGGACCCGCCGGCGGGCAGCTCGTCCTCGACGACATCTCGCTCGATGTCGCCCCGGGCGAGTTCGTCACCCTCCTGGGCGCCTCGGGCTGCGGCAAGTCCACGCTGCTCAACCTGGTCGCCGGGCTCGACCGGCCGTCCGCGGGGTCCATCGAGACCCCCGGCGGCCGGCCGGCCCTGATGTTCCAGGAGCACGCCCTCTTCCCGTGGCTCACCGCGGGCAAGAACATCGAACTGGCCCTGCGGCTGCGCGGGGTGCCCAAGACCGAGCGGCGCTCCGAGGCCGAGCGGCTGCTCGAACTCGTCCGGCTGAGCGGCTCGTACGGCAAGCGCGTCCACGAGCTGTCCGGCGGCATGCGCCAGCGGGTCGCGCTGGCCCGCGCGCTCGCCCAGGACAGTGACCTGCTCCTGATGGACGAGCCGTTCGCCGCGCTCGACGCCATCACCCGGGACGTGCTGCACGACGAACTGACCCGGATCTGGCGGGAGACGAAGCTGTCGGTGCTCTTCGTCACCCACAACGTGCGCGAGGCCGTGCGGCTGGCCGAGCGCGTCGTCCTCCTCTCGTCCCGGCCGGGCCGGATCGCCCACGAGTGGACCATCGACATCCCTCAGCCGCGCCGCATCGAGGACTCCGCCGTCGCGGAGCTGTCCCTCGAGATCACCGAGCACCTGCGTGGGGAGATCCGCCGTCATGGCCAGCACTGAAACCAGCCCGAGGGCCCCGAAGGCACGGAAGGCGGACGACCTCGCCGGGCTCGAAGCCGGCCTGGACGCGCTCGACACCGTGCAGATCCGGCGGACCCCGGTCCGTGAGGTCCTGCTCAAGAAGGTGTTCCCGCCGGTCTTCGCCGTCGTGCTCGTCCTCGTGGTGTGGCAGCTGCTCGTCACGGCGAAGGTCACCGACGAGTACAAGCTGCCCGCGCCGTCCGCGGTGTGGGACAGCCTGACCACGATGTGGCTGGAGGGCACCCTCCTCGACGTGCTGTGGACCAGTGTGTCGCGGGCCCTCCTCGGATTCCTGATGGCCCTCGCGATCGGCACCCCGCTCGGACTCCTGGTCTCCCGGGTGAAGTTCGTCCGGGCGGCGCTCGGCCCGATCCTCTCGGGTCTCCAGTCGCTGCCCTCCGTGGCCTGGGTGGCGCCGGCCGTCCTCTGGCTCGGCCTCAACGACAGCATGATGTTCGCGGTGATCCTGCTGGGCGCCGTCCCGTCGATCGCCAACGGTCTCGTCGCCGGTGTCGACCAGGTCCCGCCGCTCTTCCTGCGGGCCGGGCAGACGCTCGGCGCGACCGGCCTCAAGGGCGCCTGGTACATCGTGATGCCGGCCGCGCTGCCGGGCTATCTGGCCGGGCTCAAGCAGGGCTGGGCGTTCTCGTGGCGGTCGCTGATGGCGGCGGAGATCATCGCCTCCTCCCCCGACCTGGGCCTCGGCCTCGGCCAGCTCCTGGAGAACGGCCGCAACAACATCGACATGGCCGGCATCTTCCTGGCGATCATCCTGATCCTGGTCGTCGGCATCGCCATCGACCTGCTGATCTTCAGCCCGCTGGAGCGCGCCGTGCTGCGCCGCCGCGGTCTGCTGGCGCAGAGCTGAGCCCGACCGTGAACCGACCGGCCCTCCTCGTCATCGCCCACGGCAGCCGCGACCCGCGGCACGCGGCGACCGTCCAGGTGCTCGTGCGCCGCGCCGGTGCGCTGCGGCCGGGGCTGCGGGCGGAGACGGCGTTCCTGGACTTCAACCTGCCGTCGGTGCCGGGGGTCCTCGACCGGCTCGCGGCCGACGGGGTGCGGGAGGTCGTGGCCCTGCCGCTCCTCCTCACCCGCGCCTTCCACGCGAAGGCCGACATCCCCGCCGTCCTGCGCCAGGCGCCCCCGTCCCTGGACATCCGCCAGGCGGAGGTCCTCGGCCCCTCGCCGCTGCTGATCGCGGCGGTGGAACGGCGGCTGTACGGGGCCGGGCTCACACCCGGCGACAAGAGCACCACCGGGGTCGTCCTGGCCTCGGCGGGCTCCACCGACCCGGAGGCGATCGCGGTGATCGCAGAAACGGCGCGGGAGCTGCGGCGCACCGGTTGGTGCTCCGTGCGGCCCGCGTTCGCCTCCGCATCCCTTCCCCGTACGGAGGAGGCCGTACGGGCCCTGCGTACGGAACCGGGCGTCCGGCGGGTGGCCGTCGCCCCCTACGTGATCGCCCCCGGCCGCCTCCCGGACCGCATCGCGGCGGGCGCGGCCGGGGCGGACGTGCTGGCGGACGTCCTCGGCGCCTCCCCGGAACTGGCCCGGCTCCTGGTGGCCCGCTACGACGGGGCGCTCGCGGCGCGCGAGCCGGTCGCGCGGACGGCCTAGCCGGTCAGCCCTTCGGGTTCCGGCCGCTGACCGCGAGGGCGCGGGCGAAGGCCGGGGCGTCGTCGGGTACGTCGACGACGTCGGCGAAGCCCTCGTACTGGCGGTAGATCCCGGCGTTCTCCTCCGTGACACCGAGCACGAAGACCGCCGTGTCCTCGGGGACGTCGAAGTCCTGTCCCGTGGAGCGGGCCAGGTCCCAGCCGTGCAGGGCGAGTTCGAGGACGAGCATCGAGGCGATGGCGGTGGCCGGCATGCCGGCGGAGCCGAGGTCGATCTCGCCCTCCCAGGCCTCGGGCCGTTCCCAGGCGGCGAGAGCCCGGCCGAGCTGGGCGTCGTACGCGGCGGCCCAGTCGTTCTCGGTGACGAAGGAGCGCTTGACGGTCTCCTCGGGCAGCTCGGTGCGCAGGGCCCGGTGTTCGAGGCCGTGCGCGGTGTAGAGGACGAGGTGGTCGGCGAGCTCGCCGACCGTCCAGCCCGAGCAGACGGACGGTGCGGCGAGCTGGTCGGCGGTGACCGCGCGGGCGACGCGGCTCGCTTCGGCGGCGCAGACGGTGAGGTGGCTGTGGATCTCGTTCATGCCCTCGACGCTACCCAGCGGCCGGCCGCGGGTCTTGAACTTTCGCGACAGCGGCCGGGCGGACGGGCGGACGGCCGTCAGGAGGAAGCACCAGGAAGAGGAAGCCCTCGATCGCGCTGCGGTCGGTGTTCCAGAAGGTGGTGGCGCCGCCGCTCGGGGTTCCGGCGGGTGTGGTGGCCCGTTACGGGTCGGTGGCAGGGCCGCCGCACTTACGTTCCCTCAGCCGAAGTCGAGGCCGCCGGTGCGGGTGCGCTTGAGCTCGAAGAGGTCCGGGTGGCCGGCGAGGACACGGAAGCTGTCGAAGAGTTCGGCGGCCCGTTCGCCGCGCGGGACGGCCCGCAGGACGGGGCCGAACCAGACGGTGCCGTCGACGTGGAGGGTCGGGGTGCCCACGTATCCCTCGGCCTCGGGCTCCTTGCCGGCGTCGTGGCTGCGGCGGACGGCCTCGTCGTACGACGGGTCGTGGGCCGCCGCGGCGAGTTCGGCGGGCAGGCCGAGTTCGGCGAGCGACTCGGCGACGACGGCGTCGAAGTCCTGCTGCTTCCGCTCGTGGATGCGGGTGCCGTACGCGGTGTAGAGCGGGCGCAGGATCTCCTCGCCGTGCTGTTCGGCGGCGGCCACCGCGACCCGGACGGGGCCGATGGACGCGTCGACGAGTTCGCGGTACCAGTCGGGCAGAGTGTTGCCCTCGTTGTGGAAGTACAGGCTCATGACCTTGAAGCGGAGGTCGATGTCCCGGTGGCCTTCGACCTCCAGCATCCACCGGGAGGTGATCCAGGCGAAGGGGCAGGCGGGGTCGAAGTAGAAGTCGACGACGGGGCGGGACGGGGTCTGCGGCTGGTTCTGGTTCTGCGGCTGGATCTCGGTGCTCGTCATGGCACTGAATCTAGCCAGTGGATGGCCCGGACATCCGGGCCATTCGCCACCGATTCGACTGGGCCACTTCGGGGTCAGCCCTCCCGTGTCATCTCGATGAGCTTGAGCACGGTGTTCCAGTTCCTGGCGGTGGTGACGAGCCCCTTCATGACGGACGGGCGGGAGATCACCGGGGCCAGCCTGGACGTCCCGAGGCCGTCGGGGACGTAGAGGTAGAGCACGCGGTCCCCGAGGGCGAAGTCCTCGGGGAGGTAGGCCACGCGGTCGATCGCGGCGAAGCGCTCGGGGGTGACGGGCCCGGAGCAGTAGAAGGCGTGGAGTTCCCTGCCCTTCACCTCGGCGGCCGGGAAGGGGCAGGCCTCGGCGACGGCGGTGAGGTAGTCGCCGTCGCGGACGAGACAGTCGACGCGGAAGCCGAAGTGGTCCTCGATCGCGTCCTCCAGCGCCGCCGCGAGCGCGTCCTCGTCCTCGTCCTCGCCGGAGTCGGTGGTGAAGACGGCGTTCCCGCTCTGGAGGTGGGTGCGGACGCCCGTGTGCCCGAGGCCCTCGATGAGGACCCGGAGCTCCGCCATGGGGACCTTCCGGTGTCCGCTCACGTTGATGCCGCGGAGCAGGGCGGCGTAGGTCTTCGGCTTCGTCTTCGTCATGGGGCAAATCTAAGGGCCACCGCGCCTCGTGGGGGGCGGCGCGGTGGCCGGTTCGAACACTGTCCGATGGAGGGGGCGCGGAGAAGACCCTTCACCCATCTGTGACTTATTCAACAAGGCTTCGTAATGACGAATCCGTCATCTGCGCTGATAGCGGGCGAGGACCCGGTTGCCGTCCTCGACCAGGCGTCTGCGCAGCTCGGCGGTGTCGATGGCGCCGCTGTAGTACTCCTGGAAGGCGGGGGTCGCGACCTTGTCCTTCCACTCCGGGTAGCCGCGCACCGACTGCGCGGGCGCCGGACTGAGCCTTTCGGCCACGGCCGCGCCGGTCGCCCAGCCGTCCCGGGCGGTGTGCAGGGAGGGATCCGCGAGCGCGGCCGTACCGGTGGGCAGCATCCAGTCGCCGCGTGCGAGCCGCACCATGTTCCCGGGGCGCAGGAAGAAGTCGAGGAAGGCGGCGGCCTCCTTCTTGTGCGGGCTGCTCTCGGCGATCGACAGGGTCTGCGGGGAGACGCCCTGGGTGAGTCCGGTGCTCCCGGCGGGGGCGGGCAGCACCGTCCACTCGAAGCCCTCGGGCGCCTGCTGGGCGATCTGCTGCCGGTAGGCGAAGCCGAGCGGGACCATGGCGTACTTGCCGGCGAAGAGGCCGGGCAGGGTGTCGGAGCCGCCGCTGCCGAGGGTGGTGCGCGGGGCGGTGCGGTCCGTGACGACCTGGTCGTGGACGGTGCCGGGGACGACGGCGTCGGCCTCGGTGAAGCGGACGGTCACGCGGCCGTCGGCCTCCCGGTGGAAGAGGCGCCCGCCTGCGGAGAGCCCGAGGTTGAGGCTGACGGAGACGGGTTCCTTGAGGGGCCAGGCGACGGCGTATCTGCCGGGTCCCATGCTCCGGGTGAGGTCCTGGGTGATCTGCCGGAACTCGGTCCAGCTCCAGGGCTTCTCCGGGGTGGGGACGCGGACGCCGGAGGATTCCAGGATCTTCCGGTTGGCGATGATCACGCGGGGTTCCTGGAGGAACGGGACGCCGTAGACGCCCTCGCCGAAGGTGGTGGTCTCCCAGCCGCGGGCGGGGATGTCGGCGCGGAGCCGGGCCGAGAGCAGCGGGCGGAGGTCGGCGAGGTCGCCGCCGTACGCGAAGTCGGCGAGGTCGTCGGAGGCGTCGTGGATGATGTCGGGCGCCTCGCCGCCCTCGAAGGAGGTGAGGAGCTGGTCGTGGACGGAGTCCCAGCTGCCCTGGACGTAGTCGACCTGGATGTCGGGGTGGGTGGCGTTCCACTCCTTCACCAGTTCGCGGTTGGCGTCGACGGACTCCTGCTGCCAGGCGAGGGACTGGAAGCGGAGCCGTACGACACCGTCGCCGGGTCGCTCGCTGCCGGTGGTGCAGCCGGTGAGGAGCAGGGCGAGCGCGGCGACGCAGGTCAGGAGCGGTCGTCTCATGACTTCACCGCCCCGGCCAGCATGCCGCCGGTGATCCGCCGCTGGAGGAGGGCGAAGACGAGGAGGGACGGCAGGGTGGCGAGGAAGGCCGCGGCGGCGAGCGGGCCGAGGTCGGCGACGCCCTCGGCGCCGAGGAAGTGGGTGAGGACGACCGGCAGGGTCTGCTTCTCGGGGGTCTTGAGGAGCACGAGCGCGAAGAAGAACTCGTTCCAGGCGGTGACGAAGGCGAACAGCGCGGTGGCGACGATGCCGGGGACGAGCAGCGGCGCGGTGACCGAGACGAGGGTACGGAGCCGGCCCGCGCCGTCGACGGCGGCGGCCTCCTCCAGCTCGGCGGGGACGGCCCGGACGTATCCCATGAGCATCCAGAGGGCGAAGGGCAGCGACCAGACCACGTACACCAGGACGAGTCCTGGCCCGCTGTTGATCAGGTGCAGGTTCTTGAGGATCAGGAAGAGCGGGATGATCACCAGGACGAAGGGAAAGGCCTGGCTGATCACCACCCAGCCGGTGGCGGCCGACGCGAGCCTGCCCCGGTGGCGGGCCGTCACATAGGCGAGCGGGGTCGCGACGGCCACCGCGATCAGGGCGGCGGCGACCGCGGCGACCAGGCTGTTCGCGGCGGCCCTGAGCAGCGGCTGTTCGCCGAAGGCCTGCCGGAAGTTGTCGAGCGTGGGGTCCTTCGGGATCCAGGTGGGGTGGAGCGAGGCCAGCTCGGGCGCCGGTTTGAAAGCGGTGGAGATCAGCCAGAGGAACGGGAAGGCGAGGAAGACCAGGTACGCGAGGAGGGCCAGGTACTGACCCGCCCGCGCGGGTCCGCTCGTCCGGAGGGCGCTCACCGGTCCTGGTCCCCTTTCAGCCGTCGTACGAGGGAGAGGGCGATGAGCACCGAGACGGCGGCGACCATCACACAGCCCATCGCGGCGGCGTAGCCGAACTGCCCGTAGCGGAAGGCCTCTTCGTAGGCGAAGAGCATGGGGAGCCGGGTCCGGCCGCCGGGTCCGCCGTTGGTCAGGACGTAGACCAGGGCGAAGGAGTTGAAGTTCCAGATGAGGTTGAGGGCGGTGATGGCGAGGGCCACGGGTCTGAGCGCGGGCCAGGTGACGGCTCGGAAGCGGCGCCAGGCTCCGGCACCGTCGAGGGCGGCGGCCTCGTGGAGCTCGCGCGGGGTGTTCTGGAGTCCGGCGAGCAGCGCGACGGTGGTCTGCGGCATCCCGGCCCAGACGCCGACGAGGATGACGGCGGGGAGGGCGGTGGCGAGCCCGGAGAGCCAGTCGTGGCCCTCGCCGAGGCCCAGGTCGCGGAGGGTCTCGTTGAGGATGCCCGCGTCGGGGTTGTAGACGAGCCGCCACATGATGCCGACGACGACCTCGGGCATCGCCCAGGGGACGATGGCGAGGGCCCGTGCCAGCCAGCGGAAGCGGAGGTTCTGGTTGAGCAGGAGGGCGAGGCCGAGCCCCAGGAGGAACTGGGGGACGGTGACGCCGACAGCCCAGACCACCCCGATGCGGAACGAGTCCCAGAAAAGGGTGTCGTGCAGCAGGTCCTGGAAGTTGAGGGTGCCGACCCAGCGGGTGGTCTGGGTGCGGCCGGACTGGGCGTCGGTGAAGGCGAGCGCGATGCCGTAGAGCAGCGGGCCGACGCTGAGCACCAGGATGGGGAGCAGCGCGGGGAGCACCAGGAACCAGGCGCCGAGGTCGGGGCCGCGTGGGCGTCCTCCGTCGGCGGCGCGCGGTGCCCTCGTCCTGTCCGGCCGCTTCGTCGCGGTCATCGAACTCACCGATCCGACCCCCGTCCGCCCTCCCCCGGGCTCCGTCAGGGAGGACCCGTGACCGCCGTGGGAATCCCGCCATGGTCCTGACGGACCGTGGGGCCGTCAAGGCGGCCTCCGCGGTGAGCTGCGCGGATGGGAGACTTTGGCTCAAACGCACAGGTGAGGGAGAGGTCGATGGACGAGGCGCGGGCGCGGGAGATCCTGGCGGCGGCGGGGCTGCCGGTGGCGGAGGCGCGGCTGCTGGCCCTCGGTGAGAACGCGGTCTTCGCCGTGGGGGATCTCGCCGTCAAGGTGGGCCGGGACGCCGAGCTGTTCGAGCGGGCCGAGCGGGAGCTGGCGCTCGCCGGCTGGCTCGCCGAGGCGGGTGTGCCGGCCGTCCGGGCCGCCGAGGAGAAGCCCCGTTCGGTCGACGGCCGTCCGGTCACTCTCTGGCACCGGCTGCCCGAGGCGGTGCGGCCGACGGAGCCCCGTGATCTGGCCCCGCTGCTCCGCGCGGTGCACGCGCTGCCCGAGCCGGCCGGCTTCACCCTGCCCCGGCGTGAACTGCTCGGCGGGGTCGAGCGGTGGCTGCGGCTCGCGGGCGACGCGATCGACCCGGCGGACGCGGCCTTCCTGCGGGAGCGGCGCGATTCCTTCGCCCCGGCGGCGGCGGCGCTGACCCCGCACCTGGCGCCGGGCCCGATCCACGGTGACGCCCTCCCCCGGAACGTCCACGTCGGCCCGGACGGCCCGGTCCTGGTGGACCTGGAGACCTTCTCGTCCGATCTGCGCGAGCACGACCTCGTGGTGCTCGCGCTCTCCCGGGACCGGTACGGCCTGGACCCGGTGGCGTACGAGGCGTTCACGGAGGCGTACGGCTGGGACGTGCGCGCGTGGGAGGGGTGCGCGGTGCTGCGCGGGGCGCGGGAGACCGCGAGCTGCGCGTGGGTGGCGCAGCACGCGCCGTCGAACCCGAAGGCGCTGGCCGAGTTCGAGCGGCGGGTGGCCTCGCTGCGGGACGGCGACGCCGAGGTGCGCTGGTACCCGTTCTGACATCATGACCCCGTCGAACCGGCCGGTGGCGAACGGGGTGTTGAAGATGCGGATGGAGCTTTCGGGCGTCACGCTGGACGTCGAGGTGAGCGGTGAGGGTCCGGCGGTTCTGCTGGTGCACGGTTTTCCGGACTCGCACCACCTGTGGCACCACCAGGTCGCCGCGCTCACGACGGCGGGCTACCGGTGCGTGGCCCCCACGCTGCGGGGCTTCGGTGCCTCGGACCGTCCCGAGGGCGGCCCGGAGGCGTACCACCCGGCGAAGCACGTCGGCGACCTGGTCGAACTCCTGGCGCGGCTCGACCTGGACCGGGTCCATGTGGTGGGCCACGACTGGGGTTCGGGCATCGCGCAGGGCCTGACCCAGTTCTTCCCGGACCGGGTGCGGAGCCTGAGCATCCTGTCCGTGGGGCATCTGGGGGCGATCCGGTCCGCGGGCTGGGAGCAGCGGCAGCGGTCCTGGTACATGCTGCTGTTCCAGCTGGCCGGGCTGGCCGAGGACTGGCTCGCGCGGGACGACTTCGCGGGCCTGCGGGACATGCTGGGCGAGCACCCGCACGCGGAGTCCCTGATCGAGGGGCTGCGGGCGCCCGGCGCGCTGACGGCCGCGCTGAACATCTACCGGGCGGGCATCCCGGCGGAGGTCCAGTTCGGCCCGGAGGCCCCGGCGGTGCCGTTGCCCGAGTCGGTGCCGGTGATGGGTGTGTGGTCGACCGGCGACCGTTTCCTCACCGAGCGCTCGATGTCCGGGACGGCGGAGTACGTGGCGGGCGACTGGCGTTACGAGCGGGTCGAGGACGCGGGCCACTGGCTCCAGCTGGACCAGCCGGAGAAGGTGAACGAACTGCTGCTCTCCTTCCTCAAGGAGAAGGGCTAACCCGCCACCGCGACCACCGGGCCGCGCAGGGGCCACGTGGGGTCGACGACCGCTTCCGTGTCGCCCTTGCGGCGCAGGAAGTCCTGGAAGTTCTCGGCCCAGGCGCGGTACCAGCCGATCTGCCGCTCGTGGAGTCCGGCCGGGTCGAGCTCGGCGACCTCGCGGTGCCGCTCGGCTATCGCGACGGCGACCCGGACGGCGGCCAGCGCGTCGGCGGCGGCCTGGTGGGCGGCTTCGAGCACGACGCCGTACTCCCCGCAGACCGCTTCCAGGGTCCGCTTGCCGCGCCGGTAGCGGTCGACGGCCCGGTCGATGGTGTACGGGTCGAGGACGGGTCCGACGGGCACGCCGCCGAGCCGCTCGCTCAGCGAGGGCAGCCCGTGGCGGCGCAGCTCGGCGGAGAGCAGTGTCAGGTCGAAGGAGGCGTTGTACGCGACGACCGGGACGCCGTCCTCCCAGTACGCGGCGAGGGTCCGCGCGATCTCGTCGGCGACCTCCCGGACCGGCCGGCCCTCGGCTGCCGCGCGCTCGGTGCTGATGCCGTGGATCGCTGAGGCCTGTTCCGGGATGCGGATGCCCGGGTCGGCGAGCCAGTCCCGCCGGTGTGCGATGTGTCCCCCGCCGTCGACCTCGATGATCGAGGCCGTCACGATGCGGGCCTCAAGCGGTTCGGTGCCGGTCGTCTCCAGGTCGAAGCCGACCAGCGTCTCGCCGTGCCAAGCCATCGGGTCCTCCTTACGTGATCTCCCCCGTGGTGTTGACCACCCTCGCACGCACCACTGACAACGCCCCCGGCTGCCCCCGTCCGGGGGTCAGGAGACGGGCCGGGAGTCGAGCCAGACGGACTCGAATTCCTCCCGGTACGTCTCGAAGAGTCCGTGATCGCCGTCACGTGCGCCCTGGCCGTGGCGGACCACGTTCCGGCCGCCGCCGCGCAGCACCAGGACCGGCGCCTCCATGCCCCTGGCCCGGCGCAGATAGGACTGCACGACGCCGACGCCGTCCGGGCCGTCGCCGTCCACCAGGTAGGCGGTGAAGCGGGGGGTCTCGTCGAAGACGTGGATCTGGAAGGCGCCCGGGTCGCGCAGCTTGGAACGGACCCTGCGCATGTGCAGGATGTTCATCTCGACCGAGCGGCTCAGCTCGCCCTTCTTCAGGCCCAGTTCCCGTTCGCGGCGCTTGACCGCGCTGCTGGCGGGGTTGAGGAAGAGGAGGCGGGTCCGGCAGCCGGACTCCGCGAGCCGGACCATCCGGCGGCCGGAGAAGTTCTGCACGAGCAGATTGAGACCTATGCCGGTGGCGTCGAGGCGGCGGGCGCCGCCGAAGAGGTCCTCGGCGGGCAGCTGCCGCTGGAGCCGGACCCGGTCGGGGTGGACGGAGACGACGTCCGCGTACCGGTCGCCCACGAGGTCCTCGACCGCGTCCACGGGCAGCCGGTCGGCGGACGGCACCCCGGCGCCGCTGCCGAGGATCTCCAGGATGCGGGCGGAGGCCCGTTCGGACTGGGCGAGCACGGTCAGCGAGAGGGCCCGGTTGCGGGAGACGACGTTGCGCGTGACCTCCAGCTCGTCGAGGGCGAGCTCGACCTCGCGCCGGTCGTCGAAGTAGGGCTCGAAGCAGGGCCAGTGCTGCACCATCAGCTCCCGCAGCTGCGGGAGGGTGAGGAAGCTGAGGACGTTGTCGTCGGCGGGGTCGAGGAGGTAGCCCTTGCGGCGGGAGACCTCGCGGACGGCGACGGCCCGCTGGACCCATTCCTGGCCGGCCGGGCCGGCCGCGGCCACCACCCATTCCTCGCCGTGCACGGGCTCGTACACGGGCCGCAGGACGGCGGCGACCACGGCGCGGAGCCGCTGCTCGACGAGGTTCAGCCAGATGTAGGCCCGCCCGGCGCGCTGGGCGCGGGTGCGGACCTCGCTCCAGGCCTCGGCGTCCCACTCGATCTCGGCCCCTATCTCCACGGGCCGGGCGACGGTGACCGTGCCGGGCGGCACGGCGCCCGGCGGGGTGGCCGTGCCGGGCGACGCCGAGGCCTCCGCGGGCTCGGCCGGCCCCCCCTCGTGACCCGAATCACCTGGGGGCAGCTCCAGACCTCCCGAGCTCACCCGCGCACCGCCTTCTGCTCCTGGACGCCCGTGTCGACCGGTCCGACAACGATCAAGGAAGGGTACTCCGCGAGCGGGAGGCGGTGCAGCAGGATCGTCAGGCTCCTTCCTCAACTCCCCAGATCGGGCTGGCCGTTCTGGGAGGCGAGATCGGGGGGAGTGAGCGGATTCATAGCGGTTACGTCCCTGGGCGCGAGCTGGAAGCCCTGCCAGTGGACCGGCATGGGCTGCTGGTCCTCGTCCCGGGCGATGTGATGGAACCCGATGTTGACCCAGACGGACGGTTTGGTCAGAGTCTCACCGTTGACCCATTTGTCCACGCTGTCACCGGCGTTGGACGGGCAGCCGCCGATGTTGTTGCTGGCGAACTTCTCACAGGCGCGGGCCTGCGTGAAGTACACGTCGTGCTTGGTGAAGCCCCGCCCGGCGTGGGTGTCGGTGTGGCCGGGCACGATCTCGTACGAGCGGGCGTGGCCGTCGGCGTTCTTGCCGGTGCCGCTGACCACCCGCCACCAGCGCATGTTCCTGGCGTCCCCGGCCAGCTCCTTGGTGACGACGGTCCGCTTGGTCTTCACGGTCGGTCCGCCGCCGCCCGCGGGGGGCGCGGTGACGATGGAGTCGAACTGCTCGATCCGGTCCTTGGTGGAGCCGTCGAGGCCGAAGTCGAGCTTCCAGAACACGTTGTGGGCGTGGCTGGTGGCGTAGGCGCGGGCGCCCTTGCCCAGCGGCCAGCCGCGGCCGTCGGTGGCGTCGTAGTCGACGGGCGAGAGGCTGCCGGTGGCTCCGACGTTGGCGCCGATGGTGCCGTCGGCGGAGAAGCGCCACTCGGAGATGTACTCGTACCAGCCGACCTTGTTCACGGTGTAAACGAGCAGGTCCTTGGCCTGGGCCTGGTAGACCTTGGAGCCGTTGTCGCTGGCCATGCGGTAGGCGTGCCCGCGCGCCCTGGTCGTGGTGCACAGGCCCTTGACCTGGCCGATCTCGGGCACCTTGATGGTGGTGAGGGTGCCGCCGGGGCACTCGGCCGGCTTGAGGTTCTGCAGGCCCCAGCCGAAGCCCGCGCCGGTGAGGTCGTCGTACTCGGCGACGCCGTCGTCGTACGGCACGTGGATCTGGGCGAGCCTCGCACTGGCGAGGACCTTGACGGGCGCGGTGGCGCCGGGCGGCTGGAAGGTGACCTGGCCGAGCGTGAGGCCGGCGTCGGTGTCGTAGCGCCAGCACATGTTCCAGACGGTGCCGCCGTCGAGCTTCTGGGTGATGCGGTAGGCGGTGGAGCAGTCGGCCGACGGCGGGACGGGCGCGCGCGTCGGGGACGGCGGCCGGGGTGCGGCGGTGGCCCCGGTCGCCGGTGCGGTGGCGGCCGTGGCGGTGCCGAGCAGGACGGCCGCGGCCAGGACGGCGCCGCGCCGGCGGGCCCGGTTCGGCTCGTGGGCCCGGTCCCGTCGGCGGGCCGGGTTGCGCTGGTGGGACATGGGAACGTACTCCCTCGTACGAGTTGCGGCAGGAGAGGACCGGTGCGGCGGTGGTCAGCCGACGCGGGTGACGGTCCTCGCCGAGAGGTCGACGATCAGGTTGCGGGTGTCGATCCAGGCCCCGTTGAGGACCTTGGTGACGAGCCGGACGCAGCGGTGCTCCCCGCAACGGGCCAGCTGCGGAGGCACGTTCGCCTCGCGGTAGGTGCGGTAGACGTCGCCGTTGAACCACAACTGGGTGGTGGAGGTGAGCGCCTTGCCCGTGGCGTCCGCGTAGTCCTCCTTGACGCCCTTGCCGAGGGGGCTCGCGAGGATCAGTTCGAGTGCCGCGCGGAGTTCCTCGGGGTGGGCGGAGGGCTGGACGCCCCGCTGGGCCCCGGAGTGCTCGACCTTCCCCGTGTCGAGGTTGACGGTGCTGGTGATCAGTTCGTCGCGCTTGTAGTCGTAGAAGCGGACGTCGGCGCGGCGGGTGGCGTCCCCGGGCCGCGGGTCGGTGAGGTCGGTGCCGAGGTGCTGCGGGCCGCGTCCGCCCGTGACGTCCTGCTGGGCGGCTGCGCCGGCCGGGGCCAGTGCGAGGCTCTCCGCCCGTGCCAGCTCGTCGTCGGTGAGCGGGTCGCCGCCGACGCCCTTCTCGCCCTCCGCTGCGGCGGGGACGACGGTGGCGGGCGCGGGCGCGGTGCCCCCGGTCGCCGCCTCTTCGCCGCCCTGCTGTCCGTAGCCGCCGGTGGTGCCGTCGGCTCCGGCCGCGCCGCGCGCGCCCACGGCTCCCCGGGCGCCCGGTGTGTCGTCGGCCCCTGCCGAACTCGGGAGGCTGATGGCGACCGCGACGGCGGTTCCCGTCAGCGCCATGGCCGCTCCGGCCACCACTTTCCCCAGGTGGCGGCGTGCTATTTCGTACACACTTCCCCCTCTTTCCCCCTCTTGCTGTGCGGTCACCCGGTAGGACGGGGTGAAGTCCTAGGAGGTTGCGCCTCTTTCGGGCAGGATTCGGCCGAAGAACATCTCCATAACCCGGACAGAAGAGGGAAATTCGTATCCATGCAGGTCTGGCCGGGACAGGCGTACCCCCTGGGCGCCACCTATGACGGAGCGGGAACCAACTTCGCGGTCTTCTCGGAGGCCGCCCACAGGATCGAGCTGTGTCTGCTCCATGACGACGGCTCGGAGACGGCGGTGGAGCTGCGCGAGACCGACGCGTTCGTGCGGCACGCCTATCTGCCGGGTGTGATGCCCGGTCAGCGGTACGGGTTCCGGGTGCACGGCCCGTACGCCCCGGAGCGCGGGCTGCGCTGCAACGCGACGAAGCTGCTCGTCGACCCCTACGCGCGGGCGGTGTCGGGGCAGGTCGAGTGGGGCGAGGCGGTGTACGGCTACCCCTTCGGGCGGCCCGACGCGCGCAACGACCTCGACTCGGGCCCGCACACGATGACCTCGGTCGTGGTGAACCCGTACTTCGACTGGGGCGACGACCGTCGGCCGCGCACCGAGTACCACCACACGGTGATCTACGAGGCCCATGTGAAGGGCCTGACGATGCTCCACCCGGACCTTCCGGAGGAGCTGCGCGGGACGTACGCGGGGCTCGCGCACCCTTCGGTGATCGGTCACCTGAAGGAACTGGGCGTCACCGCACTCGAACTGATGCCCGTTCACCAGTTCGTGAACGACCACCGGCTGGTGGACGCGGGGCTCTCCAACTACTGGGGCTACAACACCATCGGCTTCTTCGCCCCGCACAACGCCTACGCCTCCTGGGGCGACCGGGGCCAGCAGGTCCTGGAGTTCAAGTCGGCGGTACGGGCGCTGCACCAGGCGGGCATCGAGGTCATCCTCGACGTGGTCTACAACCACACCGCCGAGGGCAACCACCTGGGCCCGACGCTCTCCATGCGGGGCCTGGACAACCCCTCGTACTACCGGCTCGCGGACGACCCCCGGTACTACACGGACACCACGGGCACCGGGAACTCGTTGCTCATGCGCTCCCCGCACGTGCTTCAGCTGATCATGGACAGTCTGCGGTACTGGGTGACCGAGATGCACGTGGACGGCTTCCGCTTCGACCTCGCGGCCACCCTGGCCCGCCAGTTCCACGAGGTGGACCGGCTGTCCTCGTTCTTCGACCTGGTGCAGCAGGACCCGGTGGTCAGCCAGGTGAAGCTGATCGCCGAGCCCTGGGACGTGGGCGAGGGCGGCTACCAGGTGGGCAACTTCCCGCCGCTGTGGACCGAGTGGAACGGCAAGTACCGCGACTGCGTGCGAGACCTGTGGCGGGGTGAGCCGCGCACCCTCGCGGAGTTCGCCTCCCGGCTGACCGGGTCCTCCGACCTCTACCAGGACGACGGCCGGCGCCCGCTCGCCTCGGTCAACTTCGTGACCTGCCACGACGGTTTCACCCTGCGCGACCTCGTCTCGTACAACGAGAAGCACAACGAGGCCAACGGCGAGGGCAACCGGGACGGCGAGAGCCACAACCGCTCGTGGAACTGCGGCGCCGAGGGCGACACCGAGGACGTCGGGATCGCGGAGCTGCGCGCCCGCCAGACCCGCAACTTCCTCGCCACCCTGATGCTGTCGCAGGGCGTCCCGATGCTCAGCCACGGCGACGAGTTCGGGCGCACCCAGGGCGGCAACAACAACGCCTACTGCCAGGACAACGAGGTGTCCTGGGTGCGCTGGCCCAAGGAGAACAGCGAGGCGGAGGCGACGCTGCTCCGCTTCACCCGCGCGATGGTACGGCTGCGCCGGGAGCATCCGGTCTTCCGCCGCCGCCGCTTCTTCCACGGGCGTCCCGTCGAGGGCACCCACGACGAGCTGACGGACATCGCGTGGTTCACGCCCGAGGGCGAGGAGATGACCTCCCGCGACTGGCAGGCGGCCCACGCCCAGGCGCTGACCGTCTTCCTCAACGGCAACGCGATCTCGGAGCCGGGCACCCAGGGCGAGCGGATCGCCGACGACTCCTTCCTGCTGATGTTCAACGCCTCGGCGAAGGAGCTGGAGTTCGCCGTCCCGGACAGTCACGGGGCCTGCTGGCGCACCGTGGTGGACACCTCAGACCCGGAGGGCATGCCGCCGCAGCAGGGGCCGGAGCTGGCGGGCGGCGAGCGGGTGACGCTGGCGCCGCTCAGCCTCACCGTTCTGCGACGGCCTGCCTGAGGTCCCGTACGGAAGTCAGGCGACCGGCCTGAGGTCCCGTACGGGAGCCGCCACCCACACCGTCCAGGACAGCACCGCGCAGGCCACGGCCGCCCCCACCGCCACCGCGAAGGCGGCGGGGGCGCCGTGGCCTTCGGCGAGTCGCCCGGAGACCGCGAGGGCGAGGGCCTGACCGGCGACGACCCCGCTGGTCAGGAAGGCCATGGACTCGGCGAGCCGGGCGGCGGGCACGGTCCGCTCGGTGAGCCCGAAGACGGTGATCAGGTGCGGGGCGTAGGCGGCGCCGAGGACGACCACCACCGCGTAGAGCGCGCCGAGCGAGCCGACGGACAGCAGCGGTACGGAGAGGACGACCAGCGCGGCGGTCGCCGCCCGCCACCGGGTCATCAGCCCGATCCGGGCGGGCACGGCCGCCATGGAGAGCCCGACGGCGGCGCTCATCACCCCCATCGCCGCGTAGACCAGACCGGCCTGGGCGGGCGCCCCCAGCTCCTCGGTCAGCGCGGTGATCCCCGCCTGGGAGGCGCCGAACATGGCGCCCTGGAGGACCATCGCACCCCGCAGGGCGTACGCGGATCCCGGCAGCCGCGTCCGTTCGGCGGCGCCCGTACGGGTGGACGCGTCCGGTTCCGGAAGGGTGGCGCGCGCGGAGGGATGGAGGGCGAAGGCCGTGCCGAAGACGGTGAGGAGCAGCGCCGCCAGGAGGAGGGCGGCGGCCGGGTGGGCGAGGGCGGCGGCGAGGCCGACGAAGGCCGGGCCGAGGACGAAGGACACCTCGTCGAGGGTGCCCTCGAAGGAGAGCACCGTGCCGACGAGCCGGTCGTCCGCGCCGGAGCGGCGGGCGAGGGCCACCGATCGGGTCCGGGCGAGCGGTCCGACCTGGGGGACGGTGGCCCCGGAGAGCGCGGCGACGGCCATCAGCCAGGCGGTGGGGGCGTGGGTGAGCGCGGCGAGGACGAGTCCGGTGACGGCGAGCGCGTTCGCGAGGGAGGCCGCGAGGACGACCCCGCGCTGGCCGTGCCGGTCGGTGAGCCGCCCGAGGACGGGTCCGGCGACGGTCTGGCCGGCGGCGAGCGCGCCGCCCACGAGGCCCGCCGTGGCGAGGGAGCCGCTCGTCTCGGCGACCAGGAGGAGGCTGCCGAGCTGGCACATGGCGGTGGGCAGACGGCCCAGGAAGGAGACGGCCGGGAGGGCGGGGCCGAGCAGCGAGAGCGTGTCGCGATACATCCGGAGCATCGGGCGACCGTAACGCGATGCACCCGAACGAGTGCATGGGGCGATGACACAGAAGCCCTCCGACGGGGTACGTACGTTCGCATGACCTCCCTCCCGGCCGCTTCCCCGGCCGCCCGTCCGGCCCCGCCCACCGCCACCTACCGGCTCCAGCTCCAGCCGGAGTTCCCCTTCGCGGCGGCCGGGCGGGCCGTGCCGTACCTGGCGGGGCTCGGGATCTCCCACCTCCACCTCTCCCCCGTCCTGGAGGCGGTGCCCGGCTCGACCCACGGGTACGACGTCACCGACCACCGGTCCGTACGGGCCGAGCTGGGCGGCGAGGAGGGGCTGCGGGCCCTGGCGGCGACCGCGCGGGCGCACGGCCTCGGGCTCGTGGTGGACCTGGTGCCCAACCACATGGCGGCCTCCCCGACGCACAACCACGCGCTGCGCGCGGTGCTCCAGGAGGGCCCGGACTCGCCGTACGCCCGCTGGTTCGACATCGACTGGCGGGCCGGGGACGGCCGGCTGCTGCTCCCGGTACTGCCCGCCCGGCTCCCCGAGGTGCGGGACCGGCTGCGGGTCTCGGACGGGGCGCTCCACCTGGACGGGCAGGACTTCCCGCTGCGGCCCGGCACGGAGGCGCTGCCGCTCGACGAGCTGCTGGACGCCCAGTGGTACCGGCTCGGCTGGTGGCGGCTGGCCCGCACGGAGCTGAACTACCGGCGCTTCTTCACCATTTCGGAGCTGATCGGGGTCCGGGTGGAGGACCCGGAGGTGTTCGGGGCCACCCACGCGAAGATCGTCGAGCTGGTGCGGGACGGGGTGGTGGAGGGGCTGCGGATCGACCACCCGGACGGGCTCGCCGACCCGCAGGGCTATCTGGAGGATCTGGCGGCGGCCACCGGCGGGCACTGCTGGACGGTGGTCGAGAAGATCCTCACCGGACCGGAGACGCTGCCGGCCGCCTGGCCGGTCGCCGGAACCACCGGGTACGACACCCTGCACCGGATCGACGGAGTGTTCACCGACCCGGAGGGCGCCGACGAACTGACCGATGTGTACCGGGAGTTCGTGGCGAAGGCGGCAGACAGGGGCGGGCGCTGGGACGCGACCGAGCGACGGGCCGCCTACGAGGTGGTGGGGCACGACCTGGCCGCCGAGACCGCCGTGCTGACCCGGATCGCGGAGCGGATCTGCGCCGACGACCCCGCGCTGCGGGACCACGCCCCCTGGGCGCTGCGCACCGCGATCCGGGAACTCCTCGTGCGCGTACCGGTCTACCGCTCGTACCGGGCGGGCGGCGAGGAGGTGCTGACCGCCGGGGCGGCGCGCGGCGCCAAGGCCGCGTTCGCGGTGCCGGAGGAGGCGGAGGCGGTCGACGTGGTGCGGGACCTGGCGCTCGGCGTACGCGGTGACGGGCCCGAACACCGGGCCTTCCGGACCAGGTTCGCCCAGACCTCGTCGGCGCTGCGGGCCAAGTCGGTGGAGGACACGGCCTTCTACCGGTACGTGCCGCTGCTGTCGGCGAACGAGGTCGGCGGGGACGCGGGGCGCCCGGCGGTGTCGGTGGAGGAGTTCCACGCGTACTGCGGGCGGATCTCGCGGGACTGGCCGGGCACCGGCACCGTCCTCTCCACCCACGACACCAAGCGCAGCGCCGACGTCCGGGCCGGGATCGCCGTCCTCTCCCAGTGCCCCCGGGTGTGGGCGGAGCTGCTCGCCGAGGTCGCGGGGGTGCCCGCGCCCGATCCGCACGTGGCCTGGACGGCCTGGCAGACCGCCTTCGGCTTCGGCACCCCGGACCCGGACCGGCTCGGCCCCGCGATCCTCAAGTCGGTACGGGAGGCGGGGGTGCGGACCAGCTGGACGGAGCCCGACGCGGGGTACGAGCGGGCGGTGGCCGAGTTCGCGGCGGCCGGGCCCGGTCGCATCCCGCTCCGGGCGGCCTCGGAGGCGGCCTTCGCCCTGGAACCGCACATCCGGGCACACGCGCTGGGCGCGCTCCTGACGCAGCTGACGATGCCGGGAGTGCCGGAGCTGTACCAGAACACGGAGCGCGAGTACCGGGCGCTGGTCGACCCGGACAACCGGGCCCCGTTCGCGGTCGGGGCGGACGACGGCCACACGGAACTGGTCCGCGCCGCCCTGCGGCTGCGCCGGGAGCGCCCGGCGGCCTTCGCCGCCGCCGGCTCGTACACGCCCCTGACGGCCGAGGGCCCGGCCGCCGCGCACTGCCTGGCCTTCGCCCGCTCCGGCGAGGTGGTCACGGCCGTCACCCGGCTGCCCCTGCGACTCGCGGAGGCGGGCGGCTGGCAGGACACGGAACTCATGCTGCCGGAGGGCCGCTGGGCCGATGTGCTCGACGGGGTAAGGGAGTTCACGGGCGGTCCGGCGACGGAACTGAAGCTGGCGGAGCTGTTCGCGGAGCGGCCGGTGGCACTGCTGGCCCGTATCGACGGCTGAGGGCGCCCCGGGGTGTGGACCCGGGACGCCCTCGGACGATCAGACGCGGACGGTCAGGAGCTGACGGTCAGGCGTCCGCGGACGGTCAGGAGCGGGAGGCTCGGGAGACCTCGCACCTGGTGTACTCCGAGCCGTCGCCGGACCCGGGGTACGGGGTGGTGAGTTCGGCGCTCGCGGAGGCACCCGCGGCGACCGCGATGGCGGTCTTCGTCGCGGACACGGGGGTCGCGGTGCCGCCCGCGCCACCGGTGAACTTCATCGTGACGCTGTAGTCGTAGTCGAGCAGGCCGTCGTTCTTGATGGTGACGCGGGCGACGAGGTTCTTCGTGGCGGGGTCGTACTTGCACGCGCCGATGGTCACGTCGCGGGCCGCCTTGGCGGCGCTGCTGGAGCCGCCCGACACGGAGCCGCCGGAGGTGCTGCCGCCGTCGTTGTCGCTGCCGTGGTTGCTGCCGCCGGAGCTGCTGGAGCTGCCGGAGCTGCTGCCGCCGCAGCTGCCGCCGTGCGAGCCGCGGGCTCCGGTGAGGGCGACGACCGCGATCCCGAAGACAGCGAGGGCGCGGACATGACGTATCTTCATGTTTGAATCCCCGTTAAAAGTGGTATACAGAACGGCTCTTTGACGAGCGCACGTCACCATAACAGCGGTCGCTGACACGCCCTCCGGATCAGCCGCCGGGCCACGAGGTCAGCCGCCGGGACGGACGATCAGGATCCGGGGCGCCCGCGTGATGAGCCCGGCGGCCGTGGGCCGGAATCCGTCGGCGAGACGGAGCCGGGGCATGGCCGTGAACAGGGCCCGCAGGGCGTACTCGGCTTCGAGCACGGCGAGCGACACGGCCGGGCAGAAGCCGCCGCCGTAGGTGAGCTGACCGGGATCGTCGCGCAGCGGGTCGAACCGGTCGGGCTCGCGGAAGCGTTCCGGGTCGCGGCCCGCGGAGCCGATCAGCAGGGCGACGGACGAGCCCGCCGGGACGACGCCACCGCTCACCGGGACCTCGGCGTTCGTCCGGCGCACGGCGATCTGCACGGGCGGGTCCCGGCGCAGCGACTCGGTCCAGGCACGGCCGACGAGCCCGACGGGGGCGTCACGGAGGGCGGCGACCTGGTCGGGGTCGGACAGGACGTTGCCGAGGAAGGACGCGAGCGCCTTCTCCCGCACGGCGATCTGCCCGCCGCAGTCGCCCGCCAGCGCCCCGGCCGCCCGGCCGCGCACCAGCCGCATCATGTCGCGGTACGGCACCCCGACGGCGGCGGCGGCCGTGCCGGCCGGCAGCCAGTGGCAGAAGTCGGCGACCAGGTCGGCCTGCGGCCGGTCGGCGATCCGGCGGGCCAGGACGTACGCGGTGCGTTCGGTGACGGACCGCAGGGCCTCGGTGTCGACGTCGACGTGGGCCCGCGCGCAGGGCGGGTCGCCGGGCCGGTGCCCGTGGGTGAAGCGCCCGTCGGTGAGGGCGGCGGCCACGTCCGCGTACCGGCTGAGCACCCAGGCCCGCAGCAGCGGATCGTAGGTGAGCGGGAACTCCTCGCGGAGGGTCCGGTGGATCCGGTGCGGGTCGCGGGAGGCGCCGGGATCGAGGGGACTGGGCGCGACGGTCCGCGCGACGGACCCGAGGGGCCCCACGGCTCCGGCGGCGGCCGGATCGCGCACGGCCCGGACGCGCCCCGGCCGGGGCGCGGCAGGACCACCGCGCGCGGGGCCGCCGGTGCCTTCCGGCTTCGCGGGCACGGCGGGAGCCATGGACGGCAGCCGCGTCCAGGGGTCCCCGGTCGGCATCTCCGTCCGCTCCCCGGGTATGCCCCGGCCCGGCTCGCGGTGCGGCTCGTCGCTCATCGCGCCCCCTGTCGATCGGCGGTGGGTACCGCGGCCGGGAGAGGTGGCGCGCGTCCCCCCAGCCCACCACCACGGGGGCCCCGCCGCCCGCCACGTACGCCCGGACGAGTGACGTCGACCGGTGCCCGTACGACCGCCGGGTGCCGTCCCCGCTCAGTCCAGCGACAGCCGGAACGACATCTGGCCGAAGCCCACGACGTCCCCCGCGCGGACCGCCACCGCGCCCATCACGCGGCGGCCGTTGACCGTCGTGCCGTTCGTCGAGCCGAGGTCGCGCAGGACCCACATGCCGCTCTGCATGGAGAGTTCCGCGTGCAGCCGCGAGGCCGTCTCGTGGTTGAGGCGGAGGCCGTTGACCGGGTCGCGGCCGATCCGGAGCGGGTGCGGGCCCGGCAGGGGCAGCAGCAGTTTCGGCAGGCGCTCCGCGTGCCAGGCGCGGCCCAGCCTGGCCGTGAACGCCGACATCCGCTCGACCGCGCCCATGACCCGCCGGGTCCAGGTGCCCTCGGTCCTCAGGTCGGCGGTGAGCAGGGCGAGTTCGTCGGACCGCCGGGCCTGGAGCGCGCGCTCCATCCGGAAGACGAACGTGTCGTGCGAGAGGCGGCCCTGCGCGGCGCCCTCACGGAGCAGCACCAGCGCGCGGTCCCGCTCGGCGTCGGTGAGCCGAGGGGAGTTCGCCGGGAGCTCGAAAGGGGTCGTCACATCCGTGATTGTCGGCCTGTCGGGCCCGAAGTGTCCAGAAGGGCCCCTGAGCGGGGAAATCCCGTACCGTCCCCGGCGGGTTCGCTGTTACGGTCTGCGGGCTCCGGACCGAGAATCCCCAGGGGGAAAACCAGACGTGACCGCGTCCTCTTCGACCGCCCACCACGACCACAGCCCGCACGACCTCGTCATACGCCCGCTCGTCGGCCCCGAGGAACTCGATCTGTTCCTCCGCCTCACCTATTCGCTCGACCACGAGGTCGCCGACGACCTCGCCACCGGCCGCCGCCTGCCCGAGTGGATGTGGGTCGCGCTCGACGGCGACCGGCTCCTCGGCCGGCTGTCCTGGTGGGTGAAGGCGGCCGGCGGCAAGCCGCAGGTGCTCGACTTCTTCGACCTCGCCCCCGAGCTGTCCCCCGAGGCGTGCGCCGAGGTCGGTCTGCGGCTCCTGGAGACCGCGACGGCCGCCGTGATCCCGGCGGGCGAGCAGCGCCCCGAGTTCGAGCGGTACATGCCGGCCGACTGGCGCGAGGTGCCGGAGACCCGGTCCCTCCTGGAGTCCGTCTTCGGCGCCCTGACGGCGACCGGCGCCCGTCCGCTGGTCGAGCGGCTGCGTCTGGAGTGGCGTCCCGGCACCCCCGTACCGGAGCCCAAGGGCCGGCTGGAGTTCCGGCCGGTGCGGGACCGCGAGGACCTGGTCGCGCTGATGGCTCCGGTGATGGAGGGCACGCTCGACGCGCACGGCCGGGCCGATCTGGCCTCGGGCATGTCGGCGCGGGAGGCGGCGGAGCTGCACTTCGACGAGGAGTTCGCGCACTACTCCTCGCCGCGCGAGTGGTGGCGGGTCGCCCAGCTGCCGGAGAGCGGCGAGCCGGTCGGTTTCGTCGTCCCCGCGCGCAACAACTACCACCACACGATCGCCTACATCGGCGTCCTCCCGGCGTACCGGGGGCAGGGCTACATCGACGACATCCTGGCGGAGGGGACGCGGGTCCTGGCCGCCGCCGACGTGCCCCGCGTCCGGGCGGCGACGGACCTGGGGAACGTGCCGATGGCGGCGTCGTTCGCCCGTGCGGGCTACGTGGCCTTCGAACACGCGGTCAACTACGTGTGGGACGCGCCGGGCGCGGCGGGGTCCTGACTGCCAGGATGGACCCGGTGGTCCCGGAGGACCGGAGGGCACCGCGGTCGTGACGGCCGCGGTGGCCGCGGTGACGGGTTCCACCGAGTGGTTGGTCCGTCGACGAGGGGATATCCGTGCTCTTCGAGGTGTGGGCGCCGCACGCCCGTGACCGGGTGACGCTGGAGCTGAACGGTTCCGGTCACGCCCTGGACCGGGACGCCGAGCGGGCCGGCTGGTGGTCGGGGGTCGTTCCCGCGCAGGACGGCGACCGGTACGGCTTCGCCCTGGACGGCGGGCCCGTCCTGCCGGACCCGCGCGCCCGCCGGCTGCCGGCCGGGCCCGACGGGCTCGCCGCGGTCGTCGACCACTCCGCGTACGCCTGGCTGCACGAGTCCCCCCGGCTGCGGCTGCGCAGCGCGGTCCTGTACGAGCTGCACATCGGCACCTTCACCCCGGAGGGCACCCTCGACGCGGCGACCGCGCGTCTCGGGGAGCTGGCGGGCCTCGGCGTCACCCATGTGGAGCTGATGCCGCTGTGCCCGTTCCCCGGGGTGCGGGGCTGGGGGTACGACGGGGTGGCGCCGTGGGCGGTGCACGAGCCGTACGGCGGTCCCGAGGCGCTGAAGCGGTTCGTCGACTCGGCGCACGGGCTCGGCATGGGGGTGGTCCTGGACGTGGTCCACAACCACCTGGGCCCCTCGGGCAACCACCTGCCGTCCTTCGGGCCGTACTTCACCGACACCCATCACACCCCGTGGGGTGCGGCGGTGAACCTGGACGCCCCCGGCTCGGACGAGGTCCGGGCGTACTTCCTGGGCAGCGCGCTGGCCTGGCTGCGGGACTACCGGATCGACGGGCTGCGGCTTGACGCGGTGCACGCGCTCGCGGACACCCGCGCGTACACCTTCCTGGAGGAGCTGTCGGCGGCCGTGGACGATCTGGCCAGGGAGCAGGGCCGCCAGCACTTCCTGATCGCCGAGTCCGACCTCGCGGACCCCCGGACGACCACACCCAGGGCGCTCGGCGGGATCGGCGTCCACGCCCAGTGGAACGACGACTTCCACCACTCCCTGCACACCGCCCTGACGGGTGAGTCGCAGGGCTACTACGCGGACTTCGCCGCCGCCCCGATCGCGGCGCTCGCGAAGACGCTCACGCGGGTGTTCTTCCACGACGGCACGTACTCGGCGTTCCGTGGCCGCCACCACGGGCGTCCGGTGGACCGGGAGCGGACCCCCGCGCACCGCTTCCTCGGCTATGCGCAGACCCACGACCAGATCGGCAACCGGGCACTGGGGGACCGTCTTTCGGCCTCCCTCTCCCCCGGGCTGCTGGCCTGCGCGGCGGCCCTCGTCCTGACGGGTCCCTCGGTGCCGATGCTGTTCATGGGCGAGGAGTGGGGGGCGACGACGCCCTGGCAGTACTTCACCGACCACACCGATCCGGAGCTGGCGGAGGCCGTACGGCAAGGCAGGCGGCGGGAGTTCGCGGCCCACGGCTGGGACGAGAACGAGGTCCCGGACCCGCAGGAGCCCGCCACCCGGGACCGTTCCGTCCTCGACCGGTCCGAGCGCGAGCAGGACCCGCACAAGCGGCTGCTCGCCTGGTACCGCCGGCTCATCGCCCTGCGCCGCACCCTGCCGGACCTGACGGACCCGGACCTGGCGAGCGTGAAGGTGGCCTTCGACGAGGAGGCCCGCTGGCTGGTCTTCCGGCGCGGGGTGCTGCGGGTGGGTGTGAACCTGGGCACGGAGCCGGTGGTGATCCCGCTCGGCTCCAACGGCCGCGACCGGGTCCTGGCGGCCTGGAATCCGGTCGGGACCCCGGCGGAGGACGGGGTGCTGCGGCTCCCCGGCGAGTCCGCGGTCCTCCTCACGGACGGCTGAACCCGGTACGGGCTACTCCGGCTACTCCGGCTACTCCACGATCGCCATCTCGTGCGGGGTGTTGTTGAACCGGCGCCCCGCCCCCTCCTCCGTCGCCGTCACGATGTCCTCGATGCGGACGCCGAAGCGGCCCGGGAGGTAGACGCCGGGCTCGATGGAGAAGCACATGCCGGGGACGATCGGGAGTTCCTCGCCCTCGATCATGTACGGCGGTTCGTGCGTGGTGACGCCGATGCCGTGGCCTGTGCGGTGGATGAAGTACTCGCCGTATCCGGCGTCCTTGATGACCTTGCGGGCCGCCCGGTCGACGTCCTGGCAGGCCACTCCGGGGCGTACCGCCTCGAACCCGGCCTGCTGGGCCTCGCGGACGAGGTCGTGGACGCGCCGCTCCTCGTCGGTGGGCTCGCCGACGTGGACGGTACGGGTGGTGTCGGAGCCGTAGCCGTGCTTCAGACCGCCGAAGTCGAGGACGACCATGTCGCCGTGCTCGATGACCCGGTCACCGGCCTCGTGGTGCGGGTTGGCGCCGTTGGGGCCGGAGCCGACGACGGTGAAGTCGACCTGGGAGTGCCCGAACTCCATGAGCAGCCGGGCGAGGTCGGCGGCCACGTCGGTCTCCTCGCGTCCGGCGAACCGGACCTTGAGGATCTCGCCGTACGCCTGGTCGGCGGCGGCTCCGGCGGCGGCGATCCTGGCCAGTTCGTGGGCGTCCTTGACGCCCCTGAGCATCGGCAGGGCCTCGGTGAGCGAGACGTACGAGGTACCGGGCAGGGCCTGCTGGAGGCCGAGGAGGTGCATGGCCCAGGTGTTGTCGCTGACGCCGATGGGGGCACCTCCCACGCCGTTGAGGCTGTGGGGGAGTGCGTCGGCGGCGAGCAGCGGCGCGGTGACGGCGTACGGGTCCTTGCCGTCGGTCCAGTCGCGCAGGGTGAGCGCGGGGGCCCCGGTGGCCTTCTCGGCGTCGGGGGCCTCCAGGGTGGGGACGACGAGCACCGGTTCCCGGCCGGCGGCGAGGACGAGGACGGTGAGCCGCTCGGTGATCGCGGTGGGCTGGTAGCCGGTGAGGTAGACGAGGTCGGGGCCGGGGGCGACGAGGACGCCGGCGAGCCCGGCGTCGGCGGCGGACTCGGCGGCGCGGGCCATCCGGGCCCGGTAGTCGTCCGCGGTGAAGGGCACGACCTCGTCGGTGGCGTGGCTGCTGGGCATGGGGGGCTTCTCCTCGGCGTCCTCGTCCGGTGCGTCGTACAGCATCCTGCCGGGCGCCGGAGCGGCCCGCGACCGGTCAGCGGCGGTCCGGGCCCTGTGCGATGAGCCGTTCCAGGAGTTCCTGGAAGTCGTCGCCGACGACGATCCGCAGGTCCCCGTGCTCCTCGTCGTGCTCGCTGAGCTGGGTGAGGGTGCCGTCGCGCCACCAGAAGACGTACGGGCTGATGGCGCCCGGCACGTCCTCGTAGCCGGAGGCGGCGAAGGAGGCCATGGCGCCGAGGGCCGGGATGATCGAGGTGTCGCGGATGGGGTGGAAGGCGAGCTGGTGCCGGAAGGGCAGGGCGACGAGGGCGCCGTGCTCGCCGAGCGGCAGTCCGGTGACCCGGCGGACGACGCCGTCGAGGTCGAGGACGCGGCTCGCGGTGTAGAAGGAGTCGCCGAGGATGATCTCGAAGCACATGCCGTCGGCGTCGCGGACCGTCTCGTGCTCCTCGACGGGCAGTCCGCGCAGGTTGCGCAGGGCCCGGTCGCGGAGCTGGGCGTGGTCGCCGAGCCGATCGAGGGCCTCGTCGGTGAGCATCATGACGCTCTCGGGGAGGTCCAGCGCGAGGACCTCGTACAGGCCGGTGGCGACGGTTCGCGCGTACCCGAAGGCGGCGGCGTCGATGCCGTCGCCGCTGACGACCCGGGGGTAGAGCTGGGCGCGGATCTGCTCGGGCGGCAGGGTGTCGAGCGCGGACGGCCCTTCCATGGCGCGGACGACCAGGCCGATGTGCCGGTGGATCATGCCGGGCCAGACGCGGGGGCCGCGCGGGTCCTGGTGGCAGACGGCGGCGAGGTTGCCGAGGCCGAAGCGGCGGCCCTTGTCGTCGATGACGTGGTCGGCGTAGACGGTGACCTCCAGGCCGAGTTCGGCGAAGGTCTCCCGGACCCGGCCGCGGAAGAGCGCGGCCTCTCGCTGCGAGAAGTACGCGAACTCGGGGTCCCTCGGCGCGTCGCCATGGTCCCGCCTGGGTCCTCGTCGCAGCCACCCCACGCCCGCCCGCCTTCCGTCGCCGTTGCGCACAGGGTAGCGACTACGGGTGTCGGGCCTTGAGCCGTCGGGTGAACTCGGCCACCGGGGTGGCGTGTTCGGGCGGCGGTCCGGTCGGCAGGAGGAGTTCGGTGCGGTGGACGAGGCGGGGTGCGACCAGAGGGACGGCGGACGCTCCGGGGGTGCCGGCCGCGAGGGCCGAGGGGAGCAGGGCGAGGCCGTGGCCGGCGGCGGCCAGGGCGGTGAGGGCGCGGGGGTCGGTGCCCTCGTAGCGCAGGGCGGTACGGAAGCCCCGCCCGGCGGGTCCGCCGTGGACGGCCCGCAGCCGGTCGAGGGGGATGCCGGCGGCGGGCGCGTCGAGCCAGCGGGCGTCGACGAGGTCGTCGAGGCGGAGTCCGGCGCGTCCGGCGAGCGGGTGGTCCTCGGGCAGGACGACGGCGAGGGGTTCCTCGGCGACGGCGGTCGCGGCGAGCGGGGCGATGTCGGGCAGCCGCAGCGGGTCGCTGGGTGCGGCGATCCCGTCGACGAGTCCGGCGTCGGCCTCGCCGGTGGCGACGGCGGCGGGGACCCGCTCGCGGGGCAGCGCGCGCAGGGTGACACCGGTGGCGGGGAGGGCGGCGAGGGTACGGGGGTGGAGGGCGAGCGGGGAGGCGGCGACGGCCAGGGTGGCGCGGGGCGCGGCGGCGAACCGGTCGAGGTCGGCGCGGGCGGCGTCGAGGCGGAGGAGGAGCGCCCCCGCGTGTTCGAGGAGTCGGGCGCCGGCCGGAGTCGGGGTGACGGGTCTGCGGGTGAGCAGGGGCAGGGCGAGGTCGGTCTCCAGGGCGGCGATGTGCTGGGAGACGGCGGACTGGGTGTAGCCCAGCTCGCGTGCGGCCTCGGAGAAGGAGGCGAGCCGGACGACGGTGACGAAGGTGCGCAGGAGGTGCGGGTCCATGGGGGGTGCCGGGCTCCTGGTCAGGAGCCGTCGGGGGAGGTGAGGAGGGCTTGGGCGTAGTGGGCGAGGGAGCGGTTGTAGCGGGGCAGGAGGGGGGCGAGGGCGCCGAGGGCGAGGGAGGCGGCTTCGCGGTCGCGGCCGGTGTCGGCGAGGGAGAGGGCGAGGAAGGCGTCGACGGCTCCGGCGAGGGCGGTCTCGTCCGCGTCCAGCCGGTCGGCGGGGAGGGCGCGTTCGGCGGTGAGGAGCTCGACGCTGCGGTCGGGGCGGCCGAGGTTGCGCAGGCTGCTGGCGAGCTGGATGACGGCCCGGCGGCGGCGGAGTCCGGTGACGCCGAGGTCGAGGGCGCGCTGGTAGAGGCGGACGGCTTCGACGGGTTCGCCGGTGGAGTCGTGGGCGGCGCCCAGTTCGAAGAGTGCGGCGGGGTCGTCGTCGGGCCGCTCGGCGGCGAGGTCGGCGACGCGGGCGCGGAAGTCGGCGGGCCGGTGGTCGTCGAGCCGCTCCCAGAGGGCGGCGACGCGGGTCTCCCAGTCGTGATCGGTCGTCATGCGGCCACCCTATCCAGCGGGTCATCAGTGTTCGTGATGGACAGTGCAGGAATCATCGTTGGACGTGAAGTGGGGCCGCCGCGAAGGATGGTCGCCATGAACGACACGCAGCCCCTCCCCCGGCTCCCCCGCACACCCCGGATCGCCCTGGTCGGTGACCGTTCCCCACACGTCCGCTCCCACGTCCGCGTCCCCGTCCTGCTCGACGGCCTGGCGGAGCGGGACGGCCTCGCGCTCGACGCGTACTGGATCCCGACCGGGGACGCGGCGGCACCCGGCGCGGTGAAGGGCTTCGACGCGGTGTGGGTGCTGCCGGGGAGCCCGTACGAGAGCGAGGCGGGGGCGCTGGCCGCGATCCGTACGGCCCGGGAGGACGGCATCCCCTTCCTCGGCACCTGCGGCGGCTTCCAGCACGCCCTGCTGGAGTTCGCGCGGAACGTCTGCGGTCTGGAGCGGGCCGCGCACGCCGAGAACGATCCGGCGGCGGACCCGGGCGACCTGCTGATCGCGCCGCTGGCCTGCTCGCTGGTGGGCCACGAGGGTGTCGTACGGGTCACCCCGGGCTCCCTCGCCGAGCGGGCCCTCGGCGCGGAGCGCACCACCGAGCGCTACCACTGCGACTACGGCGCCGACAGCCGCCACCTCGACACCCTGCTGGCCCACGGGCTGCGGTTCACGGGCGCGGACGAGGAGGGCGGGGTACGGATCGCGGAGCTCCCCGGGCACCCCTTCTTCCTGGCGACCCTCTTCCAGCCGGAACTGTCGGGCGACGGCACCCACCCGCACCCGCTGGTCCGGGCACTGGCGGTGGCGGCGACTCGGCATGCGGCCGGGGACCCGGTCTAGGCCTGTCTTGCGGATCAGGCCCGGCCGTACGCGCGCGTACGGCCGGGCGTCTCAACGCGCGCGTGGCAGGGGCGTCTCAACACGCGCGTGCGGTGGCGCGGTGCGTCGATGCCGGGATCAGGAGGGCGAGCGCGAGGAGGCCCAGGCCCAGGGAGCAGTAGCCGAGGGCCGGGCCGAGGCCGAGCCGCTCCCAGGCCAGGCCGAACAGCAGGGCCGTCCCCGCGCCCGCGAGACCGCCGATGGCGCCGAAGCTGGAGGTGAGCGTGTTCCGGAGCTCGTCCGGGAACCGTTGCTGCTTCAGCGTGTCGAGCACGGTGAAGAGGACGCCGCAGGTGAGTTCCGCGAGCCCGAATCCCAGGTAGAACAGCACGCCGTCGGTGAGCGAGGCGACACCCATCGAGGCCGCCATCAGAGCCATGAGGACGGCGGCGGCCCTCCCGGTGACCCATGACTTCAGGTACTTCACCAGCCAGGAGCCGAGAGCCGCCGCCAGGGAGTAGCCGAACAGCAGCATTCCGAGGAAGCCCAGCGGGACGCCGGCCAGTTCGACCGCCGCCGGCTGCCAGCTCATGATCAGGACCTCGAACAGCACCGCCATCAGGGCGTTCAGCGCGAGCAGACCGATCAGCCGCGCGCCGAACGCCCTGCGTACCCCGTCGACGATCGTCCGGTGGACCGAGCCGCCGGCGGCCTTCGCGGACTCCTCCCAGGTCTTCCGGGTCCACAGGGCGAGGAGCAGCATCACCACCCCGCTCACGCCGATGATCAGTTCGGGGGTCGTGGACTTCAGCAGCAGGACCGTGGCGATCGCGCCGGACGCGGACGCCGTCCAGCGGGCCACCTGCGCCCCCCGTACAGCGGCGGGGACGCTCTCGGCGTGACCGCTCGCGTGGAGCCGGTTGACGACGAGGCTGGTCGGCGCGCCGGAGTAGACGGCCATTCCGGCGCCCCACAGGCAGAGGCTCAGTGCCGTGAGGGGGATGCCAGGGGCGAGGCCGTACACCACGAGCGCGGCTCCCCACAGAGTGAGGCCGAGTACGAGCATCCTGCGCTGGCCGTAGCGGTCTCCCCATGCGCCGCTGGGAAGTTCGAGGACGGTGATGGCGATGTTGCTGAGGGCCAGGAGGTAGCCGATGTCCTGCCCGCTGAATCCCCGCTGGGTGAGGACGGCCATGAAGGTGGCGCCGAAGAGGAACTCGACGAGGCCCACCAGGGCACTCAGCAGCCAGAAGCGCCGCAGTACGGTCGTCATGGGGTGCGAAGGACCTCCTCCTCCAGGCAGGTGGCCAGGTGCGGCCAGGGTGCTCCGGTCACGCCGAATCCGGTCCAGTAGTCGTGGTGGTGACGCACCAGCCGGCCCAGCCCGCTGGCGGCGAGTCCGGGCGGGATGGCACGCGCGAGCAGGCGCAGGGAGTGCCCGGCGCCCCGGGCGGCCGGTCTGATGCCGCTCATCAGCAGCAGGGTCGCCGTGCGGGAGGCGTCGAGGATTCCCGGGTCGTACCACTCCGCGAGTTCGCCGAAGGCCGCTCGCGGCCAGGGCTGTCCGCCCAGTCGCCATCTCAGGTTCTCCACTCCGCTGCCGAGGTCCGTCGCCATGAAGGCGGGCGTGTCGGCGTGCCAGAGGAGGACGGCGTCACCGATCACCTGGCCGTCGCAGGAGAGGAACAGGGTGATGCCCGCGACCGGTGGCCGGTGCCACACCTCCAGCGCGCCCGTGACCGAGAGCCGCCCGGCGTGGATGCCGATGCGTGACAGCGCGCCTATCCAGTGGTCCATGAGCGCGGCGTGCTCATGGGGGGAGGTGATCCGCTGGACGTAGGAGACGTTCACGAAGGAGGTGAGGAAGCCGTCGAGCAGCCTGCCGTCCGCGTCGCGTTCGCCGGTGAACCTGACGGCGGGCTGCGGCAGGAATCCCTCGCTCCAGCTGTACGGAAGGCGTGACTTGAGCCAGGGGTCCAGCGCCTGGACCGCCGAGGCGATCAGTTGGGTGTCGCGGTCCCACAGCACCGGCAGGACGGCTCCGCCGGTCAGCAGCCCGGCCTGCCGAAGGGCCCCGCGCAGCCCGTCGGCGATCGCGTGGGGTGAGGCGGTACGGCGAGGGGAGGCGGGGCCGACCCTCCGCCGGGGGTGCATCCGCAGGTCCGTACCGCTGGTGTCGACCGTCCAGCGGGCGCCGAACCGGTCGCGCAGCGAGGCGTGGAGCCGGTCCCGGATGGCGTCCGTCGAGGTGCTGGTCACGGCTCAGGCGGCCTTCTCGGACGGAGAGGAGACCGGCCGCACACCGTGGGCGCGCAGCAGTTCGAGCTGCTCGCGGATCCTGTCCGCCCCGCGCGACACGTCGGTCTCGTCGAGGGGGGCCATCGCCAGCCGCTCCACGGCCTTCTCCACGATCAGGTTGGTACGCAGATCCGCCGTCGGCACCAGCGGCGGTTCGAACTCGCCCTGCCACAGCTTGAGCACCGCACGGTCGTTGCGGCGGCGTACCAGGTCGAGCGTCCCCGCCTGGAGGGACCGCGCCTCCTCGCTGCTCATGCCCGTGTGCGACCAGGGCGCGTCCGGGTCCTCCGGGTCGTCGGTCCTGATCCGCAGCTCGTCCTTGTCCGCCCACAGCGGCATGCTCTCGTCGGTGATGGAGAAGAGATGCAGCATGAAGTGGCCGGAGAACTCCTCCACGAGGAAACGGCGGGTGTCCTCGAACTGCTCCGGGGTCTCCCCCGGATATCCGGCCATGAAGAACATCGTGTAATCCATGTCGCTCGCTCCGAGCAGTTCGAACGCCCTTCTGTTCTGCCGGGCGGTGACGCGCTTGCTCATACGGCGCAGCGTCTGCTCGTTCATGGACTCGAATCCGATCTCGAGTCTCGCGCAGTGGGCGCGCTGGAGGGCGTCGACGAATTCGGGGGTGCTCACGACATTGGCCCGGCTGTAGCACTCCCACGGCAGGCCGAGTGGGGGCAGGATCTCCAACAGTTCACGCAGCCGGGTGGGCGGGACCGTGAAGGTCGAATCCATCGCCTTGACCAGCGAGCTGCCGTTCTCCTCCGCGTATCCGGCCCAGTCGTCCCTGATCTTCGCCGCCGACTTGTACCGCCATTTCGGCGAAGCGGCGGGAAACGAGCAGAACTTGCAGTCGAAGGGGCATCCGCGCATGGACTCGTACGGCACGATCCGGCGCCGGCCGGGGAAACGCGGGGAGGAATGCCCGTCCAGGTCGATGTAGGCGAGGGCGTTGATCCTGATCCGCTCTCCGTCCCGCCGGACCAGGTTGGGGATCTGCGCGAGGTCGCCGCGGCGCTCCAGCGTGGTCAGCAGCGCGGGCAGGGCGAGCTCGCCGTCGCCGCGGACCGTCGCCAGGATCGCCGGATGGTCGTTCATGGCGGCGGCGAACTTGAGGTTGGTGTACTGCCCGCCGCAGATCACCGGGACACCGGGCAGCCTCAGCCGTATCCATGCCATGGCCGTGGCCAGCATCTGGCGGTTCCAGATGTACGTCGTGGACAGCAGCACGACGTCGACGTCCACCGCCGGAGCGACCGCCTCCCCCGACCACACCTCGGCGAGGTCCTGGTGGACGTAGTCGTGTCCGCCGGCCTGGAGTACGGACTCCAGGGTCAGCGTGGTCAGATGCGGGATCGCGTCCCGCCGTGGCCGCAGCAGCGGATAGTGGTGGCCGTCGTGTTCCACCGTCAGCCGCGCGAGCGTCAGATCCGGATGACCGCTCCGCGCGAGGACGGCTTCGGCGTGCGGGTGGAGTGTCTCGTCGAAGAGAGATCCACGGAGGTAGGAGCTGTTCTTGTGACTCGGGCCGAGGCCTGACAGGAGAAGGGCGCGCAAGACGGGCTCCTTGGGTGGGCTCTTGCCGGGTTCAGGACGGGCGGGTGGCCATCGCCCGGAAGTGGCGGACCGGGTCGAACCTCCGCAGGCCGATCTCCTGTACCTCCTGGGGTCGCAGGAGCACCGCGCGTTCGATGGCGGCGGCCAGTTCGAGCGCGGCCCGGTCGTCGTCCCGCTCGGGGTCGGCTGCCGCGAGAGCGCCGGTGTTCTCGCAGAGCGCGGCCTCGGCGCAGCCGCCCGGGCGCCAGGTCAGGGCGGCGACGGGGGTGCCGGCTCGCAGGGATTCGCCGAAGACGGCCGCGCCTGCCTCGACGTAGCTGCGCGAGCAGGTGTAGACGAAGGCGGCGGCGTCGGACAGTGCCGCGATCTTGGCGGGGCCGGTCAGCTCGCCGAGCCATTCGACGTGATCCGATCCGAACAGGGCCCGGTGCCGGTCGACGTAGTCCTGGTCGAAGACCGGGCCGACGATCCTGATACGGCGTCCGGCCAGACGCGCGGCCTCGACGGCGAGGTGCGGCGACTTCTCCTCGTCGATCCTGCCGAGCCAGACGAGGTCGCGTCCGGAGACGGCGGCGGGCTCCTCCTCGTCCGTGCCGAGGTTCACGCTGAGGTCGGCCAGCGGTCCGTGCTCGGCGTACCGCTCCCGCATCTCCTGGGAGTAGCAGTACAGCCGGGCCCGCTCGCCGTCGAAGGTGCCCGGGGCGTGCCGGTCGACCGACGAGTGCTGGAACGTGGCCACGTCGCAGTCCAGTTCGGACCACACCCGCCGCCAGTTCGGCTGGGAGGGGTAGGCGTGTCCCACGAGCAGGAGGTCGTACCGCGTGGCGCGCAGCTCCTTGAACGCCACGGAGCCCGGCTCGATGTCCTCCAGGCGGGTCGGCCGGAGGTCCCAGGCGTCACCGAGTCCGGTACGCCAACCGGGGCCGAGGAGGTGCACATCCTCCCCCGCGGCCTTGGCCCCCACGGCCAGCGCCCACAGCCATCGCTCGATCCCGCCGTATCCCCGGGGAGGGAAGGCGTACCGGCTGGGAAAATCACACACGCCGATCAACACGGGCGACCTCCAAGGTCTCGATCGTGGGTCCGTCTACGGCCGCGCCCGCGCCGCAGGGGGAATGTCGTCCTCACTGCCCGGCGCTCAGCTCATCAGGACGCCCGCGCCGATGAACTCGTCGGTGAGAGCGGGGAATCCCGCGAGGACCTCCTCGGTCAGCCGCTGGATCTTGTCGAGCTGGGGGTCCTCCGCGGCGAGCCGCACCAGGACTCGCCACGGCCGGTCGAGCGGCTGTCCGGTGGCGCTGATCAGGTGGACCTCGGCGTACTCGCCGGTCTCCTCGTGGATTCGTTGTGCCAGGCGGGTCGCCGCGACGTTGTAGAGCTTGCCGATGTGGTAGACGGGGTTCTTGCCGTTCGCGCCTTCCATGTTCATCGGGCGCAGGGGGGTGATCAGGCCGTTGACCCGGTTGCCCCTTCCGACCACGCCCTCGTCGCCCGATTCGATCGAGCTGCCGGTGTAGGTCAGGTACAGCTCGTCCTTCTCCGGGATGTCCCGCGCGTTGAGCCGGAAGGCCACCTCCAGCTGCGGGAGGTGGACTCGGGCCAGGCGGTCGCATTCGGCCAGGACGACGTCCTTGTTGGCCAGGTACTCCGCACGCGTGGCCACGTGCGCCGACTTCTGCGGCACGCAGAGCACCACATCGGCCCGGTGCTCGTCGGCGTAGCCCATGACCTTGACGTCGGATCCGCACCACGGGTGGGCGGAGGTGAAGTCGCCGGCGCCGGAGAAGGTGTCCGCCAGTACGCGGACGAAGCTCTCGAAGGGGTTCAGCGGAGCCCAGCCGGTTCCCAGCGAGGTGTCGTTGGAGAGCCGGACCTTCCGCTCACGGAGGTCCGCGGCCGACTTCGGGGCGAACCACCTGCTCCGCTCGGTCGTGCCGTCATCGGTGATCACCGATCCCGGACTGGCGTTGCCGGTGATGTTGAACTCGATGGAGAGGTGCCCGCCCAGCTCCGGCAGCCGGTGCTCGAAGAACTCCACGACCGCCGTCCCGACGATGTCCTCGACGGGGACGGTCTGCTCGCCGCACCGGTGGGCCGCCCGCCCGTTGACGAGGACCCGCACCGGGTCGAGCATGCGCCCGGCCCCGTATCTCACCTCCGAGGAGCCGCCCAGCAGGGCGAGCTTGTCGAAGTTGTGGTGCAGCACCACGCCGAACCGCTCCCGGGTGTACCGGCTGTAGACCTGGGACAGGTGCTCCGCGAGTTGATCCGCGAGGGTGTCGGGATGGCCGAGTCCCTTGCGCTCCACGATGGAGACGGCGCCGGCCGTGGGCACGTTCGTCCGAATGAACATCATGCTCGTGTCGTCGATCGGTATCGCGTGATGCATCGCAACCCCCACCAAGATCGATTTGATCGTTCAAGTTCTAGGCAAACACCCGCCGGAACGCACCGTCAAGACGTCGTCGAGCTTCATTTCCCGCCATATAGCAGGTCGGCCGCCCATCACCATTCCCCTGACACGGCCCCCAGGGCGGTGGTAGTTCTTTGAGCGTTCATATTCGCGGTCCTAGGAGACAGTGATCCCTCATGCACGATGTGCGTGCCCTGCTCGACCCGGACAACCAGGCGGTACGGCGACTCGCCCGCCGCAACCACTCACTGGACCTGCCCGGACTGGAATCGCTGCACTCCCGGCTGCTGGACCGGACCCGCGCGGCCGAGTCGCTGCGGTCGGAGGCCAAGGGCCTGGCCAGGGAGGTGCGCGCGAGCGCCGGGGCGGGCGAGGAGGTCTCCGCGGCCAAGGAGCGCGGGCGGCTGCTGAAGCACGAGGTCCACCGGATCGAGTCCGAGCGCGACGAGCTGCGCGGAGAGCTGGACGAGCTGCTCCTCTCCCTCCCGAACCTTCCGCTCGACTCGGCCCCTGACGGCGACTCGGACGCGTTCGCCGAGGAGCTGCGCAGGGTCGGGACTCCTCCCGTCTTCTCCTTCGAGCCCACGGACCACGTCACCCTCGGCGAGCGCATGGGGATCCTGGACTTCGCGAAGGGCACCAGGCTCTCGGGGCCGCGCTTCGTCGTCGCCCGCGATGCGGGCGCGGCACTGGAGCGCGCGCTCGCGGCGCTCTTCCTCGACCTGCACACCACCCGGCACGGCTACGTCGAGTACTCGGTGCCCTTCCTGGTCGATCGCGTGACGATGACGGGAACCGGACAGCTGCCCAAGTTCGCCGACGACCTCTTCGCCACGGCGGTCGGGGACCGCGAACTCTTCCTGGTCCCCACGGCGGAGGTGCCGCTCACCAATCTGTACGCGAACGAGGTCATCCCCCGGGAGGACCTGCCGCTGGCGATGACGGCCCACACACCGTGCTTCCGCTCCGAGGCCGGCTCCTACGGGCGGGACACGCGCGGCCTCATCCGGCTCCATCAGTTCAGCAAGGTCGAGTTGGTCCGCATCTGCGACGCGGACGACTCGCAGCACGAACTGGAATCCCTGCTCACGCACGCGGAAGCCTGCCTCAGGGAACTCGGGCTGGCCTATCGGGTCGTCGCGCTCGCCGCCGGCGACCTCGGCTTCTCGGCTCGGTTCACCTACGACATCGAGGTCTGGATGCCCGGCCAGAACCGCTATCGCGAGATCTCCTCCGTCTCCGACTGCGGCACGTTCCAGAGCCACCGGGCCCATATCCGGACCAGGGACGCCGAGGGCAGGCGCACGCCCGTGGCCACCCTCAACGGCTCCGGCCTGCCCATCGGCAGAACGCTCGCGGCCCTCCTCGAACAGGGCCAGCAGCGGGACGGCTCCGTGGTCCTGCCCGAGGCGCTTCTCCCCTACCTCGGATTCCGCCGCCTCTCCCCGGAGGGGAAACCCGTGAAGTGAGGCGGCAGCCGGTCACCGGAGGGGGCTGGCCTACGACGGCCGGGCCGACCACTCGCCTCCGCCCTGACCGGCGGGATCGTCAACGACCGCACCGGGCCCGGTATCCGCGCCCAAGGCGCATCCGGACCGGCTGGTGTTCACGGGCATCCTGTTCGCGCGGAGGAAGCCGGAACAGCCGCCGCTCGCCGGCACCCGGGTCAGGTCTTCCAGTAGTGGTCCCGCCAGCTTCCGCACGAGTACTGGATCGCCCAGGCCGCCTCTGCCGTGCTCCCGTCCAGGATCGCAAGGCACTTGTTGCTGTTCCGGTTCCTGATGTGGTCGCCACCCGTATTGGCGTCGTAGTCCATTTGACGCCAATACTGGTCCGGATACGGCTTGGGCTGCCCGCACGGGTACTGAGTGATCCAGGCGTAGTCGTCCTTGGAAGCACCATCGACCGACAGGCAAAGCCCGCTGTGCCGGTTGACGATCTTGTACCAGGCGAGTCCGTTCGCGTCGGTTTCCACGTACTGCCGGTACCAGTACTGGTCGACGTAGCCCCCGCACGAGAACTGGTTGAGGTACTCGAACCCCGTTGCGGCAGCCGGTACAGACAGGCATCTGCCTGAGTTCATGTTCTTCATGGTGAAGTCGCCGGGGTCGGCGTGACTGGTGCCCGCCAGGCCGACGGCCATGATGACCGAGGCGCATAATGCTCCGGCCAGTTGCCGTAAGGATCTCATGCGTTGCCCTCCGTGAGGATTGGGCCCCCATAGTGGGGTGGGCGGCATGAGGTCACAAGAGACCCGATGTGAGATCGAGACGACGAGCGTGCAACTTGTCCAATTCCAGATGCCAATGGGGCAGGCCGGAGTCTGACGACACGCCCTAGAGGCGTGTCGCGGTGCGGACGAGGTCGGCGACGGCTTTGGATCTGCTGTGTGGTGGCCAGGCGATGACGGTCGTGACCGCCGGCGCGTCCGGCACCGGCACCGTCGCGTGATCGTCGCGCAGGTGAGCTCGGAGGGACTCGGGCACGACCGCGCAGGCCCGTCCGAGCGCGATCAGCTGGAACAGCTGGGTGTGGTCGCGCACCTGCGGGCCAGGTCCGTCCGGATAGCCCCCGGCCCGTCGGGGCCAGCGTGGCAGGGGCAGGTCCGTCAGGGTGGTGACCTCGGACATCGACATGTGGGGCCGGTCGGCCGAGGGGTGCCCCGCCGGCAGGACCACGACCTGCTGTTCGGTGCGCAGGGCCTCGGTGTCGAGTCCGGCCGTCGTGTCGAAGGGCCGCTGGAGCAGCGCGACGTCGGCACGCCCGTCGCGCAGCAGCCTTTCCTGCTCGCCGGGCCCGCACAGCATCACCTCGACGGCGACCGCGCCGGGCTCGGCGGCGTAGGCGTCCAGCAGCTTCGACAACAGTTCGCTGGACGCCCCGGCCTTCGTGGCCAGCACCACACCGGGCAGTTCGGCAGCCGCGCGGCGGGTGCGGCGCTCGGCGGCTTCGACCGCGTCGAGTGCGGTTCGGGCCTCCCGCAGAAGCACCGATCCGGCCTCGGTCAAGGCGACCGCGCGAGTCGTACGGTGCAGCAGCGCCACTCCGAGCCGCCGCTCGAGCTGCTGGATCGCCCGCGACAGCGGTGGTTGCGCCATGGCGAGCCGCTGCGCCGCCCGCCCGAAGTGCAACTCCTCCGCCACGGCGACGAAGTATCGCAACTCCCGCGTCTCCACCGCGTCATCGTATCCGGCGCTCACCACGGCCGATATCCGTGCGGTATCGCCGCCCACCCAGTCGGTCTTGGACGTCCCGCCCGAGTCCGCACCAGGCTGGAGGACATGAGTGAACAGACGATCGCACTGGTGACCGGTGCGAACAAAGGAATCGGATACGAGATCGCGGCGGGCCTGGGCGCCCTCGGCTGGCGAATCGGCGTGGGCGCGCGGGATCGACAGCGCCGCGACACCGCGGTGGAGAAGCTGCGGGCGGCCGGGACCGACGCGTTCGGCGTTCCGCTCGACGTGGCGGACGACGCGAGTGTGGCCGCCGCGGCCGAGCTGATCGCCGACCGCGCCGGAGGGCTCGACGTCCTGGTCAACAACGCCGCGATCACCGGCGGTGTGCCGCAGACGCCCACCACGGTCGATCCGGCGACCGTACGCGTCGTCGTGGAAACCAACGTGATCGGGGTCATCCGCGTCACCAACGCGATGCTGCCCATGCTCCGCGGCTCGGCATCGCCGCGGATAGTGAACATGTCCAGCAGCGTCGGCTCGCTCGTCCTGCAGACCACGCCCGGCATCGACATGGGCCCGGTTCCCGTTGCGTACTTGGCGTCCAAGACGTTCCTCAACGCCGTCACCGTCCAGTACGCCAAGGAACTGAGCGACACCGACATCCTGATCAACTCCGGCTGTCCCGGCTTCACCGCCACCGGCCTCAACGGCTTCCAGGGCGTCCGCACTCCCCACCAGGGCGCGGCGATCGCGCTTCACCTCGCGACCCTGCCCGACGACGGACCGACCGGCGGATTCTTCGACGACGGTGGACCGGTGCCCTGGTGACGGGCTCACCGGCCCCTGGTGGTCCAGCTGCTGTGGCGGGAGGGACCGGCGAGACCGACAGCGCGGCGGGACGCCGGTGCCGGACGAGGCCGGGGAGGTGAAGAACGTCAGCCGGAGTACGGGGACATCGTCACGACCAGCTGGGCGCGGTCCCTGCCGCGTTCGATCAGGCGGGCGTTCGCCTCGTCGGAGTCCTGGACCCAGCGTTCCGCGTGGGCGCGGTCCTTGCCGTAGCGGACGTGGCGTTCGACGAGGCGGGGGACGCGGCGGCGGGCGTCCAGGTCCAGGTACCAGGCCTCGTCCAGGAGGGGCAGTACGGCGGCCCAGGCACCCTCGTCGTGCAGCAGGTAGTTGCCCTCGGTGACGATCAGCGGGACCTCGGGCCCGACCGGGATCGCCCCCGCGATCGGCTCCTCCAGGGTGCGGTCGAAGGCCGGCGCGTAGACGGTGGTGCCGGGTTCGGGGGCGCGCAGGCGGGCGAGGAGGGCCGCGTAACCGGCGGCGTCGAAGGTGTCGGGGGCGCCCTTCCTGCCGGCCCGGCCGAGGCGTTCGAGTTCGGCCTGCGCGAGGTGGAAGCCGTCCATGGGGACGAGGACCGCGGGCCCGTCGAGGCGGTCGACGAGCCGCTCGGCGAGCGTGGACTTCCCGGCGCCGGGAGCGCCGGCGATCCCGAGGATCCGCCGCCGCCCCGGCGCGGCGAGCGCCCGTGCGCGGGCGGCGAGCCCGTCGAACTCCTGCGCGTCCATGCGGGGCATTCTCCCACCACCGTCCATCCGGCGGTCAGCCGACGGGGACCGGCCGCGCGAAGTGCGGAGCCGCGCGGTGCAGGCCCCGGCGGTCGTAGAGGTGGGTGAGGGCGAGCCCGAGGGCGAACGACACGGCGAAGCCGATGCCGACCATCATCCAGGCGCGGCCGAGTCCCGCGTCGGCCCGTGCCCCGAAGTAGAGGATGGACCGGACGCCGTCGACGACCTGCCGGAACGGTTCGAACTCGGCCAGGAAGCGGTAGAAGTCCGGCAGTGCCTGGATCGGGATGGTGGCGCCGGCCGACGGGATGGCCAGGCCGATCAGGACCAGCATGGAGACGATCGGGCCCGGGGTGCCGAAGGCGGCGAGCAGGGCCAGCGCGGTGATGCCCATGGCGGCAGTGGCGCAGGTTCCGAAGATCCACAGGAGGGCCAGGTGGGAGGCGTCGATGCCGATGACACCGACGGCCGCGGTCATGGCGAGCGCGGAGGTCAGCATCGACAGGACGGTCATGAGCGCCGAGCAGACCAGGAAGTGGTGCACCCGGGTGACGTGCTGGACGGGCTTGACGACGCGGAACGGGCCCTTGTCGCTGGCGATGTAGCCGAGTGAGGTGTCCACCTGGGTGTGGATGACGTTGGCGCCGAGCATGCCGCCGAGGACGAGGATGAGCGCGTAGAAGAAGGCGCTCAGGCCGAGGCCGCTGTGCTGCCCGAGGGGGTGGCCCTCCTGGACGGAGAGGTGCACCGGTTCGGCGATCATCAGCTGCGCGGCGGCGCCCGGTGCGGAGGCGGCGTGCGCGGGAGCGCTGTGCCCCGCCGCACCCTGCCCCGCCGCACCCGGCGCCGCCGCCCGCTGTGCCGCCGCCTGGCCCAGCTGCTTGCCCAGCTCCGCGGAGGTCGTCTCGACGACCTTGCGGTTGATCTCGGTGGCCATGGAGGAGCCGAAGCTTCCGGCGGCGGGGTTGGTCAGGACCGTCATGGCCGGCGGATGCGGCGTGCGCTGCGGCGGCCCGGCGAGTGCCGCGACGGAAGCGGAGAAGTCGTCCGGGATGACGAGGGCGCCGAAGACCTTGCCACTGGCGAGCAGGTCGTCGGCGGTGCGGCGGTCGACCTGCTTCCAGTCGACCTTCTCCTTGAGGTCGGCCGATCCGGTGATCCGCGCGGTGATCTGTGCTCCCAGGTCGATCCGCTTCCCGGCCGCCTGGGTGCCCCGGTCCGCGTTGACCAGGGCGATCGGCAGGTCCTTCGTCGAGCCGACCGGGTCGTTGTTGGCGCCCAGGTAGAGCAGGGACAGGACGAACGACAGCAGGCCGAGGATCACCGCCGACGGGATCCACACACCGCGTCGGCGGAGGAGCCCGCGTGCGCTCACATGCGGCGGATGGGTGGGTTCGGACATGCAGCAGCTCCCGCTCGGGTGGGTGTCGTCGCTGGTCGGCAACACATTAGAAACCGTCACTTTCCAGCTGAAGAGTGACACTATCGAGTGGATGTGTCCATTCGGCCCCCTGGGAGACTGCTCACACACGGAACAGCTTCGAGTGAGAGTGCCCATGAAGATCTCTGACCTGAGCCGTCTGTCCGGAACGCCGGTCGGGACGATCAAGTACTACCTGCGGGAAGGCCTGCTGCCCCCTGGCCGGCCGCTCGGAGCCACCCTGACCCTGTACGGCGACGAGCACGTCCAGCGCCTGCGTCTGATCCGCGCTCTGACCGCCCGCGGCGGCCTGTCCATCGCCGCCACCCGGGACGTCCTCGCGGCGATCGACGAGCCGCTCGACCCGCTCGCCACGCTCGGCGTCGTGCACTACGCGCTCCCGACGCCGGTCGACGCCGCCGAGACGGACGCGGTGGCCGAGCAGGCGCCACGGGTCGACGAACTGGTGCGCGCCATGGGCTGGGACGTCTCCGCCGATTCCCCGCACCGCCGCGGGCTCGCCGCGAGCCTCATGGACCTCAGCCGTCTCGGTATCGATTACGGCACCGGGGACCTGCTGCCGTACGCGGAACTGGCCGCGGCAGCCGCGAAGCTCGACGTCGACCGGCTGGAGGAACTCGACGACCCCGAGGACCGCCTCAAGCTCGCGGAGCACGCCGCCCTCGTCGTCCTCCTGCTGGAACCGGTCCTGGCCCTCCTGCGTCGTCTGGCGCAGGAGAACGAGACCCGCCGCCGGGCCGCGTGGGCCCGCACGCCGGGAGAGGCCGCCCCGAACCCGCCGGCCGGCTCACGCTGAGGCCGGCGGGCAGGCGGGGACGGACACTCGGGGGGGGACCCCTCGCCCACCCCTCCCCCCGACCCTCGTTCACACCCTCCGTCCGACGAGGGTCACCCCGCACGACGACGCGGGTCGACGCGGGTGGGTTCCTGCTTTTCCGCGTATTACGTTGAGGAAATGCCGTCCATCGCACTCGTCACCCTCGTCGTCCGTGACTACGACCAGGCCATCGCCTTCTACACCGACGCCCTCGGCTTCGAACTGGTCGAGGACACCGACCGGGGCGGCGGCAACCGCTGGGTCGTGGTCCGTCCGCCCGGCGCCGCCGGGGTCGGCGGCCTCGGGAACGCGGGCCTCCTCCTGGCCCGCGCCAAGAACGAGTCCGAGCAGGCCGCCGTCGGCAACCAGACCGGCGGCCGGGTCGGCTTCTTCCTGCACACCGACGACTTCGCCCGCGACCACGCCCGGATGGCGGCGGCGGGCGTGAAGTTCCTGGAGGAGCCGCGCCACGAGCCGTACGGCTCCGTCGCCGTCTTCGAGGACCTGTACGGCAACCGCTGGGACCTGCTCCAGCCGACCGCGTAGCCACCACCCAGCCGACCGGACAAGCCACCGGCCGCCGGACACGCCACCGGCCGCCGGACACGCCACCACCCAGCCGACCGCGTAGCCACCGGCCGCCGGACCCGCCACCGGTCAACCGACCCGCGCGACCACCAGCCCCGCGCGACCACCCCCGGCCCCCACCCCATAATTCGCTGTCGCCCCCACGGCGGCGCTCCCTACACTCGCGGCACGGCGCACCGACCGGTGTGCCGTGCCGCGAGTGACTACCGAGGAGAGCCGACCGTGCGTACGCGCCGCTTCGACGTGATCCTCGCCTCTCGCCCCGGCCGGTGGCGGCTGCGCGCCCGCCATCGCCGACCCGTGACGTAACGCCTCCGAGCGCCGTCCGGGCATCGCGCTGCCCTGTTCTCCACGCAGCAGCGAAAGGCACGACACCGTGCGTACCCGGCCCCACACCCAGGCCCTCACCGCCCGCGTCCGCAACCTCGGCATCCTCGCCCACGTCGACGCGGGCAAGACCACCGTCACCGAGCGGTTCCTGTTCCTCACCGGCGCCACCCACAAGCGCGGCGAGGTCCACGACGGCACCACCGTCACGGACTTCGACCCGCAGGAGCGCGACCGGGGCATCACGATCTTCGCCGCGGCCGTCAGCTGCGACTGGGCCGGGCACCGGATCAACCTGATCGACACCCCCGGTCACGTCGACTTCTCCGACGAGGTCGAGCGTTCGCTGCGCGTCCTGGACGGCGCCGTCGCCGTCTTCGACGCCGTCGCGGGCGTCGAACCGCAGAGCGAGACGGTGTGGCGGCAGGCCGACCGGCACGGCGTCCCGCGCATCGCGTTCGTCAACAAGCTGGACCGCGCGGGTGCCGATCTCGACGCCGCGGTGGAGTCGATCCGTACCCGCCTGGGCACGGTCCCGCTCCCCGTCCAGCTGCCCATCGGCCGCGAGGACGGCTTCACCGGCGTCGTGGACCTGGTCGGGATGCGGGCGTACGTGTGGGCCGAGGGCGCCGACGCGTACACCGACGCACCGGTCCCGGACGCCCTCCTGGACGAGGCCCGGCGCCGCAGGCGGCGTCTGGAGGAGTCGGTGGCGGAGCTGCATCCCGGCGCCCTCGACGAGTTCTGCGCGCACGCGGAGCTCTCCGGGGAGACGCTGGCGGGCGCGCTCCGCGACCTCACCCTGAGCGGTGACGCGGTGGTCGTGCTGTGCGGCTCGGCGTACCGCAACCGGGGTGTCGAGCCGCTGCTCGACGCCGTCGTCGCCTACCTCCCGGCCCCGTCGGACATGCCTCCGGTGCGCGGGGAGGTCCCGGCGGACCCGGCGGCGCCGTTCACCGCGCTCGCGTTCAAGGTGAGCGCGACCGCCACCGGCCGTATGACCTACGTCCGCGTCTACGCGGGCACGATCGGAAAGGGGGACACCGTGCTCGACACGGCCGCCGGGCGCACCGAGCGGATCGCCCGCATCCTGCGGGTCCAGGCCGACCGGGCGACCGAGGTGACCGTGGCGCGCGCCGGGGACATCGTCGCCGTCGTGGGGCCGAAGGGCGTCCGCGCCGGGGCGACCCTGTGCGCCCCGGACGCGCCCGTCGTCCTCGAACCGCCGACGACCGCCGACCCGGTGGTCTCGGTCTCCGTGGAGGCCCGCAGGAGTGCGGACACCGGCCGGCTCGCGACGGCGCTCGCCCGGCTGTCCGAGGAGGACCCCTCGCTCGTCGTGCGGTCCGACCCGGAGACGGGCCAGACGGTCCTTTCGGGGCTGGGCGAACTGCATCTGGAGGTCGCGGTGGAGAAGCTGCGCCGCGACCGGGGCCTTGAGGTGACGGTCGGGCGTCCCCGGGTCGCGTACCGGGAGACGGTGGCGAAGGGCGTCACCGGGCTGCTCCACCGTCATGTGAAACAGGACGGCGGTGCGGGCCAGTTCGCCCATGTCGTCATCGACGTCGAACCCCTCGGCGAGGACGCTGAGTTCGCGTTCCGGTCCACCGTCACGGGCGGCCGGGTCCCGCAGGAGTACGTCCGCGCGGTCGAGGCCGGCTGCCGGGACGCGCTCGTCGAGGGCCCGCTCGGCGGGCACCCGGTGACGGGTGTCCGGGTCACGCTCACGGACGGCGCCACGCATCCGAAGGACTCCTCGGAGATGGCGTTCCGCACGGCGGGCCGCTTCGCCCTGCGCGAGGCGCTCCGCGCGAGCGTGATGACGCTCCTGGAGCCGGTGGCCGACGTCACGGTCACCGTCCCCGCGGAGTCCGTCGGCGCGGTCCTCGGGGACCTCGCGGCGCGGCGCGGCCGGGTGACCGACCAGACGACGCGCGCGGGTACGGCGGTGGTGGAGGCGACGGTGCCGCTGGCCGAACTCTTCGGCTACGCGTCCCGGCTGCGCGGCCGTACGCAGGGCCGGGGCACGTTCACCACCCGCCCGGCGGGTTACGCCCCCGCCCCGCAGGGCCGGACGGAGTGAACGGAGGTGTCCGGGCCGCGGTGACTCCGTGGCCCGGACACCGGGCCGGCGCGATCAGGCCGTGGCACACGTCACCGCGGCCAACGCCCGCAGCAGGGCGTTAGGTTGATCCCATCGGACACGAGGGGTACGAGTGACGGACCAACAGGATCTTCTGTACCGCGTGGAGTCGGACCCGGCCTGGAACCCGGTCGCGGCCGGCACCGCGCGCGTCGGCCTGCATCCGGACGAGACGGCGCCCGAGGTCATCGTGGTGAGCGGTCCCTGCCCGCGCTGCCGCCACGAGACCGTGCACGCCGAGCCGCTCGTCGCGTACGCCGACGCGCTCACCCGTACCGGTCTGCTGGCCCGTCTGCTGCTCCGCCGGGCCACCGAAGCGGGCTCGCGCGAGGTCGAGGTCATCTGCGCCTGCTCCGCCGTCCATCCCGAGGCCGGTGAGCACAAGGGGTGCGGGGCCTCCTGGGTGCTGCACGTCGAGTGGGGCGTCTGATGGCGGTCCGCGTCACGGCCGGCACGCCCAGTACGCCGGCCAGCCGCGCACGCGCCGACGAGTCCCGGGGCCTGCTGGAGGGCGAGCTCGTCCGGGTCCGCGCCCAGGCCGAGAACTGGCGCAACGGCCTCGCCGCCCTGCTCGGCCTGCTGACGGCGGTCGGGATCGTCAAGGGGCCGGACACCCTGCAGGGGTTGTCCGGCGGCGCGCGCGGCGCGGTGGGAGTGCTCCTGCTGGGAGGACTGCTGCTCTCCGCGGCCGGGGCCTTCTTCGCGATGCGCGCGGCGTTCGGGCTGCCGCGCCGTCGCGTGGCCGGCGCCTCCCTGGAGGAACTGCTCACCAGGGAGCGCCTGACCGTGCGCCGGGCGGTACGGGACCTGCGGCGGGCCATCGTCGCGGGGTTCCTGGCGCTGGCCATGGTCACCGCGGGGATCGGTCTGACCTGGTACGGCCCCCGGCCCGGGAATCCGGGGGTGCTGGTCGTGCAGACCGACGGGAGCGTGCTGTGCGGCACGCTCACCGGGATCGACGCCAAGGGGGTGCGGTTGCGGGTCAAGGACGTGGAACGACGGCTGCCGTCGGCGCGGATCGGCTCGGCGAAATCGGTGGAGAGCTGCCCCTGAGAGCCCCGAAGCCGCCCCTAGAGGTTGGCCGTCCAGCGGGCGTCGGGGACGGCGCCTTGCCGGTGGAGGTCGGCGATCACGGGGGCGGTCTGCTCCCAGAGGACGTCCACGATCTCCTTGATGGCCGTGCCCAGTTCGAGGAGGGGTTCCGCGTCGTCTTCGAGGCGTGCCCGCGCGTGCGTGCGCACGAGGTCGCGCCGGAGCGCGGCCGGTGGGTGGGTCGGGGACTCGCGGCGCGGCGCGTTCTCGCCTGTCACCAGCAGGGGCACCGCTCGTTCGAGGATCTCGCAGGCGGAGAAGAACAGCTCGACGCCCGCGTGGGGCAGCGCCGCGCCGTACTGCCCGCTCATGGCCCCCAGGGACAGGTTCCAGCCGAGGAGGTCGGCCACGACCTCCTGCTCCCATTTCCAGCCGACCTCGGTGACCTCGCCCTCGGCCGTCCCCAGCATGCGGCGCCGGGACTTCCGGTCGGCCACGTGTTCGGCCATGACATGGCCGTACTCATGGCCGAGGACGAAGAGCTCCATCCCCTCCCGGAGGATGGCGCCCATGTTGCTGATGCCCTCCGGGGCGAAGTACTGGGGCGCCCGGCTGGGCCGGCCCTCAAGGAGATAGGCGAGCACGACCTCACGGAAGCGGCGAACGGCCTCCGGGGACTCCCGCACATGACGACGCACCCTGTCGATGTCCACGGAGAACGCCAGCTGGTCGCCGACCCTCTCGTGGGGCATGGCCAGAGCCACCGCCTTGCTGAACAGGTTGGCGAAGTTGAGGAGTTCGTCCTCGAAGACGACCAGGTGCGTCCGCGAGTCGGGGGCGAGCAGCGTCACGGCGTTGATCTCGCCCGTGGCCATCATGCCCAGCACGGGACGGGGGACGGTGTCGGGGAGGGAGGCCTCAAGGCGGTCCGCCAGCATGTGGATCACCAGGTATCCACCGGGATGCTCGTCGGGACCGCAGGGCGGCCAGTGCTCCTGACCTGTCGCCCCGAACTGGACGACCTGCTGCAGTTGCTCCTCCGACAGGCCCGGCATCCCCCTCCCGGTCTCAAGGACGAACTCGTTCCAGCGCGCCCCCTGCCTGGGCTGGCGCCTGCCGCCCGCCTGGGCGATCTGCGCCTGCAGCTCCCACAGAAAGGCGCGCGCCCTGTCCTCGTCCGTCTCCGTCGCCATGGTGCCGTTCCCCCGTCCCTCTCCCTTCCCCTCAGTCTGGCGGCAGTCGGACGACCGCGTCAGCGGAATCGGCGCAGGGCGCGAAGTCGAGTTCCGCCCGTACGGTCTTCCCGACCGGCACCCGGTCGAGCACCTCCCACCGGGACGCCAGCGCCTCGACGAGGAGCAGGCCGCGCCCGCCCTCGTCCAGGGGGCGCGGCGCGGCCGGGGCCCGCCGGGCGGCCGGCGCTCGCCCCGGGTGTCGGAGACCTCGACGCGGAGCAGCGCGCCCGGCGCGTAGGTCATCCGCAGCTCGCAGTCGCGGCCGGGCACCCGGCCGTGGGTGACGGCGTTCGCGGCGAGTTCGGCGACGAGGAGTCCGACGGTGTCGGAGGCCTCGGAGCCGTACGGGAGGCCCCAGCGGTGCAGTTGGTGCTGGGCGAGCCGGCGGGCGAGCCGGGCACCGCGCGGGGTCGAGCTGAAGCGCTGCGCGAACACACGTACGGTGACGGGCGCTCCGCGGGTCACGGGGGAGGTCATGAGGCCAATGTGGCGCCCGCCGCAGGGAGTTGCCAGCTCAGAAACCCGTACGCTGCACAGCGTACGGGTTCACGCTCTGGACTGTACTCGTGACTATCAGTGAATCTAACTGCGTTCAGCGCGAGCACACGGGTACGGGAGGTGGCGGGGTGACGGACGAGGTCCCGAAGGGAAGCGAACCGGAGACGTCGGAGAGCCTGAGGGCTTTCGGGGAAGTGGTCAAGGCCTTCCGCAGACGGGCGGGGCTGACGCAGGAACAGTTCGCGCCACTGGCCGGGTACTCGGCCCCCATGGTCGCCTCGATCGAACAGGGTCGGCGCCTGCCGTCGAAGGAGTTCGTGGACCGCGCGGAGGAGGTGCTGGACGCGTTCGGGGTCATCAAGGCAGCGGCCAAGCACCTGACGCGTAAGGCGGGGCTGGCGAAGTGGTTCGAGGGGTGGGCCGACTTGGAGCCCCTGGCGGTGACGTTGTACACCTACGAGAACCGACTCGTACCGGGCCTGTTCCAGACGCCCGCATACGCCCGGACGCTCTTCGAGGAGCAGATCCCGGCGATGAGCGACGACAAGATCGAGTCGAACCTGGTCACACGCGTGGAGCGGGCGAGCATCCTCACGGAGCGCCCGGAGACGATCTACAGCTTCATCATCGAGGAGCACGCGTTGCGCCGTCAGGTGGCCGCCCCGGAGGTCATGCGCGAGCAGCTCGACCACATCCTCGACCTCTGCAGGCGGCGCAACATCGACATCCAGATCATGCCGCAGTCGCGCGGGTACCACGCGGGTCTCGGCGGCCCCTTGTGCCTCCTGGAGACCGAGGAGAACGCCTGGTACGCGTACAGCGAGGGCCAGGGCACCGGCCAGCTCGTCTCCGACCCCAAAGTGGTCAGCATCCTCCAGCAGCGGTATGCCAGGATGCGGACACAGGCTCTGTCCGTAGAAGCATCCGTGGGCCTGTTGCGGGAGATCCGAGGAGCACTATGAGCACCACTGAACTGGCCTGGTTCAAGAGCAGCTACAGCGGCGGCAGTGGCGACAACTGCGTGGAAGTCGCCCTCTCCTGGCACAAGTCCAGCTACAGCAGCGGCGACGGCGACAACTGCGTCGAGGTCGCCGCCTGCCCCTCCACCATCCACGTCCGTGACTCCAAGAACCCGGACGGCCCCCGGTTCGCCGTGGCGCCCGCCGCCTGGACGGGGTTCCTCGCCCAGCTGGTCTGAACCGCGTCTGACAGGATGCGTGTACCCGCCCGCCACCGCACGCGGACGGGCGGGTACACGCACGACGCGAGGAGCGACACCCATGAGCACGACCCCCGGCGGCTACCTCTCCGGCCTCTTCTCCCTCGAAGGGCGCACCGCGCTCGTCACGGGCGGCAGTTCCGGCATCGGCCGGGCCATCGCCGGGGCGCTCGCCCGCGCGGGGGCGGGCGTGGTCGTGATGGCGCGCAAGGAGGCGGAGCTGACCGCGACCGTCGACGAGCTGACGGCCGACGGCTGCCGGGCGGCCTGGGTGAGCGCCGACCTGAGCGACCGTACGGGGATCAAGGCCGGCGCGGAGGCGGCGGCGGCCGTCTTCGGGGAGCCCGACATCCTGGTCAACTCGGCGGGGATCAACCTGCGTCCGCCGTTCGGCGAGCTGGGCGAGGAGGTCTGGGACACCACGATGACGGTGAACCTGGAGGCCCCCTTCCTGCTGGGTCAGCGCTTCGGCCCGGGGATGGCGGAGCGCGGCTTCGGGCGGATCATCCACATCACCTCGCAGCAGGGGCACCGCGCGTTCGTGCAGAGCGGCGCGTACGGGGTGTCGAAGGGCGCGCTGGAATCGCTGGCGCGCTCACAGGCGGAGGCGTGGTCGCCGCACGGGGTGACGGCGAACACGCTGGTCCCGGGCTTCGTGATGACGCCGCTGAACCAGCGGCTGTCCACGGACCCGGAGAAGGTGGCGGCGCTGGCGGCCCGCACGATGGTCGGCCGGAACGGCCTGGCGGAGGATTTCGCGGGCGCGGCGGTCTTCCTGGCGAGCGGCGCGTCGGCCTATGTCACGGGCCAGTCCCTCTTCGTGGACGGCGGGTTCTCCGTCCACTAGAGAGTGTCGTGAGGCACGCTCAGCGCTCAGCCGAGGAGCGTCGCCAGGATCAGTTGGTCGAAGACGAGGTAGGCCAGGGCCGAGAAGGGGACGGCGGTCAGGAGGGTCAGCGCGCGTTCCCTGTGGGTGCGGCCCATGAGCAGCGGCACGAGAACCAAGACGGTGAGGCAGGCCCATGCCTGGGGGGCGTAGTGCAGAACCCAGGCGTAGTGGATGCCTTCCATGCCGAAGACGCCCGTCAGCGCGGCAAGGCCGATGACGCGGTGGCGCGGGCTGGTGCCCCGCCACCAGGAGCCCGCCACCCCGAAGAGGGGGCCGGCGACGCACGCCATGCCGATCCAGACGAGCGGAGCGAACAGAGAGCCCACGCCGCCGCGCGCGACCTCCGCGTAGCCGTAGTAGCCGATGACGAGACCGGACTCGGCGAGCAGGCCCCCGACGGCGGCCACGGGCAGGCCCACCTTCCGGGCCGGCAGGGCGCCCGCGGCGAACGCGGCGACGGACCAGACCGCACCGGAGTTGGGGATCTGGTTCCACGCACCCGGAAGCCAGCCCTGGGCCAGATTGGTCAGGACACCGAGAAGGAGTCCTCCGACGAACGCCGACGCCGTCGCGTATCCCCAGGCTCTTCCGCTCGTATCGCGCACTGAGACGATGACCGGGGACGCGCTCATGGTGGTGCTCACTTCTCTGCCGGGGGCCGCATGGCTCACACCTCGTGGTGCAGAGAGGAGGATGCGCGATGCCGACGGCGCGTTCCCTTGACCTGCGGCTCACTTCTCCGCCGAGGGCCGCGCGGCTCACACCTGTCGGCCGGGCGGACCGATGCGGGGTTCCGTCGGCGACGACTCAGCGTCGGGGGAACGGGTCATGGACGGGGCCCGATCGAGACGGACCGGGTCGGTCGTGACGAAACCGCGGAAGGTCGTATTCGGGGATCAGGAAGCTGCTGTACCCGACGGGCCCGGAGCGCTCCCCCCAGTACATCGCGCCGGCCACCACGTGACCGTCGGCGCCCGAGTCGGTCTCCAGGACGAACGCGCGCCGGTCGCGCCAGGGGCGGGGGTCCGCGTCCCGGATCCGGTCCGCTTCGCCCGGGGAGGCGAGGCGGACGGTCAGCCGGGAGTAGTGATCACGCAGGGAGAGTGCGCCGACGTTCTTGAAGAGGACTTCCACCGTGGTGGACAGTCCGGCGTCGGGGTTCGGCTCGCCGCGGAGGAGGATCTGGCCGTGGCCGATGATGTAGGCGAACAGGCTCAGAGGCCGTTCGAACACGACCGGCACGTCCACCGACTCCGTACGCTGCCCCGACACGAGCACCCCTCGCTTCTCCCTCGGCCGCCACCTCGCCCCCGACCCACGATCGGTCTCACGGCGGGCGAAACGGCGCAACTCTACCTCCCCCGGCCCGGCTGACCTCGCGGCACCGCCCTAGTCGACGTCGGCCCGGCCGGCCGCCAGTTCGGAGCGGACGAGTTCCAGGAGGCGGCCCATCCAGTTTCGGCCCCGGCCTCCGTTGTCGCCCCAGAAATCCGAGTCCGCGTCGTCGTAGACCAGGGTCGCGTCGCCCGTGCCCAGAAGGACCGCGGCGAGGTCGGCATGCTGCTCGTACTTGGTGCGCAGCAGTCGGGTCATGACCGCTGTGCGGGTCCGGTCCCAGCCCTCACGACGCGTCGCCCTGGCCGCGAGTGTCTGGGCCTTCGCCCCTGTCTCCGCGGTGGCGACCGCGATACGCGCCTCCGGTTCGGCGACGGACTCGGCCCAGTAGGCGTGCGCCACCGACGGATAGGTGACGTCGTCCAGGGTGATGGCTGCGGGGTAGTCGGTGCGCAGGGACCGCTTGTCCGGGTGTTCGAGCGCGCGCTGCGGATACGAGTGGGGCAGCTTCAGCGCGGGGGCGAAGGAGTACGCGGCCCCGTCCGCCGGCACCCGCGAAGGCGCCTCGGCCATCCGGCGCCGCTCCTCGAAGTACTCAAGGGCCTCGTCGTACTCCTCCTGTGTGATGCGTTCGTCGGGCCATTCGGGATCGGGACCGCCCGGGCCTGTCACCAGGATCTGCAGGGGGTGGTCCTTGCGGTCCATGTCGCCGAGGGCGTAGTGACGCACCGTCTCGGGGATGGCCAGATAGGCGGCCCTGGCCGCGGACCGGTTCTCCTCCGTCCGCTCGGCGAGGAACACCTCCACCGCCGCCAGGCAGCGGCCGGTCGAATCGGGGCGACCGTTCAGCTCGTCGATGGTGTCGCGGACCTCGGCGAGCAACAGTTCCGGAGTGAGCCGGGTGTCCGGTTCACCGAAGACCCACGAGCCCAGGTGGTGTGCGGATGCCCAGCCGCCGTCGGGAAGGCTGGTGGCCACCCACCCGCTGCGGAGCTTCTTCTCGAACTCGTCGAGCGTGACCAGGTCCCAGCAGTCGACGATGCCGTCGGCGTAGATGAAGAGGTCGGTGAGGAAGTAGGTGCCGCCGTTGCGGATGAACGCGTGACGCCAGGTTCCGGGGACGCGAACGCCGTCCGCCATGCGATGGGTGAGCCGTCTGCCGATCATCCCGCGATGATGCCCGAGGATCCTGCCGGGAAGCACACCGATAAATCCGTCGCCGCAGCTCAGAGCCACCACGACATGACCGGCGCCGGCTGGGACGCGCGGTGCGCGGGTCCGTTGGCAGCCGACGGGTGGGCGGACTCGGGGAACGATTCAGCACCCCTCGGGTCGCCCCGCCCCCTGACCGCCGTCGACGCCGCCCGGCCCTCGTACCCCGGGCGCGGGTGGCTCGACGACGGCGGCCCCGGCCGCTCCGTCAGCCCGCCTCCGGCTCCAGCCGGAGCGAGATCGAGTTGATGCAGTACCGCTGGTCCGTCGGCGTCGGGTAGCCCTCGCCCTCGAAGACGTGGCCCAGGTGGGAGCCGCAGCGGGAGCAGCGGACCTCCGTGCGGACCATGCCGTGGGAGGTGTCCGCGATCAGCTCGACGGCATCGCTGTCCTTCGGGTCGAAGAACGACGGCCAGCCGCAGTGCGACTCGAACTTCTCGTTCGAGGTGAACAGCTCCGCGCCACAGGCACGGCAGGAGTAGACGCCCTTGGTCTTGGTGTCCGTGTACTCACCGCGGAAGGCGGGCTCCGTGCCCGCCCGGCGCAGCACCTGGTACTCCGCCGGGCTCAGCTCCGCGCGCCACTGCTCGTCCGGCTTCTCGACGTCGTAGGCCATCGTTCGTCCACTCCCTCAGATCGACAGGCGGGCGAGGATCCGCGGACCGAGATCCGTGACGTCGCCCGCGCCCATGGTGAGAACGAGGTCGCCGGGCCCGGCCATTCCCGCGACGACGTCCGGGACCGACTCCTTGTCGTGGACGGCCGTCACGTCGGCCCCCGCCGCGCGGGCGGCGGCGATGATCAGCTCGCTGGTGATGCCGGGGATCGGGTCCTCGCGGGCCGGGTAGATGTCCAGGACGACGGACGCGTCCGCGAGGGCCAGCGCGTCACCCATCTCCTTGCCCAGCTCCTGGGTGCGGGAGAACAGGTGCGGCTGGAAGACGACGAGCAGACGGGACGCCCCGGCGGCGCCGCGCATGGCCTCCAGGTCGGCGGTCATCTCGGTGGGGTGGTGGGCGTACGAGTCGATGACCTGGACGCCCTTGGCCTCGCCCTTGAGCTGGAGGCGGCGGCCGACCCCGGTGTACGCGGTAAGGGCCTGGGCCAGCTCCGCCGGGTCGATGCCGACGCGGGCGCCGGCGACGAGGGCCGCGGCGGCGTTGTGGGCGTAGTGGCGGCCGGGGACGGAGACGGTGAAGGTGTGCTCGACTCCGTCGAGGGAGACCGTCACCTCGCTCTTCATCCCGTTCGGGACGATCTTCAGGATGCGGGCGTCGGAGTCCTCGGTCTCGCCGACCGTGACGACGTTCAGCCCCTCGCGGTCCGCGACCCGGCGGGCCAGCTCACGGGCGCCGGCGTGCTCGCCGACGACCAGGGTGCCGCCGGGGCGGATCTTGGCGGTGAAGGCCTCGAAGGACTCGTAGATCTCTTCGAGGGAGGCGTAGTTCGCGTGGTGGTCCAGCTCGACGTTGAGGACGATCGCGACCTCGGGGTCGTACTTCTGGAAGCTGCGGTCGCTCTCGTCGGCCTCGGCGACGAAGACGTCCCCGGTGCCGTGCAGCGCGTTGGTGCCGGGGCCCGCGAGGTCGCCGCCGATCGCGTACGAGGGGTCGAGGCCCAGCTCCGTCAGGGCGACCGCCAGCATCGAGGTGGTCGTCGTCTTGCCGTGCGTACCGGCGACGGCGATCGCGCTCAGGCCGTCCATGAGGGAGGCGAGGGCGTCGGAGCGGTGGACCACGGGGATGCCGAGTTCGGCGGCGCGGGCCAGCTCCGGGTTGTCGGCGCGGATGGCGCTGGAGACGACGACGGCGGAGGCGTCGTCGGCCAGGTGCTCGGCGGCGTGGCCGATGTGCACGGTGGCGCCCAGGGCGCGCAGGGACTCGGCGGTCGCCGACTCCTTGGCGTCGCTGCCCGCGACCTTCGCGCCGCGCTGGGCGAGGATCTTCGCGATGCCCGACATTCCGGCACCGCCGATGCCGATGAAGTGCGGCCGTTCCATGGCGGCGGGAATGGCGGGTGCCATGCGGATCTCTCCCCGGGGTGTGTCTGGTGGCTACCTGTTGCGTGCGTAACAGGTAGCTCCCACCCTAATCGCTTGTGCCACGCCTACCCGGCGGCGCCAACCCGTGTCCGCGCCCCCTGCACGGAGCGCGGACACGGACCGGCGGCCCGGCCCGCGGGACGGGCCGGGCCGCTCTCGCGCCTACTCGCTGTGGGCGAAGAGCTTGAGCACCGGGACCCCCACCTTGTGGCGGGCCCGGGACGCCCAGTCGCGGTGGAAGAACTCCTCCACGTAGTGCGGGGCGGTGAGCACGATCACCTCGTCCGCCTCCGACTCGTCGACGACCGCCTTCATCTTGGTGAGCGGGTGGTCCTCGACGACCTGGCCGACCGCTTCGCAGCCGGCGTCCCTCAGGGCCTGGAGCGAGTGCTCCAGGGCCAGCTCGGCGGGGACCCTGGCCGCCTTCCCCTCCGGTTCCTCCCCCTCCCGGGTCGCCTCCTTCAGCTCGCCCATGGCGACGTCGTCGATGGCGCGCAGCAGTACATCGGCCTGGTCACCACGCGGCTGCATCAGGACGATGAAGGACACGCCCTCCTCGCCGTGCAGGGTGGTGACGAATTCCACGTCGACGGACGTGAGGGGCTTCTCGATCATCAGAACGCTTGTGAACACCTCAGGAGCCCTTCTGCGGAAACCATCCTTCCCCGTGCCCGCACGGGGTCTGCGCAGTAAGTGTGCCCAGCGGACGGTAAGCGGAACGACAAATTCCGCTGATTGTCAGATCCGACGGTAGCGGGTGAAGAGGAAGCCGTCCTGCTCCAGCACGGAAGCCACCTGGAAGCGTGTCGGGACGGCCACCGAGGGGCCCCCGGCGATCCGCTGCGCGCCGCCCGCCGTCATGGTCGGCGAGACCGTCAGACACAGCTCGTCCAGGGCCTCCGCCGCGACGAACTGACCGAGCAGCCGCGGACCGCCCTCGATCAGCTGCCGCCGCAGCCCGCGCTCCGCGAGCGCCGCCACCGCGCGGGCCGGGTCCACCCCGGCGCCGTCGCCCGCCACCAACACCGCGACCCCCGCGTCCCGGGCGGCCCGCACCCGCTCGACGGGCGCGGCGGCTCCGGTGAGCAGCAGGGTCGGCACCAGCGGCTCGGTGAACAGGGGCAGCGAGAAGTCCAGGTCGAGCGAGGCGCTGACCACGGCGATGGCGGGCGCCGGGCCCTGTCCGGCGGCGGCGCGGCGGGCGGCGAAGGCCTCCCGCGCGCGTGCGGGGCGGTAACCCTCCAGGCGTACCGTCTCCGCACCCACCACGACCACGTCGGCGAGGCCCCGCAGGGTGCCGAAGATCCGCATGTCGGCCTCGGAGGAGAGCGGCTGGGAACGCCCCTCGTGCTGGCCGGCCCCGTCGAGCGAGGAGACCATGTTGGCCCGCAGCCAGGCGTTCTTCCCGGCCGGAAGCTCCGGGTAGGCGTAGGCGTCGGCCAGCTCGTCGAGGGACCACTCCCGGTCCCCGGACGCGGTCTCGTGGGCTGTCATGTCCGTCACAGGGAGCAGTCGTCGCATCCTCGCAGTCTGACATGGCGCTTACAGTGGGGAACTGTGTCGACCCGTACCCTCACCGAAGCCGTTTCCGCCTCAGCGGCCCCGCTCTCGCTCTGCTCCCGAGAGCCCCACGTCCCCGCCGACCGCCTCGTCGCGGAGATGGTGCCGCCGCCGCGCTTCGACTCCGTACGGTTCGACACGTACCTCCCGGACCCGAACCAGCCCAGCCAGACGGACGCCGTCAAGGCGCTGAGCACCTTCGCCGAGGGCCTGGGCGGGGCGCACGCCACCGGCGCCGGGAAGCGCCGCTGGTTCGCCCGGAAGCCCGCCGCCCCCACCGGCCCGCGCGGGATCTACCTGGACGGCGGATACGGCGTCGGCAAGACCCACCTGCTGGCCTCGCTCTGGCACGCCACCCCCGCCGAGCCCGCCCTGAAGGCCTTCGGCACCTTCGTCGAGCTGACCAACCTGGTCGGCGCGCTGGGCTTCCAGCAGACGGTCAAGACCCTCGGCGATCACCGTCTCCTCTGCATCGACGAATTCGAGCTCGACGACCCGGGCGACACCGTCCTCGTCTCCAGCCTGCTCGGCAAGCTGGTCGAATCCGGCGTGGCGCTCGCTGCCACCTCCAACACGCTCCCCGGCAAGCTCGGCGAGGGCCGCTTCGCCGCCGCCGACTTCCTCCGCGAGATCCAGGGCCTCTCCGCCCACTTCATGCCGCTGCGGATCGACGGCGAGGACTACCGCCACCGCGGGCTGCCCGAGGCCCCCGCCCCGTACACCGACCAGGTCGTCACGGAGACGGCGTACGCGACGCCGGGCGCCTCCCTCGACGACTTCCCGCACCTGCTCGAACACCTGGCCAAGGTTCACCCGAGCCGGTACGGCGCACTCACCGACGACCTCACCGCCGTCTGCCTCACCGACGTCCAGCCCGTGCCCGACCAGTCGACGGCGCTCAGGCTCGTCGTCCTCGCGGACCGGCTGTACGACCGCGAGATACCCGTCCTCGCCTCCGGTCTCCCCTTCGACCGGCTGTTCAGCGACGAGATGCTGAACGGCGGCTACCGCAAGAAGTACTTCCGCGCCATCTCCCGGCTCACCGCGCTCGCCCGCGACGCCAAGGGACTCGTCGCGCAGTAGCTTGGTGGCCGTACCCCAGCGAAAGGGATCCACCATGGCCACCGTGCGTCACGCACACACCGTCTGGCAGGGCGACCTCCTCAAGGGCTCCGGCGTCGTCACCCTCGACTCGTCCGGCCTCGGCTCGTACGACGTCTCCTGGCCCGCCCGGTCGGAGGAACCGAACGGCAAGACGAGCCCCGAGGAGCTCATCGCCGCCGCGCACTCCGCCTGCTTCTCGATGGCCTTCTCCAACGGCCTGGCCAAGGCCGGCAACACTCCGACGCGGCTGGACACCAAGGCCGACGTCACCTTCCAGCCGGGCGAGGGCATCACCGGCATCCACCTCACCGTGCGCGGCGAGGTCCCCGGGCTGAGCGCGGAGGAGTTCCAGTCGCTCGCCGAGGAGGCCAAGAAGAACTGCCCCGTCAGCCAGGCGCTCACGGGCACGACGATCACGCTCACGGCCGAACTGGCCTGACGCCGGATCACCCCACGCGCCACATGAGGCCGTTGTGGCCCGCATGGTTCACGGTTCACCACCGTGCGTGATAGATACATGCGGGTCACACGTCACATCACACGCCTGTCCGCCAACAGGAAAGTGGTTGCCTCATGTCAGCGACACGACGTCAGATCCTCTCCCGCACCGGCGCCTCCGTCGCCGGGATCGCCTTCACCGGCGCACTCTCCGAACTCTTCGCAGGCAGCGCCGGTGCCGCCCCGGGCGGCGGTCACACCGGACGCGGAGGCTACGGGCCCCTCGTCCCCGACCCGGACGGCCTGCTCGACCTCCCGGCCGGCTTCCGCTACCGGGTGCTCTCCCGGCAGGGCGACCCGCTCCGCTCCGGCGAGGGCCGGGTCCCCAGCAATCCCGACGGCATGGGCGCCTTCGCCGGCCACCGGGGCCGCGTCCACCTGGTCCGCAACCACGAGAACCGGGTCACCGGGAAGATCGCCGTCCCCACCGTCCCCGGCCTCACCTACGACCCGGCGGGCAAGGGCGGCTGTACGGCCCTGGAGCTCGACGGCCGGAACAACGTCCTCGGCGAGCGCGTCGCCATCGCCGGCACCGCCGTCAACTGCGCGGGCGGCCCCACCCCCTGGCGCACCTGGCTGACCTGCGAGGAGACCGAGGACAGGGCCGGGACCAACGGGTACACCAAGGACCACGGCTTCGTCTTCGAGGTCGACGGCGCCGACCCGCACCGCACCGGAGCCGTCCCGCTCACCGCGATGGGCCGCTTCCAGCACGAGGCCATCGCGATCGACCCGGCGAGCGGCGTCGTCTACGAGACGGAGGACGCCTTCGAGCACCCCTTCGGCCTCTTCTACCGTTTCCTCCCCGAGAAGCCGCTCGGCGGCACCGGCTCGCTCCGCGCGGGCGGCGCCCTGGAGGCCATGCGGGTGCCCGGCGTCCCCGACCTCTCGGTGGTCCAGGAGACCGGCACCCGCTTCGAGGGCATCGAATGGGTCCCCGTACCCGACCCCCTCGCCGCAGGGACGCCGGTCAGGCACCAGGACTTCGGCCCCCGGGGCATCACGCACGCCCAGAAGCTGGAGGGCTGCTACTGGGGCGGGCGGGCCGTCTACTTCGTGTCCTCCTTCGCGCGCGAGAAGGACGGCTCCGGCGCCACCCACTTCGGGCAGGTCTGGAAGTACGAGCCGCACCGCCGCCGTCTCACCCTCGTCGTCGTCTTCGGCCCGAGCACCGACGTCCGGCTCCCCGGCGAGTCCCCCGACAACATCTGTCTGGCGCCGAGCGGGGGCCTGATGGTCTGCGAGGACGGCGAAGGGGCGCAGCACGTCTTCGGGGTGAGCGAGCGGGGCGAGGTGTACGCGGTCGCGAGGGGCGCGCAGAACATCGGGACCCCGGACGCCCCGGAGTGGGGCGAGTTCGCGGGCGTCACCTTCTCCCCGGACCGGAGCACGATGTACGTGAACTGCTACACGCCGGGAACGACGTTCGCGGTGACGGGCCCGTGGTGCTGAGCGAGCCCCCGCCGCTGCGGGACCTGCTGCGGGTCCCCGTGGGCGAGCGGATCGACCTCACCGCGTACGACGCCGCCGCGACCCCCGGCGGCCCGGCCGGCAAGACGGCCGGGCGGGCCGCCACCACCGCCCTCGCGCCCCGGCTCGCCGGACTCCAGGAACGTCTGTACGCGTCGAGCACGGCGGGCGACCGCCGTCGTGTCCTGCTGGTGCTCCAGGGCATGGACACCAGTGGGAAGGGCGGCACCGTCAAGCATGTGATCGGCCTGTTCAACCCGTCGGGCTGCCGCATCCACGCGTTCAAGGCCCCGACGCCGGAGGAGCGGAAACACCCGTTCCTCTGGCGGATCTCCAGGGCGCTCCCCGGTCCTGGCGCGATCGGCATCTTCGACCGCTCGCACTACGAGGACGTCCTCATCGCCCGCGTACGGGAGCTGGTCCCGCGCCGCACGCTGGGCAGCCGCTACGGCCGGATCAACCGCTTCGAGAAGTCCCTCGCCGAGGACGGCGTGACGGTGGTCAAGGTCTTCCTCCACCTCTCGTACGAGGAACAGCGCGCCCGCCTCCTGGAGCGCCTGGACAACCCCGAGAAGCACTGGAAGTTCAATCCGGGCGACATCGAGGAACGCGCGCTGTGGCCGGCGTACCGGGAGGCGTACGAGATCGCCCTCGAACGCTGCGCGACGGACGAGGCCCCCTGGTACCTGGTCCCGGCGGACCGCAAGTGGTACCGCAACTGGGCGATCAGCAAGCTCCTGCTGGAACACCTGGAGGCCCTGGACCCGGCGTACCCGCCGGGGGACTTCGACGTGGAGGAGTGCCGGGCCCGGCTCCTGGCCACCTGAGCGGCCCGGCGGGTGAACCGCCGGGTCCCGTGGGCGCACACGGGTGTCATGACCGCCGAGCCGTCAGCAGATCATCACATTGATCGGTTAACTTCCGGTCGTGAACACTTCTGTGCGAAATTTGGCGGCTCTCGGCCTTCTGGGCGCCGTCCTCGTCGGCTGTGGCAGTGGCGCGACCGAAAGCCCGGCGGCGAAGGCGACGGCGAAAGCGACCGTTGCCGGAACCCCCTCGCCCCGGGCCAGCGCCGCCGCCCCCGGCTCGAAGCCCGCACGCGTCCCCGCCGCCCCGCCCACCATGACCCCCGGGCGCGGCGGGCTCACCCCCGTCTACACGCGCCGCGCGAAGGGCGCCGAGAAGGTCGTCGCGCTCACCTTCGACGCCGACATGACGGCCGACCAGGGGCCCCGGGCCGCCGCGGGCGAGCACTTCGACAACCCCGAGCTGATCGCGACCCTGCGCCGCCTCAAGGTGGACGCGACCGTGTTCATGACGGGCCGCTGGGCGGAGGAGTACCCCGACCAGGCGAAGTCCATCGGCGGCGACCCGCGCTTCGAGATCGCCAACCACTCCTACAGCCACTACGCCTTCGCGAACCCCTGCTACGGCCTCCCGACGGTCTCCGGGCCCGACATGGCCTCCGACGTGCAGCGGGCCTTCGACTCCTTCCGCGACGCGGGGGCCGTCAACGTCGTCCCGTACTTCCGCTTCCCCGGCGGCTGCTACGACGACGCCGCCCTGCGCGCCCTCGCCCCCACCGGGGTGACCGCCGTCCAGTGGGACGTGGTGAGCGGGGACGCCTTCGCGAAGGACGCCGACGCGGTCGCCGAGCAGGTCCTCGACGGCGTCAGGCCCGGCTCCCTCGTCGTCATGCACTGCACCCGCAGCGCCGCCCCCGTCACCGAGCGGGCGATCCGCCGGATCGTCCCGGAACTCCGGGCCCGCGGCTACCGCTTCGTGAAGGTCTCGGAGCTGATGAGCCGCTGACCCGGCGCCCTCACTCCAGGCGGGCCGTGGCCCGGCACGCCAGGGCCGCGACCGCCCCCGCCAGCAGCAGCGCGCCGCCGCAGGCGAGCCAGGGCGGGTCGGCGGTCGTCGTACGGGCCCCCTCGACAAGGGCGGTCATCGCGTGCTTCGCCGGGGAGCCGGTGGTCACCAGCGCGAGCAGCGAACCGAGCACGAGGGCGGCGAGCGACCAGCCGGTGGCCCGGACGAAGGGACGCGAGGCCAGCGCGCCGACGGCGGCGCCCGTCAGCGCGCACGCCCCGGCCGCGAGCAGCCCCGCGGAGGCCGCGGCGCTCGCGGTGACCCCGCGCCGGTCGCCGGTCGCCGTCACCACGAGCACGGCGACCGTACCGACGAGAACCGGCCAGGCGGCCCCGGTGAGCAGCGCCGCGAGATGCGCGCGGCCCCGGCCGGCCGCCGCCGCGACCACGGTCCGTGCTGCGGGCGGTTCCTGGGTGAGGCAGATCCGCACGGACCAGGCGGACACCGGGAGCAGCGCGGCGGCGGTGAAACCCAGCGCGCCGAGCACCGGTTCGCCGGCCTGGACACCGACGCCGATGAACACCGCGTACAGGAGCAGCGGCGCCAGCCAGCGCTGGGAGCGGAACAGCAGACCCGACTGGTAGCGCAGGAGCGCCGTCATACCCGTACGCCTTCGGTGCCGAGGTGGTGGACGTGCCAGGACGCGGCGAGCAGCGCGCCCAGGAGGGCGTCGGAGTGGGCCGCGTCCACGGTCAGGACGGTGGTGCCGTCCGGGCCGGGGGCGGTCGCCGGGTCGCCGGGCAGCCGCCCGGGGAACGCGCGGCCACCGGAGACGGTGATCAGGACGGGCGGGCGGAGGGAAGCGGCCTCCGGTGCGTCGGGGCCGCGCGTCGCCGCCCGTACGTCCCCACCCGCGCCGATGGCTCGTACGTCCCCGGCCTCCCGTACCCGTCCTTCCCCCACCGCGTACACCGCGTCCGCCTCCCCCGTCAGCCGTCGGGGGTCGTGGTCGACGAAGACGACCGTCGCCCCGGCCGCCAGGCGTTCGCGGACGGCCGTGTCCAGTTCGGCGCGGGCCCCCGTGTCCAGGCCGGTCCAGGCCTCGTCGAGGACCACGAGCGACGGGGCGGCCAGCAGGGCCTGGGCGACGGCGACCTTCTGGCTGGTGCCCTTGGAGAGTTCCGCCATGGCCGTACGGGCGTGGCCGGCCGCCCCGAAACGTTCCAGCCACTCCCCCGCCCCGGCCCGCGCCGCCGCCCGGCCGAGGCCCTGGACCCGGCCGAGGTGCACCAGGTAGTCGACGGCCGTGAACGGCAGGGCGACCGGGAAGCGTTCGGGGACGTACGCGGTGCGGGCCGGCCGGCCGGTGACCCGGCCCTCGGTGGGCGCGTCGACCCCGGCGACCAGCCGCAGCAGCGTGGACTTGCCGCCGCCGTTGCCGCCGACGACCCGGACGAGGGCCCCGGCGGGCAGGGCGAGGCCCACCTCACGGAGCACCCACGGCCCCCGGAGGCCGTGGCGGCGCCCGACCCGCTCCAGCCTCAACCGGCCGAGTTCTTCTGCGGGGTCGCCTCGCTGGGCCGGACCACCACGAAGCCCTGCCCGTCCAGCTTCAGCTGCACCGCCTCGCCGGAGCCGCCGCGCATCATGGAGCCGAGCGACTGGGAGCGGTTCAGCGAGGTGTGCAGGTTCTCGCTCCAGCCGACGACGGCATCGGTGTCGACGTAGACCGGGGCCCCCGGGGTGACGGGGATGACGATCGGGTTGCCCTCGCAGATCAGGGCGACCTTCCCGTAGCCGGAGAAGACCGAGTTGAAGAGGCCGCCGCCGGTCATACCGGCACCCTTCACCGTCCTGATCTCGTAGTGGAGGGTGGGGTCGAAGCAGAGCACGTTCCGGCCGTTGACGGAGAACGCGTCGCCCTGCTCGATCTCGACGATGAAACAGTTCTGCGCCTCGTGCGCGAACCAGGCCTCGCCCTGGCCGCGCACGGCCATCAGCGCCAGGCCCTCACCGGTGACGGCGCGCTTGAGCAGGCCGCCGATGCCCTGCCCCTTGCGCTCGAACTGGAGATCGCCGCGGAAGGCGATCATCGATCCCTGGCGTGCGTGCATCTCGCCGTTGACCGTGTACTTGACCGACTTGGCGTTCTGGAGGGTCATCCCCGGGAAGTCGGAGACCTCGGCGAGATTCTCGCCGGCGAAAAGATCACTCTTCATGGGGGCATCCTGGCCCGGAAGCCCCGGCTCCCACAAGGATCGCTCGCCACGGCAGTGGCAGACTTGCCGGGTGAGCAGCAACGACACCGATCTCCGCGATGAGAAGCCCCAGTTCGTCCTTCCCCTGGTGGTCCGGATCGAACGGGACGCGCCGCCGTCCCGCACCGACGCCCTGGAGACCGCGGCGCGCGCCGTCCTGGAGATCCTGACCGACGACCGTTCCCTCGGCGAGGGCGAGTGGGCCCAGGTCATGACCGACTGGCAGGACGCCCGTATCCGCAAGGTGGTGCGCCGGGCGCGCGGCGCGGAGTGGCGGCGCGCGGGCACCCTCCCCGGCATCACGGTCACGGGGAAGGAGGCGGAGGTACGCGTCTTCCCTCCGGTCCCGCTCGACGGCTGGCCCAAGGACCTGGCCAAGCTCCAGGTGTCCGGCACCGACCTCGACGACCCGGCCGCGCCCGGACCCGTGCCGGACGGGGCGGCGGTCCTGTGGCTCAATCCGGAGCTCGACATGTCGGCGGGCAAGGCGATGGCCCAGGCCGGGCACGGGGCGCAGCTGCTGTGGTGGGCGATGTCGGACGCGGACCGCGCGTCCTGGCGGGACGCGGGCTTCCCGCTCGCCGTGCGCACCGCCCCCGCCGGGGAGTGGCCCGCGCTGACGACGGGCGGGCTTCCGGTGGTGCGGGACGCGGGGTTCACGGAGATCGCACCGGGCTCGTGCACGGTGGTGTCGGCGTTCCCGGGCACGGTGTGACGGGAGACGAGCCACGGGGCGTGACCGGATCGGGACCTCGCGCCGTGACCGGAACGGAACCTCAAATCAAGCTCTGAACGTCCCCCACTCGGGGTTCGAACGTCCCCCACAGGGCCATCAGGTGGGTGACTGAGGACCGAAGGAGGGGGACATGACGGCACTCGGCATCGGCATCGGCTGGCGTCCCGAGATCGCGGAAGCGGTGGAGGGGCTGTCCGGCGTCGACTGGGTGGAGGTCGTCGCGGAGAACATCTGCGCCGGCCATCTGCCCGACTCACTGACCCGGCTGCGGCAGCGCGGCGTCACGGTCGTCCCGCACGGGGTCTCGCTCGGGCTCGGCGGCGCCGACCGCCCCGACCCGGCGCGCCTCGCGGCGCTCGGCGAGAAGGCCCTGGCGCTGGGGGCGCCGCTGGTCACGGAGCACATCGCGTTCGTACGGGCCGGGGGGTCGCTCACCGCGACCCCGCAGCTCGAAGCCGGCCATCTGCTGCCGGTGCCCCGGACGCGCGACGCACTCGACGTGCTCTGCGAGAACGTGCGGATCGCGCAGGACGCGCTGCCCGTGCCGCTCGCCCTGGAGAACATCGCGGCCCTCATCGCCTGGCCGGGCGAGGAGATGACGGAGGGGCGGTTCCTGGCGGAGCTGGTGGAGCGTACGGGGGTACGGCTCCTGATCGACGTCGCCAATCTGCACACCAACCACGTCAACCGGGGCGAGGACCCGGCGCGGGCGCTCGCCGAACTGCCGGTGGAGGCCGTCGCGTACGTCCACGTGGCGGGCGGCGTGGAACGGGACGGCGTCTGGCACGACACCCACGCGCACCCGGTACCGGAGGCGGTACTCGACGTACTGGCGGACCTGGCCGGCCGGGTGTCCCCGCCGGGGGTCCTCCTGGAACGGGACGACGACTTCCCTCCGGCGGAAGAGCTGGCGGGCGAACTGGAAGCGATCAGGACCACCGTGGGCATACGTTCCGCGAGGGCGACGGGGGTCCCCCCGGACGAAGTCTGGGGGAGGGTGAGCACAGCCCACGCACACGGGACGCGTTCCCCGCTACCCGTACCCCGACGATCCCCTCTCCTCATCGGCGCAGGCGCCCGCGCCTCGGGCGGCCCGATGCCGGGCGCCACCCCCGCCGTGGAGGAACTGCCGCAGCCCGCCCCGCGAGAAGCCGCGCGCCAGCGCGTCGCCGTGGCCCAGGCCGCCCTCCTCTCCGCGCTCGTCGCCGGCACCCCCGCTCCCGAGGGCTTCGACACCCGGCGGCTCGGCGTCCAGAGCCGGGCCCTCGCCGCCAAGCGGGCCGGGGTCGTCGCGAAGGTCGCGCCGGAGCTGCCGGAGATCCTCGGCAAGGGCTTCCGGCCCGCGTTCCTCGCGTACGCCAGGAGCCGCCCCATGTCCGGCGGCTACCGCCGTGACGCGCTCGACTTCGCCGAGCACCTGCTGCTCGCCGACCGCCCGGAGGACCCGGCGGCGCGGCGGCAGCTCACGGAGTGGTGGCAGGACCGTTCCGGCAGCCGCCCGCCCGGCCGCGCGACCCGGCTGGTACGGGCCGCCCGTCACGCCCTCGTACGGAGATGACCATGAACCTTCTGATCGTGCTCGTCCACCTCGCGGCGGCCACCGGCATCGCCCTCGTCGTCACCCGGCTCGTCCGCACCCGCGGTGGTCCCGGCGGGCCGGTCCACGACCGGTACGAGGTCGCGTTCCTCAACGGCGGCCCGGCCAGGGTCGTCGACACCGCCCTCGCCGGGCTCCACGCGGACGGCAGGCTCGCGGTCGGCGGCCCCGGCATCGTCGCGATCGTCCGTCCCACCGCGCACGACCCGGTGGAGCGGGTCGTGCTCCAGGAGCACGCCGCCGCCCCGCACGGGGCCCTGCACCACCTGCGGCTGGGGGTGATGCGGCACCCGGCGGTCCAGGAGATCGGCGGCGGTCTCGCGGCGCGCGGTCTTGTGGTGGACCCCGCGACGCGGCGGACCACCGCCCGCTGGTGCGGCATCCTCACTCTGGTGGCCTTCGCGCTCCTGCCGCTCTCGGTCCTCCTCACGGTGGTCGACTTCGCCGGCGACCCGTCGGAGTTCCGGCTGCCGTTCGTCTTCAAGGTGGCGCCGGTGCTGTTCGCCACCGTGATCACCGGCGCCGTCTGCGGCTCGATCGCCGGGAAGCAGGTCACCCCGGCCGGCCGCCGCGCGGTCCTCGCGTACGGGCGGGCATACGGTCATATCGGGGACGTCGGCCATCTCGTGGCCCTGTACGGACTGCGGGCCCTGCCGGACCCGGTGCTCCGGGAGCAGCTCGTCGCCGCCGCCCGGTTCTACGCGCCGCCGCGCCGGAACCAGCGCGGCCGGCGGCCTTCGCCGAGCCACTTCTCCTCCTCCGACGCGGCCGTCCTCGGGGTGGCGACGGAGTGGTGCGCGACCAACAGCTCCTGCGGAGGCGGCGGCGGAAGCTCCTGCTCGGGCGGCGGCTCGTCCTGCTCGGCCGGGTCCGGCTCCGTCGGCTCCTGCTCGGGCGGCGGTTCGAGTTGCGGGAGTTCCGGGGGCGGTTCGAGCTGCGGAAGCTCCAGCTCGTGTTCGAGTTCCAGCTCCAGTTCGTGTTCCAGCTCCAGTTCGTGTTCCAGCTCCAGCAGCAGCTGAGCGGTGCCGGCGGAGCGGCTGTTCGAGTGGCGGGGCGACCCGTCCTCCCGATAGAACCGGGTGATGATCTGGGTTCCGCTCCTCCTGGTGGCGTTCGTGGTGGCCGGTGTCGGCTGTACACGGATCTGCCGTGCCTCGCTCGCCGTCGCGCGCCCCCACGAGGCTTCCGGCGGTTCCGGTGAACTCACCGTCGGCGAGGCGGCCTACCTCGCGGGCGGGCCGCTGCGGGTCACCGATCTGACCCTGGTGTCACTGCACCGGAAGCGGCGGCTGCTGCTCGCCCACACCGGCTGGGCGACGGTCCTGGACGCCACCGGCCACGGGGGCGAGACGGACGCGCTGGAGCGGGCCGTGTTCGGGGCCATCGGGCCCGCCGGGCGGTCACCGATCCCCGCCGTGCGTCCGGTGGTGGCCGCCGCCGACGCCGTACGCTCCCTCGCGGACGGGCTCGTCGACCGGGGGCTCGCCGTGTCCGAGGCGGGCCGCCGGGAGGTCGCCGCCGCGCTGCGGGCGGTGCGGGCCGGTCTCCTGCTGAGCCTGGCGCTGGGGACGGCGTCGGCACTGCTCGTACCGGCCGGCGAACGGGGCCCGGTGCTCGCCGGGTTCGCACTGCCGCTGGCCGGTTCGGGGCTCTGTCTGCTGATCGGCCTGACCGAGGTGTACCCGCACACCCGCTGGGCCTCCCCCGCCGGTCAGCGGCTGCTCGCGGGCCTCTCGCCCGTCGATCCGCTGACGGCCCTCGCGACGCGCGGACCCGCCGTCCTGGAGCCGGAGCTGCGGGCCGCCCTGCTGGGCGGGGAGTCAGGGAGACGGTCCCGGAAATGACGCCGGTGCGGCGCGCGAGACCGCGCGCCGCACCCGGTGCCGGACCCGGTGTCGCTGGAGCGGCGGGCGGTTTCCGCCTGCCGTCTGATCTTCCGGGTCGAGGGGTGGCACCCGGCCGGGAGCCGGGCCGCCACCAGGTTTCTTACGGCCGTCAGGCCAGGGCCGCCACCAGTTCGGCGACGCTCTTGCGGCGGCCGGTGTAGAACGGGACCTCTTCGCGGACGTGCATCCGGGCCTCGGAGGCGCGCAGGTGGCGCATGAGGTCGACGATGCGGTGCAGTTCGTCGGCCTCGAAGGCGAGGATCCACTCGTAGTCGCCGAGCGAGAAGGAGGCGACCGTGTTGGCACGCACGTCCGGGTAGCCACGGGCCATCTTGCCGTGGTCGGCGAGCATCCGGCGGCGGTCCTCGTCCGGCAGCAGGTACCAGTCGTAGGAGCGCACGAAGGGGTAGACCGAGACGTAGTCGCGCGCGTTCTCGTCGGCCAGGAAGGCCGGGATGTGCGACTTGTTGAACTCGGCGGGGCGGTGCAGTGCCATGTTCGACCAGACCGGCTCCAGGGCGCGGCCCAGCTTGGTGCGGCGGAAGAGGTTGTACGCCTCCTGGAGCTCGTCGCTCGTCTCGGCGTGCCACCAGATCATGACATCGGCGTCGGCCCGCAGACCGGAGAGGTCGTACGTGCCACGGATGGTGATGTCCTTGGCCGCGAGCTGGTCGAACAGCTCCTGGACCTCGTCGGCGTAACCGCCGCGGTCCTCGGGGAGAACGTCGCGCAGCTTGAAGACGGACCACAGGGTGTAGCGGATGACCTCGTTGAGGTCCTTCGCCTTCTTACCGGCGTTCGGGATCTTTTCGGGCGCACTCATACGCCTATTCTCGCCCGTCACAGGGAGTGCCCCGCACCGGGGTCGGTCCTTTTCGACGTGGCGATGATCTCGTCCCCGGACTTCGCCCCGAACTCCCGGAGGATCTCGTCGGCGGCGCGGTGGGCCGAGGCGATGCAGGCGGGGATCCCGACGCCGTCGTACGCGGCTCCCGCGACCCGCAGTCCGGGCAGCGCGGCGACCGCCTCGCGGACCCGGGCGACCCGGGCGAGGTGGCCGACCGGGTACTGCGGCAGGCCGTCGAGCCAGCGGGTGACCGTGGTGGCGACGGGCCGGGCGGCGAGCCCGGTGGCGGCGGCCAGGTCCTTGAGGGAGGTGGCGACCAGGTCGGCGTCCTCGCGGTGGACCTGCGCCTCCTCGCCGTGGCGGCCCACGGAGGTGCGGAGCACGAACAGGTCGGGGGCGCTTTCGGTGACCCACCGCCACTTCCGCGAGGAGAACGTGGAGGCCTTGATCGTGTGGCCGTCGACGGGTGGAACGAGGAACCCCGAGCCAGGCAGGGCGGGGAGGCCCGTGCCGGGCAGGTCCGGCATGTCGGAGCGGCGGAAGGCGAGGGTGACCAGGGCCATGGAGGCGTACGCGACGGCGTCGAGTTCGGCGGACGCGGCGGGCGCGTGCTCGGCGAGCAGCGCGGCGGCGGGCCCGGCGGGGGTGGCGAGGACGACACCGTCGGCGGTGAGGACGCGGTCGCCGCTGACGACCTGCCAGCCGCCGTCCGGGGTGCGGCGCAGCGCGGTCACGGGGGCGTTGGTGAGGATCTCGCCGCCGGCCGCCCGGATGGCGTCCGCGACGGCGCCGGGCAGGGTGCCGACGCCGCCGTCGATGCCGAGGAAGACGGAGCCGCCGAGGCCGGTGGCGGCGCCCGCCGCGTCGGTGGGGGCGGTCGCGCCGGCCTGCTGCACGGCGCGGACGGCGGCGGTGAGCGTGGGGTGGGAGCGGGCGGCCTCGAAGAGGGCGGGGACGGCGGCGCGCATCGAGATGCGGTAGGCGTCACCGGCGTACACCCCGCCGAGGAGGGGTTCCACGAGCCGGTCGACGACCTCGTGGCCCATGCGGGCGGCGACGTACGCGCCGATGGCGATGTCCTCGCCGATCTCGGTCGGGGGCAGCTCGCGGTCCTCCCTGATGCGGCGCAGGCCCTCCTCGGAGAGCAGGCCCTCGACGGCGCGGGCGTCGCCGGGGACCCCCATGACGTGCCCCTTGGGCATGGGGACGAGCGCGCCCCGGGACCAGACGGACGCGGTGGTGGTGGCGGGGGGCTGGAGACGGTCGCCGAGGCCGACGGTCCTGGCGAGCTCCACGGCCTCGGGGCGGCGGGCGAGCAGCGACTCCGCGCCGAGGTCGACGGGCGCGCCCGCGATCTCCCCGGCGAGCAGTTTGCCGCCGAGCCGGTCCCCCGCTTCGAGGAGGGTCACCTTGTGGCCGGCGACGGCCAGCCGGTGGGCGGCGGCGAGGCCGGCGATTCCGCCCCCGGCGACGACGACATGGGATCCCGTGGTGTCCGCGTTCATGGGACCACTCTCTCAAATCGCCCACGGGCTCCCGCCCGGAGGTCACCGCGACCGCCCGCGCCTGTTCCGAGGCCGGACCGTGACCGCATCGCTACCGCCGGAGGGCAACCCCTCGGGTGGGGTCGTACGTCAAACCGGCGACACCAACGACCCCTGGGGGGACTCGATGCGGAACTCACGGACGACGGCAAGAACACGGGTGGCGGCCGGTGCCGCCCTGCTCACCGCCACGCTGGCCCTCACCGGCTGCGGCGCCGGCGGCACCCAGGCGGGCGAGGCCGGCAAGCGGGACCTGAGCGCGGCGCGGCCCGCCGACGGCTCCGGGGCCGGGGCGGCGGAGGGCGCGACCGACGGCGCTCCGGGAGCGGCGGCGAAGGCCCCGCCGAAGGCCGCGCAGAGCCATGTCATCCGTACCGCCTCGCTGTCCGTGGAGGTCGGCGACGTGACGAAGGCGCTGGCCACGGCCCGTACGGTGACGGCGGGCGCGGGCGGGCACGTCGAGAACGAGACGACGGAGCGGGGCGACGAGGGGTACGTCACCTCCCGCGTCGTGCTGCGTGTGCCGCAGGAGCGGTACGACTCCGTCCTCATCGAACTCGCGGGTTCGGGGAAGCTGCTGGCCCGCAAGGCGGACGCGAAGGACGTCACCGGGCAGGTCGTGGACGTCACGAGCCGGATCGCGACCCAGCGGGCGAGCGTCGCACGGGTGCGGGAGCTGATGGACCGGGCGGAGCGGCTGTCCGACGTGGTGACCCTGGAGGGCGAGCTGAGCCGCCGCCAGGCGGACCTGGAGGCGCTGCTCGCCCAGCAGGCCTCGCTGAAGGACCAGACCTCGCTGGCGACGATCACCCTGGATCTCACGGAGAAGCGGAAGGAGCCGAAGGCCGCCACGCCGAAGGACGACCGCCCCGGCTTCCTCGACGCCCTCGGCGGCGGCTGGGACTCGCTGGTGGGCGCGGTGACCTGGGTCGTGATCGTCCTCGCGGCGCTGGCCCCGTGGCTCGCGGTCGCCCTGATCGCCTTCGTCCTGTGGCGCCGGGTGATCCGCCCCCGCCTCCCCCACAAGGCCGTTGCCGCTCCCGCGCCGCTGCCGGCGCCGCGCCCCGGACAGGCCGGACCGGCGCGGAACGCCGCCGGAGCGGTCACGTCCCCGGCGCCGCCGGAGGCGCCCGGCACCGGCGAGTGAGCCGAAGGGGCGTTCCACCGGCTTCGGCGCCCCGGAGGCGCCCAGGACCCCAGCACCGGCAAGTGAGCCGAAGGGGCGCGCCGGTGGAACGGCCCCGAGCGCGCGGAGCCTCCTGAGGAACGAGGGAGGCGAGCACGGTCGGGGCTGTTCCACCGGCTTTGGCGCCCCGGAGGCGAACGAGCCCCGAAACAGGGGGTGCCCCACCGGCTTCGGCGCCCCGGAGGCTGTGGAGACCCAAAATAGGGGCATGAGCGAACGACTGGTGGTCATCGGTGGCGACGCGGCGGGGATGTCCGCCGCGTCGCAGGCGCGCAGGCTCAAGGGGCCCGGGGAGCTGGAGATCGTCGCCTTCGAGCGCGGCCACTTCTCCTCGTACTCGGCCTGCGGCATCCCGTACTGGGTCGGCGGCGACGTCGCCACGCGCGGCGAGCTGATCGCCCGCTCCCCCGAGGAGCACCGGGCCCGCGACATCGACCTGCGGATGCGGACGGAGGTCACGGCGATCGACGTGCCCGGCCGGCGGGTCCTCGCGCGGGACCTGGAGGCGGGGACGGAGTCGTGGACCGGCTTCGACAAGCTCGTGATCGCCACCGGGGCCCGGCCCCGCCGTCCCGCGCTGCCGGGCATCGACGCGCCCGGGGTGCACGGGGTGCAGACCCTGGACGACGGGCAGGCGCTGCTCGACTCCCTCGCGGGTACGCCTGGGCGGCGGGCGGTCGTGGTCGGCGCGGGGTACATCGGGGTGGAGATGGCGGAGGCGCTGCTCAACCGGGGGTACGAGGTGACGGTCCTGACCCGGGGCGAGCAGCCGATGGCGACCCTGGACCCGGACATGGGCCGGCTGGTGCACCGGGCGATGGACGGGCTCGGGATCACGACGGTCGCGTCGGCGGAGGTCACGAAGATCCTGACCGGCGCGGACGGGAGGGTCCGGGCGGTGGCGACGGACGCGGCCGAGTACCCGGCGGACGTGGTCGTCCTCGGCATGGGCGTGGTGCCGGAGACCTCGCTCGCGCGGGCGGCCGGCCTGCCCGTCGGCACGTCCGGCGGGCTGCTCACGGATCTCGCGATGCGGGTGCGGGGCCACGAGAACATCTGGGCGGGCGGTGACTGCGTGGAGGTGCTCGACCTGGTCTCGAACCGGGATCGGCACGTGCCGCTGGGGACCCACGCGAACAAGCACGGCCAGGTCATCGGGGCCAATGTCGGCGGCGACTACGCGACCTTCCCGGGTGTGGTGGGGACGGCGGTGTCGAAGGTCTGCTACCTGGAGATCGCCCGGACCGGCCTGCGGGAGAAGGACGCCCGCGAGGTGGGGTTGCGGTACGTGACGGTGACGGTGGAGTCGACGAGCCGGGCGGGCTACTACCCGGGGGCCGCGCCGATGACGGTGAAGATGCTGGCGGAGCGGCGTACGGGACGGCTGCTCGGGGTGCAGATCGTGGGCCGGGAGGGTGCCGCGAAGCGGGTGGACATCGCGGCCGTGGCGCTGACCGCCGGGATGTCGGTGGAGGCGATGACGGCCCTGGACCTGGGGTACGCGCCGCCGTTCTCGCCGGTGTGGGACCCGGTGCTGATCGCGGCGCGCAAGGCGACGGCGGCGGTCCGGGCGGCGGGCTGACACGGCGACGCCTCCGCCCGGTGGGGCGGAGGCGTCGGCCGGAGCGGATGACCGTCAGACGGCCGTGCGGGTGTGCACGTACTCGACGAGACGGGACAGGGCGTCCGGGTCCATCGAGGGCATGACGCCGTGGCCCAGGTTGAAGACGTGACCCTCCAGGTCCTTCGCGGCGGCCAGCACCTCGTCCGTCTTGGCCTCGACGACCTCGGTCGGGGCGAACAGCACGGCCGGGTCCAGGTTGCCCTGGAGCGCCTTGCCGGGGCCGACGCGGCGGGCGGCCTCGTCGAGCGGGACGCGCCAGTCGACGCCGACGACGTCCGCGCCGGCCTCGCCCATGAGGCCGAGCAGCTCGCCCGTACCGACACCGAAGTGGATGCGCGGGACGCCGTAGCCGGCGACCGCGTCGAAGACCTTCACGGAGGCCGGCATCACGGAGCGGCGGTAGTCGGCGGGGGCGAGGGCGCCGACCCAGGAGTCGAAGAGCTGGACGGCGGAGGCGCCGGCCTCGATCTGGACCTTGAGGAAGGCCGAGGTGATCCCGGCGAGGCGGTCGAGCAGGTCGGCCCAGAGCTGCGGGTCGCCGTACATCATCGCCTTGGTGCGCTCGTGGCTGCGCGACGGGCCGCCCTCGACGAGGTAGCTCGCGAGGGTGAAGGGCGCGCCGGCGAAGCCGATGAGCGGGGTGTCGCCCAGCTCCTCGGTGAGCATCCCGATGGCCTCGGTGACGTAGTGGACGTCCTCGGGGGTCAGGTCGCGCAGCCGGTCGAGGTCGGCGCGGGTGCGGATCGGGTCGGCGACGACCGGGCCGACGCCGGGCTTGATGTCGAGGTCGAGTCCGATGGCCTTGAGCGGGACGACGATGTCGCTGAAGTAGATGGCGGCGTCGACCTTGTGGCGGCGGACGGGCTGGAGGGTGATCTCCTTGACCAGCTCGGGCCGCATGCACGATTCGAGCATGGGGATGCCCTCGCGCACCTTGAGGTATTCGGGGAGGGAACGCCCGGCCTGTCGCATGAACCAGACAGGGGTGTGGGGCACGGGCTCTCGCCGGCACGCCTTGAGGAACGCGGAGTCGTACGTCCGCGACTGCTGCTTCGTCTGCTGGCCCTGCGGGCTGTCCATGGCACTCACGCCCAGAATCTTCGCATGTGGCGGGAAGCCGCTCGTCCGGGCCGGGTGTCCCTCCCTGCGCGGAGGCCCCGTTCCGCCTACTCTTCCCCGCATGGCTGCGGCTCAGGGACATTTTTCCGATCATTCCGACGGCGATCGAGGGACGGACGAAACGGCGGACAGTACGGAGACGAACCCGGTGCCACCCGCGTTCCGGCGCGCGGTGGAGGCCTTGCGTTCGGCAAGGCTGCGGCCCGAGATGGAGATCGATCCGACGAGGCCGCCGCAGCGCCTCGCCCCGTACGCGTACGCGGTGGAGGCGGCCGTCGTGGACGGCGAGGAGGATCTGGCGGACGGCCGGCTGGTGCTGCTGCACGATCCGGACGGCCATGAGGCCTGGAAAGGAACGTTCCGGCTGGTGACCCTGGTCCGGGCGGAGCTGGAGCCTGAGATGGCGGCGGACCCGCTGCTGCCCGAGGTGTGCTGGTCCTGGCTGACCGGGGCGCTGGAGGCCCGGGGACTGGCGTACGGGGAGGCGAGCGGGACCGTGACGATGGCGGGCTCGCACTATTTCGGCGGTCTCGCGGACCGCCGGCCGGCCACGCAGATCGAGATCCGGGCGTCCTGGACGCCGCGCGAGGGTTTGGGCGGGGTGCCGGACACGGGGGCGCATCTGGCGGCCTGGTGCGATCTGCTCTGTCAGATCGCGGGGCTGCCGCCGGCACCGGCCGAACCGGGGACGGCGGGGACGGTATCGGGCGCGGGGGTCGTCTCGTTGCCCCAGCGACGGGGTCCGCAGCAGACCTGAGGGACGAGATCAAGCCACTCTTCGGAGTGTCCGAACGGCGGCCCCGACGCTCCTCTCAGGGGTGGCGGCGCGGGGGCCGCTCGTAGGATGATCGATCGCGCGTCCGAATTGCCCTAATTGTTACTCACTAAATCGTGATCTTTCCCTAAAGGCAGGCGGCCCACCTGCCGAAGGAGTCAATGACCCCTTCACAGCACGGGTTCGCCCCCGGCTTCTTCCCCGAGCCGGCTCCGTCCCGCATCCTTCCCCCCAGGAGGCCTGGTGTCCGTTCTCCTCGAGCAGCCCGCAAGCCTGGTCGCCTACCGCCCGAACAAGCCGACGGCCATGGTCGTCGTGGCCGACCCGCGCGTCCGCTCCACCGTGACCCGCCACCTGTGGGCCCTCGGAGTACGCGACGTGATCGAGGCTTCTTCCATCGCGGAGGCACGTCCCCGCGTCGGCAACCCGCGCGACATCTGCGTTGCCGACGTCCACCTGCCCGACGGCAGCGGCCTCACGCTGCTGTCCGAGACCCGTGCCGCGGGCTGGCCCAACGGCCTCGCCCTCTCGGCCGCCGACGACATCGGCGCCGTGCGCAACGCCCTCGCGGGCGGCGTGAAGGGCTATGTCGTCACCGGTACGCGCACCAACATCGGTCACCCCACCCGGCCCGGCGCCGCCCCCATCGGCGCCGCGGCCGCACGGCTCGGCCACCGCCGCCCCCCGGGTGCCCCGAGCCACCCGGGCGGCTACCGCGAGCTCTCCGGCCGTGAGGTCGAGGTGCTCCGGCTCGTCGCGGAGGGCCAGTCGAACAAGGCGATCGGCGTCTCCATGGGCCTCTCTGCCCTCACCGTGAAGAGCCACCTCGCCCGCATCGCCCGCAAGCTGGGCACCGGCGACCGCGCCGGCATGGTCGCGGTGGCCCTGCGGACCGGGATCATCCACTGACGGCAGCCGAAAGGAAGCCCGCGCCTGTCGACGGAACGTTCCGTCGACAGGCGCTTGCCGTTCACCGATACCCTTGACGGGTGACCGACGCCCAAGAGACCGCAGCAGACACAGCACTGCGCACCACCGGGGGCGGCCCCCCGGACGACGATGTCCCTGCGAATGGGCTTCCGATCCCGTTGCTGGAGCCCCGCGAGGGGATTCCGCCCGTCGTCGAGACCGAGGAAGCCCTCGCCGAGGTGATCGCCGCCTTCGCCGCGGGCCACGGCCCCGTCGCCGTGGACGCCGAGCGCGCCTCCGGCTACCGCTACGGGCAGCGCGCCTACCTCGTGCAACTCCGCCGGGAAGGCGCGGGCACCGCGCTCATCGACCCGGTCGGCTGCCCCGACCTCTCCGGCCTCGGCGACGCGCTCGCCGGGACCGAGTGGATCCTGCACGCCGCGACCCAGGACCTCCCGTGCCTGCGCGACATAGGCATGCTCCCGACCTCGCTGTTCGACACCGAGCTGGCCGGCCGGCTCGCGGGCTTCCCGCGCGTCGGCCTCGGCGCGATGGTCGAGTCCGTCCTCGGCTACGCCCTGGAGAAGGGCCACTCCGCGGTGGACTGGTCCACCCGCCCGCTGCCCGAGCCCTGGCTGCGGTACGCGGCCCTCGACGTCGAACTCCTCGTCGACCTGCGTGACGCGCTGGAGAAGGAACTCGACCGCCAGGGCAAGCTGGACTGGGCCCACCAGGAGTTCGACGCCATCGCCTCAGCCCCGCCGGCCCCGCCGCGCAAGGACCCGTGGCGGCGCACCTCCGGGATGCACAAGGTGCGGCGCCGTCGCCAGATGGCGGTCGTACGGGAGCTCTGGACGGCCCGTGACAAGGTCGCCCAGCGGCGGGACGTCTCCCCCGGCAAGGTGCTGAGCGACGCGGCGATCGTGGAGGCGGCCCTGGCCGTGCCCGTGAACCTGGCCGCGCTCACCGCCCTGCCCGGGTTCGGGCACCGGATGGGCCGGCGCCAGCTGGAGCAGTGGCAGGCGGCGGTGGACCGCGCCAGGGCCCTGCCCGAGAGCGAACTGCCGCAGCCGGGCACGCAGGTGGCGGGCCCGCCGCCGCCGCGCGCCTGGGCGGACAAGGACCCGGTCGCGGCGGCCCGCCTCTCGGCGGCGCGCACGGCGGTGTCGGCGCTCGCGGAGGAGCTGAACCTGCCGCAGGAGAACCTGATCACCCCGGACACCGTGCGCCGGGTCTGCTGGGAGCCGCCGGCCCAGGCCGGCCCGGAGAGCGTGGCGGCGGCCCTCGCGGGCCACGGCGCGCGCCCCTGGCAGGTGGAGCTGGTGACCCCGCTCCTGGTGAAGGCGCTGGCGGAGACGGCGTAGCACCGCCTCCGGCGCCTCGACCGAAAGGCCCCCGGCACTCCCGCCGGGGGCCTTCGCGCACCCCGCCGCGGATGTGACCTTCGCCGCTTGGCCCCCAGGGGCTGGGCAGCTTGGTTACCCGCAAGTAGCATGGGGGGAGCAAGCGCGCGCTTAGGTGCGCGCCGCAGCAGTGCCATCCCGCACCCTGGAGGAGAGCCATCGTGCCTCGTACCGTCAGGGACGTCGTCTTCGTCGACGGCGTCCGCACCCCGTTCGGCAAGGCGGGCCCGAAGGGCATCTACCACGAGACCCGCGCCGACGACCTCGTCGTCAAGGCCATCAGGGAGCTGCTGCGCCGCAACCCGGGCCTCGACCCCGCGAAGATCGACGAGGTCGCCATCGCCGCGACCACGCAGATCGGTGACCAGGGTCTGACCCTCGGCCGTACGGCGGGCATCCTCGCCGGGCTGCCGCAGTCGGTGCCGGGCTACTCCATCGACCGCATGTGCGCCGGCGCGCTCACCGCCGTCACCTCGGTCGCCGGTTCGATCGCCTTCGGCGCGTACGACGCCGTCATCGCCGGTGGCGTCGAGCACATGGGCCGTCACCCCATGGGTGAGGGCGTCGACCCGAACCCGCGGTTCGTCAGCGAGAAGCTGGTCGACGAGTCCGCCCTCTTCATGGGCATGACCGCCGAGAACCTGCACGACCGCTACCCGAGCATCACCAAGCAGCGCGCCGACGAGTACGCCGTGCGCTCGCAGGAGAAGGCCGCCAAGGCGTACGCCGACGGCAAGATCCAGCAGGACCTGGTGCCGATCTCGGTCCGCCGCACCGACGCCTCCACCGGTGAGACCGGCTGGGGCCTGGTCACCGCCGACGAGCCGATGCGTCCGGGCACCACCCTGGAGTCGCTGGCCGGCCTGAAGACGCCGTTCCGCGTCCACGGCAACGTCACCGCGGGCAACGCCGCCGGTCTCAACGACGGCGCCACCGCCTCGATCATCGCCTCCGAGGACTTCGCCCGCGAGCACGACCTCCCGGTGAAGATGCGCCTCGTCTCGTACGCCTTCGCCGGCGTCGAGCCCGAGGTCATGGGCTACGGCCCGATCCCGGCGACCGAGAAGGCCCTCGCGAAGGCCGGTCTGTCCATCGAGGACATCGACCTCTTCGAGATCAACGAGGCCTTCGCGGTCCAGGTCCTCGCCTTCCTGGAGCACTACGGCATCGCCGACGACGACGCCCGCGTCAACCAGTACGGCGGCGCCATCGCCTACGGTCACCCGCTCGCCTCCTCCGGCGTCCGTCTGATGACGCAGCTGGCCCGCCAGTTCGAGGAGAACCCGCAGGTCCGCTACGGCCTCAACACGATGTGCGTCGGCTTCGGCATGGGCGCCACGGTCATCTGGGAAAACCCCCACTGGGAGGGCAAGTGAGCACCACCGCCGAGCTTCTGAAGGGCGCCGCGGAGCTCTTCCCGGACGAGGTCGTCACCTCCGCCCACGTACGGCACTTCGAACTGCCCGCGGGTGCGGGCCGGTTCGCCCTGATCACGCTGGACAACGGCTTCGACCACACCAAGCCGACCACCTTCGGCCCGCAGTCGCTCGCCAACCTGAACACGGCGATCGACCAGGTCGAGGCCGAGGCCGCCAACGGTGAGATCACCGGCGTCGGCATCACCGGCAAGCCGTTCATCTTCGCCGTCGGCGCCGACCTCAAGGGCGTCGAGCTGCTGCGCGAGCACGACGAGGCGCTGGCCATCGGCAAGGGCGGCCACGACGTCTTCAAGCGTCTGTCCGCGCTCGCCGTGCCGACCTTCGCGTACTACAACGGCGCGGCCATGGGCGGCGGTGTCGAGGTCGGTCTGCACTGCACCTACCGCACCGTCTCCAAGGCCCTCCCGGCCTTCTCGCTGCCCGAGGTCTTCCTCGGTCTGGTCCCCGGCTGGGGCGGCTGCGCCCTCCTGCCGAACCTGATCGGCGCGGAGAAGGCCGTCTCGGTCATCATCGAGAACTCGCTGAACCAGAACCGCCAGCTCAAGGGCAAGCAGGTCTTCGAGCTCGGCATCGCCGACGCGCTGTTCGAGGGCGCCGACTTCCTGGAGCAGTCGCTGATCTGGACGGCCTCCGTCCTGAACGGCTCCGTGACCGTCGAGCGCCCCGAGATCGACCGCGGCGAGGGCTGGGACCAGGCCGTCGCCAAGGGCCGTCTCGTCGCCGACTCCAAGGTGCACGGCGCCGCCCCGGCCGCCTACCGCGCCCTCGACATCATCGAGGCCGCCAAGGACGGCGACCTGCAGAAGGGCTTCGACGCCGAGGACCAGGCCCTCGCGGACCTGATCATGGGCGGCGAGCTGCGCTCCGGCATCTACGCCTTCAACCTGGTGCAGAAGCGCGGCAAGCGCCCCGCCGGCGCCCCGGACAAGTCGCTGGCCCGCCCGGTCACCAAGGTCGGTGTCGTCGGCGCCGGTCTGATGGCCTCCCAGCTGGCCCTGCTCTTCCTGCGCCGCCTGGAGGTGCCGGTCGTCCTGACCGACATCGACCAGGAGCGGATCGACAAGGGCGTGGGCTACGTCCACGGCGAGATCGAGAAGCTGCTCGGCAAGGGCCGGATCAACCAGGACAAGGCCAACCGTCTCAAGGGCCTGGTCTCCGGTGTCCTGGACAAGGCCGAGGGCTTCGCGGACGCGGACTTCGTCATCGAGGCCGTGTTCGAGGAGATGGGCGTCAAGCAGAAGGTGTTCGCGGAGGTCGAGGCGGTCGCCCCGGCGCACGCGATCCTCGCCACCAACACCTCCTCGCTCTCCGTCTCGGAGATGGCCTCCAAGCTCCAGCACCCGGAGCGCGTGGTCGGCTTCCACTTCTTCAACCCGGTCGCGATCCTCCCGCTCCTGGAGATCGTCCGCGGCGAGGAGACGGACGACGCCTCCCTGGCCACCGCCTTCGGTGTCGCCAAGAAGCTGAAGAAGACCGCGGTCCTCACCAAGGACGCCCCGGCGTTCGTCGTGAACCGCATCCTGACCCGCTTCATGGGCGAGATCCAGAACGTCATCGACGAGGGCACCTCGGTCGAGACGGCCGAGAAGGCCATCGAGCCCCTCGGTCTGCCGATGTCGCCGCTGGTGCTCCTGGAGCTCGTCGGCCCGGCGATCGGTCTGCACGTCTCCGAGACCCTGAACCGCTCCTTCCCGGAGCGCTTCACCGTCTCGCCGAACCTCAAGCGGGTCGTCGAGGCCGGCAAGCGCGGCTTCTACGTCTACAACGCCGAGAACGGCTTCAAGCCGGAGCTCGACCCGGAGGTCGCCGCCCTCCTGGTCCAGGGCGACTCCGTCCTGACCGAGGAGCAGGTCCGCGACCGCGTCCTGGACGCGGTGGCGCAGGAGATCGGCCTGATGCTGGAGGAGGGTGTCGTCGCCGAGGCGCAGGACATCGACCTCTGCCTGATCACGGGCGCGGGCTGGCCCTTCCACCTGGGCGGCATCACGCCGTACCTGGACCGTGAGGGCGTCTCCGAACGCGTCAACGGCAAGCCCTTCCTCGCGCGGGGCGTGGCGAGCGTCCCGGCGTAACCACCCCTCAGGGCGTACACGGACGGCCCCGGCACCTTCTCCAGGTGCCGGGGCCGTTCCCGTCGTCCACGGGGGCGTCAGGAGGCGCGTGTCACCCTGTCAGGGGTACGCCCCCGACAGGGTGGGGCCGGGTCACCCTATGGAGCGCCAGCCCTCCAGGAGGAGTCCCTCCGCCGCCTTCTGACGGGTGGTGATCAGCTGGACGCCACCGACCAGGGCCATCGCGACGAGCCGGCCGTCGAGCCCCCGGGTGAGGACGGTCGCGAGGTCGCCCTGCGGGTCCCCGGTCTCCGACCACGTGATGCCGTCGGCCTCCTGCTCGCTCGGGTAGGCCGCGAGGGCGAGCCGGCCGTCGTCGGACTGCTGGGCGAGGACCGTGCAGTCGAAGCCGTCGATGAGGCAGCGGGTGGCGGCGAGCCGGCCGGTGCCGACCGCCTCGCCGACGGTCGTGGGCTCCAGGGAGCGGTCCGGCGACCAGGCGCGGACCTCGCCCGCCTTGTCGACGTAGAAGAGCGTCACGTGCCCGGAGGGGCCGGTCACGGTCGCGAGGGTGCCGAAGGTGACCTCGGCGGGCAGCACGTCCTGGCGGACCGGGCGGGCGCCCGGCTCCTCCTGGACGTAGCGGAGCAGGCCCTTGTCGGTCGTGGTGAGGAGCTCGACGCGCCCCTCTCCGTTGACGGCGGCGACCGGGGAGGGGTCCGTGCCCGAGCCGTGCAGGTCCCACCAGGGGTGCCAGCCGCCGGCGTCCTTCTGGGCGCGGACGCTGAGTCCGCCGCCGCCGTTGCGCATGAAGACGTGCGCGCGGCCCTGGGCGTCCACCGCGACGGTGGGGTTGCCCGTCCACCGCCACTTGCCGTTGGAGTGGCCGATCGAGCGCCAGGGGGCGGCCGGGCGGCCGGTCTGGAACTGGACGCTGTGGACCAGCTCGACGTGTCCTTCGCCCCCGGTGGTGGGGCGCACGCCGACGAGGTGGACATAGCGGTCGGCGCCCTGGCCGACCGCGAGGAAGGGGTTGAGTCCGTCGCCGCCGAGCGATTCGGGGCCGCTCCAGCCGCCGTCCGGCCGCTCGGTCCAGCGCAGCACCTCCCCGTCCCGTGGCAGGTAGGCGCTGAACCTCCCCTCCTCTCCTCTGGTCAGCCAGGCGCCTTGGAGTTGGGGGGCGATGGCGCCGTGGGTGCGGGCAGCGGGGACCTGGGATCGATTCGCCATGGGGGGGATCCAGCACTCCGGTGGTCGGAAGGAGTTCGGGTACGAGCCGACTGTAGTCGCCCTCCCGAACCCCGCCTTCCGCGCCTTCGGCAACGGCCGCTCAGTACCGGGACTCCCCGCCCGCCTGCCCGAGCCGACTGTGACGGCGCCCGTACAGGAAGTACACGACGAAGCCGATCAGCATCCACACGGCGAAGCGGAACCAGGTCTCGCCGGGCAGGTTGAGCATCAGCCAGACCGAGGCGGCGATGGAGAGGATGGGCAGGAAGGGCACCCAGGGGGTGCGGAAGGCGCGCGGCAGGTCGGGGCGGGAGCGGCGGAGCACCATGACGCCGACGGCGACCACGACGAAGGCGAAGAGCGTTCCGATGTTCACCAGGGTGGCGAGTTCGTTGATGCTGGTGAAGCCGGCGACGATCGCGATGATCGTGCCGAGCAGGATGGTGGGCCGGTACGGGGTCCTGAAGCGCGGGTGCGTCTTGGAGAAGAAGCGCGGCAGCAGGCCGTCGCGGCTCATCGCGAAGAACACCCGGGTCTGGCCGAGGAGCAGGATCAGACAGACAGTGGTGAGGCCGATGGCGGCGCCGAAGCTGATCACGCCCGCGTAGAAGGGGTGTCCGGCGGCTTTGAAGGCGTCGGCGAGGGGGGCGCTCACGGACAGCTCGGTGTAGTGCTGCATACCGGTGACGACCAGCGCGACGGCCACGTACAGCACGGTGCAGATCAGGAGCGAGCCGAGGATGCCCCGGGGCATGTCCCGCTGCGGCACTCTGGTCTCCTCGGCGGCGGTGGCGACGACGTCGAAGCCGATGAAGGCGAAGAAGACGACGGAGGCGGCGGTGAAGATGCCCATGACGCCGAAGTTGGTCGGCGCGTAGCCGAACATCAGCTGGACCAGCGGTTCGCTCCAGCCGGAGCCGCCGCCGGGCGGGGTGACGGCCGGCGGGATGAAGGGCTTGTAGTTGTCGCCGACGATGAAGAACAGACCGGCGACGATCACGATCATCACCACGGTGACCTTGATCGCGACGACGACGGTGGTGATCCGGGCGGAGAGCTTCATGCCCAGGACGAGGACCACGGTGAGCACCAGCACCAGCAGGAAGGCCAGGATGTCGAAGGTGCCGCCCGGAATGTCGGGTCCTTCGAGCGCGGCCGGCAGATGCCAGCCGATGTTGTCCATCAGGGATCTGACGTAGCCGGACCAGCCGACGGCGACCACCGCCGTGCCGAGGGCGAACTCCAGGACGAGGTCCCAGCCGATGATCCAGGCGGGCAGCTCGCCGATGGAGGCGTACGCGAAGGTGTACGCCGATCCGGCCACCGGCACCGTCGAGGCGAACTCGGCGTAGCAGAGGGCGGCCAGGGCGCAGACGATGCCGGCGGCGACGAAGGCGAGGGCGGTGGCCGGCCCGGCGTTCTCCTTGGCGACCTTGCCGGTCAGGACGAAGATGCCGGTGCCGATGATGACGCCGACGCCGAAGACCGTCAGGTCCCAGGCCGACAGGGACTTCCGGAGCGCGTGCTCCGGCTCCTCCGTGTCGCTGATCGACTGCTCGACGGACTTGGTCCGGAACAATCCCGTGTTGGCGCGTGGCCGCTGGTCCGTGCTCACGTCGTACCTCCCTGCCAGGGGACTGCCCGTCCTGTGGTCAGAATGCACGCGAAAGGGCCGGTCGGCACTCCGAGGAGTGAGCCGACCGGCCCAAGGGTGAAGCGGGGTGACGGCGTGTCCGTCAGTCGCGGACGGGCTCCACCGCCTGCGCGCTGTTCTCGAACCGACCGTCGAGCCGCGAGACCAGACCGGTGACCTGGCGGGCGACATCGGGGGCGGTCAGGCCGATCTCGGCCATGACCTCGCCGCGCGAGGCGTGGTCGAGGAAGCGCGGCGGGATGCCGAAGTCGCGCAGCGGCACGTCGACGCCCGCGTCGCGGAGCGCCTGGGCGACGGCGGAGCCGACACCGCCGACGCGGCTGTTGTCCTCGACGGTGACGACGACCCGGTGCCGCTCGGCGAGCGGGGCGAGGGCCTCGTCGACCGGCTTGACCCAGCGCGGGTCGACGACGGTGGTGGAGATGCCCTGACGGTCGAGCAGGTCGGCGATCTCCAGGCACATGGGCGCCAGGGCGCCCACGGAGACCAGGAGGACGTCGGGCCGGTCCGAGCCGGGCTCGCGGAGCACGTCCATGCCGCCGACGCGGCGCAGGGCGGGGACGGCGGGGCCGACCGCGCCCTTGGAGAAGCGGACCACGGTGGGGGCGTCGGTGACCTCGACGGCCTCGCGCAGCTGGGCGCGGACCTGGTCGGCGTCGCGCGGGGCGGCGAGCCGCAGGCCGGGGACGACCTGGAGGATCGACATGTCCCACATGCCGTTGTGGGAGGCGCCGTCGGTGCCGGTGACACCGGCCCGGTCCAGGACGAAGGTGACACCGCACTTGTGCAGGGCCACGTCCATCAGGACCTGGTCGAAGGCACGGTTGAGGAAGGTCGCGTACACGGCGAAGACCGGGTGCAGTCCGCCGGTGGCGAGGCCGGCGGCGGAGACCGCGGCGTGCTGCTCGGCGATGCCGACGTCGAAGACCCGCTCGGGGAAGGACTTGGCGAACTTGTCGAGGCCGACGGGCTGGAGCATGGCCGCCGTGATGGCGACGATGTCCCCGCGCTCCTCGCCGAGCTTCACCATCTCCTCGCCGAAGACCGAGGTCCAGTCGGCGCCGGAGGAGGCGATGGGCAGGCCGGTGTCGGGGTGGATCTTGCCGACGGCGTGGAAGCGGTCGGCCTCGTCCTGGAGGGCCGGCTGGTAACCGCGGCCCTTCTCGGTGAGGCAGTGGACGATCACGGGGCCGCCGAAGCGCTTGGCGCGCGTGAGGGCGGACTCCAGGGCCTCGATGTCGTGGCCGTCGATGGGGCCGACGTACTTGAGGCCGAGGTCCTCGAACATGCCCTGCGGGGCGATGAAGTCCTTGAGGCCCTTCTTGGCGCCGTGCAGGGTCTCGTAGAGCGGCTTCCCGACGACCGGGGTGCGCTCCAGGATGTCCTTGCCGCGGGCGAGGAAGCGCTCGTAGCCGTCGGTGGTGCGCAGGGTGGCCAGGTGGGTGGCGAGGCCGCCGATGGTGGGCGCGTAGGAGCGCTCGTTGTCGTTGACGACGATCACGAGCGGGCGGTCCTTGGCGGCGGCGATGTTGTTCAGCGCCTCCCAGGCCATGCCGCCGGTGAGGGCGCCGTCGCCGATCACCGCGACGACGTGGTCGTCCTTCTTCAGGACCTCGTTGGCCTTGGCGAGGCCGTCGGCCCAGCCGAGGACCGTCGAGGCGTGCGAGTTCTCGATGACGTCGTGCTCGGACTCGGCCTGCGAGGGGTAGCCGGAGAGGCCGCCCTTCATCTTGAGCTTCGAGAAGTCCTGGCGCCCGGTGAGGAGCTTGTGGACGTAGCTCTGGTGGCCGGTGTCCCAGAGGACCTTGTCCTTCGGGGAGTCGAACACGCGGTGCAGGGCGATGGTCAGCTCGACCACGCCGAGGTTGGGCCCGAGGTGCCCGCCGGTCTTGGAGACGGCGTCCACGAGGAACGTCCTGATCTCGTCGGCCAGCTGGTCCAGCTGTTCCGGGGAGAGCCGGTCCAGATCTCGCGGTCCCCTGATACGGGTCAGCAGAGCCACCCGTGCCTCCTTGCGTTTGAGCTGGTCGAGCTTGCCGATTTGTCGAGTCTAATGTTCCGTCTTGGATCGCGGGCATCGGGCCGGGGAGTCAGGCGTCACCCTCACGGCCTACAAGCCGCTGATCTGTACGGCTCTGTACGCGCGCGTGCACCGGTTCGTACGCGCGCCGGTGTACTGCCCCGGACGCGCCGGAGCCCGGCACCGGTTTCACGGTGCCGGGCCGGTGTGACGGGCGTTACGCGCGTCCCGCCGTCTTCTGTGTGCGGCGGGAGACCGAGTCGATGATCACGGCGATGAGCAGGACCGCTCCGGTGATCATGTACTGGATCGCGTTCGAGGACAGGTTCATCTGGTTGAGGCCCTGGACGATCGACTGGATGACCAGGATGCCGAGGAGCGCCGACCAGACCTTGCCGCGTCCGCCGAACAGGGACGTACCGCCGATGACGGCCGCCGCGATGCACATCATCAGCTGGTTGCCGCCGCCGAGGGAGCGGTCGGCTCCGCCGGTCGCGGAGGCGAGGAACAGGCCGCCGACGGCACCCATGGTGCCGGAGATCATGAAGACCGAGATCCGGATCCAGGAGACGTTGATGCCGGCGCGGCGGGCGGCCTCGATGCCACCGCCGACCGCGAAGACCTGGCGGCCGTACGTGGTGCGGCGCAGCACGAAGTCGGTGACGAGCAGGATCACCAGGAAGATCACCAGGGAGAGCGGCAGGCCCTGCTCCTGGTTGAAGCCGTACGCGGCGACGAGGACCAGGACCGCGAGGACGGCGGTGCGCAGGATGATCTCGCTCTGCGGGCGGTGCGGCAGCTCGGCGGCCCTGCGGCGGCGGGAGTCGCGCAGCTGGGCCAGGTAGAAGGCGGCGACGACGACCACGGCGAGGCCGTAGGCGGCGGCGACGTCGGAGAAGTAGTACTTCGTGAGGTCGCCGACGAAGCTGCCGATCGGGGTGGGGATGGTGGAGCGGTCGCCCATCACCCAGGTCTGGAGTCCGGCCCAGCCGAGGAAGCCGGCCAGGGTGACGACGAAGGCGGGCACGCCGATCTTGGCGAAGACCAGACCGTGGAAGGCGCCGAGCAGGGTGCCGGACAGGATGCCGAGGAGGATCGCGAGGCCGTCCGGCATGTCCGTGCCGAGGACGCCCCAGACCGAGCCCGCCAGACCCGCGACGGAGCCGACCGCGAGGTCGATCTCGCCGAGCAACAGCACGAAGACGATGCCGACCGCCATGATGCCGGGGCCGACCGCGTACAGCGTGATCTGGTCGAGGTTGTACGAGGTGATGAAGTTGCCGGTGAGCGCCTGGAAGACGATGCCGATGACGATCAGGCCGACGACGACGGGCAGCGAGCCGATCTCACCGGAGCGGATCTTGCGCTTGAACTCCTCGACGTAGCCCTTGAAGCCCCGCTCGCGCACGAGGAGGCGGGGGTCGACGGCGTGGACCGCGGCGGCGGCCGGGGCCTCCTCGCTCGTCCGGGGATCGGGCACGGCGGCCTGGTCGCTCGCGGGGGGAGGGGTCTTGCTCACTTCGCTACCTCCGCGTTGCGGGCCTGGCGGCGGGTCACGGCGTTGTCCGTGGCGCCGGTGATCGCGGCGATGATCTCTTCGTGCGTGGTGGTGGCCACCGGGAAGGTGCCGTTGTTACGGCCCAGGCGCAGCACGGCCACGGTGTCGGCGACGGCCTTCACATCGGCCATGTTGTGGCTGATGAGGATGACGCCGAGGCCCTGCTCGCGCAGCCGCTCGACCAGGTCGAGGACCTGGGCGGTCTGCTCGACGCCGAGGGCGGCGGTCGGCTCGTCGAGGATCACGATCTTGGGGTCGCCGACCAGGGCGCGCGCGATGGCGACGACCTGCCGCTGGCCGCCGGAGAGGGCGGCGACGGGGATGCGGACGCTGGGGATGCGGATGGAGAGGGTGGAGAGGAGGTCCTTGGCCCGCTTCTCCATGGCGACCTCGTCGAGGACGCCGCCCTTCTTGATCTCGCGGCCGAGGAACAGGTTGGCGACGACGTCGAGGTTGTCGCAGAGGGCGAGGTCCTGGTAGACGGTCGCGACACCGAGGTTCTGGGAGTCGTGCGGGCGCTGGATCTCGACGCGCTCGCCCTCCCACTCGATGACGCCCTCGTCGATCGGGTGCACGCCGGCGATCGTCTTGACCAGCGTGGACTTTCCCGCTCCGTTGTCGCCGACGAGTGCGACGACTTCTCCTGCGTGGACTTCGAGATCGACACCGGAGAGGACCTGGACCGCTCCGAACCGCTTGAAGATCCCACGCAACGCCAGCACGGGCGTCTGGGACACGTGAACCAACTCCTTCGCCGCCCGCGGGCGGCGGCAATGGCGCGCCGCCTGTGCGGCGCCGAAGTTTCGAGGGGGGCTGGGCTCGTCCGGCCCCCGGACCGACAGCGGGGTCTGGGTCGGCCGGGGACCGGACGGGCTTGGGGGACGGATCCGGGCGTCGTGCGCCGGCCTTGTTACCGGGGGTCTTCACCCTCTGTACTCGGGGCCGCGGCGCCCGCTTCGGGGGCGCTCCTGCGCGGATCCGTGCCGTCGGGCCCTCGCGGGGCCCGACGGGGGTCGGCCTGGACTACTTCACGCCCAGCGCGGCGCACTTGGCGGCGAGGTCCGAGGTGCAGAGGTCGGCGGCCTTGTAGATGCCGTCCTGGACGACCGTGGACTGGATGTTGGTCTTGTCCACCACGACCGGGTCGAAGAGCGTCGAGGGGACGCCGTCGGTCGTGCCCTGGGCGCCGAGGTCCTTGCCCTGGAGCAGGTTCACCGCGAACTTGGCGGCCTCGGGGGCCAGCTGGAGCGGCGACTTGTAGATGGTGAAGGTCTGCGTGCCCGCGATGATCCGCTGGATGCCCGCGACCTCGGCGTCCTGGCCACCCACCGGGATGCCCTTGATGCCGGCGTTCTCGAGGGAGGTGATGACACCGCCGGCCATGCCGTCGTTGGCGGAGTAGACGGCGTTGATCTTGTCCTTGCCGACCGAGGCGATCGCGGCGGACATCTTCTCGCCGGCGATCTTCGGGTCCCACTCGCCGGAGGCCTCGTAGGCGATCTTGCCGACCTTGCCGTCGAGGGCGGTGTGGGCGCCCTTCTTGAACAGACCGGCGTTCGGGTCCTTCTCGTCGCCGTTGATCATCACGACGTTGGCGGTGGCGGCCTTGGTGCCGAGGGCGGCGAGGAGCGCCTTGCCCTGGATCTCGCCGACCTTGTTGTTGTCGTGGCTGACGTAGGCGTCGGCGCCCTTGACGGCACGGTCGTAGGCGACGATCTTGACGCCCTTGGCCTTGGCGTCCTTGACCCAGCCCTCGGCCTTGGTCGCGTCGACCGGGTCCAGGGCGATGACCTTGATGCCGTCGGCGATCAGCTGGTCGAACTGCTGCTTCTGCTTGACGACGTCGGAGACCGCGTTGTTGTACACGACCTCGCAGTCGCCGCACGCGGCCTTGACGGCCTTCTCGAACTGGGGCTTGTCCAGGGCCTCGTAGCGCGAGGTCTTGTTCTCCGGAAGGAGCAGGCCGATCTTGGTCGAGCTGCCCTTGTCCGCGCTGTCGTCGCCGCCGGCCTTGCCGCAGGCTGCGAGCGAGAGGGCCATCGAGACCGCGGCCGTTGCTATGACGGCACGACGCGTCACTGCGTTCATGTGGGTTTGCCTCCCTGACGAGGCCGCGACGTTGCGGCCGAGGTGGCACGAAGTCAACTCGGCTGCAACGTTGCCGTCAAGAAGTAAATTCTTAACGAGATGACAACGGTGGTGTTCGTTATCTAAGTGAAGGCAAGACGCGAGGCCGGACCCGCCGTCGGCAGGGCGCTCTCCAAAAGGGTCGAATCACCCATCTCGCTCAGCACGAGGGCGAGGGCGCCCAGCACCTCGGCGCGACCGCCCAAGGCCCCCTGGACCAGCGAGAGCTGCCGGGCGGCACTGGGGATCGCGTACCGCGAGACGGAGTCCCTGATGGGCGTCAGGACCAGCTCCCCGGCCTCCGCGAGGTCGCCGCCGAGCACCACCCGGCTCGGGTTCAGCAGGTTGCAGAGGTTGGCGATGCCGCTGCCGATGTGCCGCCCCACGTCGGCGATCACCCGGCGGCAGCCGGGGTCGCCCTCCCGGGCCAGCCGGACGACCTTCTCCATGGTCAGATCGGGTCCGTGGCCCGGCTGGAGCAGCGGCAGCACGTACCGGGCGGCGGTGAAGGTCTCCAGGCAGCCCCGGTTGCCGCAGCGGCAGACCGGGCCCGACTCGTCGAGCGTGATGTGCCCGATCTCGCCCGCGGTGCCGCCGGGCCCCCGGTAGACCCGCCCGTCGATGACGAGCCCTGCGCCCACGCCACTCGCCACCTTGATGTACGCGAGGTCCTTGACGCCCCGCCCGCTGCCCCAGACCAGCTCGCCGAGCGCGCCGAGGTTGGCGTCGTTGTCGACGTGCACCGGGACGCCGAGCCGGCCGGACAGCTCCTCGGCGGGGTTGATGCCGCTCCAGCCCGGCAGGATCGAGGTCGACCCGAGCGTGCCGGAGGAGACGTCGATCGGTCCCGGTACGCCGAGTCCGACGCCGATCACCTTGTCCCGGCCGATGCCGGTGGCCAGGATCAGCCGGTTGACCAGCTGTTCCGCCCGGTCGAAGCCCTCGGCGGCGGAGGCGTCCACGTCCAGCGGCTCGGCCTCCTCGGCGAGCACCTGGTGGGCGAGGTTGCCGACCGCGACCCGGAGGTGCGTATGGCCGAAGTCGACGCCGATCACGATGCCCGCGTCGCCCGAGAGCGAGACACTGCGGGCCCGCCGGCCGCCCGCCGAGGTGGGCGTGACGTCGACGGTGCCGCCGTCCTTCAGCTCCCGGACGATGTTGGAGACCGTGGCGGCGGACAGGCCCGTCGTCCGGGCGATCTCCGCCTGGGTGAGCGATCCGGCCATGCGCACCGCCCGGACGACCCGTTCGAGATTGGCCCTGTGCAGCGACGTCTGCGACCCCGGAGTCTCCATCGACTCACTCACTCCCACCGTTTTCTCCAACATGTGAACTCTAAGGGGACGCTTTCGGCTTGCTCCCCGTCAAGACCTTGAGAGGCGGACGGTACGCGTCACACGGTGTGACGGAGCGCCGAAGGGCCCCCGGGGCGCGGTGCGCCGGGGGCCCTTCGGGCTCTGTGGCAGGGGCCTGCGGGGTCCCGGAGGTCACTTCACGGCGCCGGCGGTCAGACCCGCCACCACCTGCCGCTGGAAGATGATGTAGGCGGCGAGCACCGGGAGCATCGCCATCACCAGGCCGGCGAAGAGCCCCGACCAGTCGCCCTTGTAGCCCTGGCTGACGGCGAGCTGGACCAGGCCCTGCGAGAGCACCTTCTTCTCCGGCTCGGTGTTGAGCACGGTCGGCAGCAGGTACTGGTTCCACTGGCCGAGGAAGTTGAAGATGCCGACGCTGATGAGGCCCGGCTTGGCCATCGGCAGCATCACCTGGAAGAAGGTCCGGGTGTGCGAGGCGCCGTCCACGAAGGCCGCTTCCGCGACCGAGGTCGGCAGGGTGCGGAAGAAGGCCGTGAGGAAGAAGACGGTGAACGGCAGCGAGTACGCGATGTAGACCACGATCAGGCCGTGCAGCGTGTTGAGCAGGGCCATGTTCTGCATCACGTAGAACAGCGGCACCAGCGCCAGGATGATCGGGAAGCTCATCCCGCCGATGAAGAGGAAGTAGATGAAGCGGCTGCCCGGGAAGTCGAAGCGGGCCAGCACGTAGGCCGCCATCGAGCCGAGGAGCAGGGTGCCGATGAGCGAGCCGCCGACCACCAGGATCGTGTTCAGGAAGTATTCGCTCATGTGTGCTTCGGTCCAGGCGCGCGACCAGTTCTCGAAGTGCAGCCCGTCGGGCAGCGACCACGGCGAGGTGAAGATCGCCTTGTCGGTCTTGAAGGAGGTCATGACCGCCCAGAGCAGCGGCGTGACGACCATGATCGCCCAGATGATCAGGACGCCGTGCGAGAAGACGTTGAGGGTCGCGCCCTCGCCCTTGGACTCCTTGCGGGGCGCGGGCGCCGTCGTCCTGGTGACCGCGGGGCCGGGGCCGCCGGGCCCGCCCGGGGTCTCTACGCCGGTGGTGGCAGTGTCGGTCGTCTTCATCAGAACTCCAGCCGCTCGCGCCGGCCCAGCTTCGTCACGACGGCCGCGAAGGTCAGCGTGAGGACGAGGAGCGCGACACCGATGGTCGTTGCGTAGGCGGCCTGACCGTCCCGGAACGCCTTCTGGTAGACGTACAGCGGAAGGACGATGGTGGAGTAGTCGGGCCCGCCGCCGGAGGGGCCGACGGTCATGATCTGGACGACGGCGAAGGATTCCGCGCCGAGCGCGAGGATGCCCATGTAGATCCAGCCCGACTGCACGGTGTCCCAGAGCAGCGGCAGCGTGATCTTGAAGAACGTGGTGAACCGGCTGGCGCCGTCGAGCAGGGCGGCTTCGTAGAAGTCCCGCGGAATGGACGCCATGCCTGCCGAGAAGAGCACGACGAAGAATCCGACGGTGGACCAGACGAGAACCACCATCACGCAGATGAGTGCGAGGTCCGGATCGCCGAGCCAGTCGGGCTGGACGCTGCCGAGGCCGACGCCCTTCAAAACGGAGTTAATGGCTCCGCTATTGGGGTTGTACGCGAACTGGAAGAGCAGCGCCACGATCGCGATCGACAGCACCTGCGGGAAGAAATAGACGATCTTGTAGAACGATGATCCGCGCACACCCGCGATGGCGGCACCCCTGCGGCGCCGACCGCCGACATTCAGCATGAAGGCAAAGAAGAGTGCGAGGCCGACGGTCACCAGCGGCAGCACCAGCGCGAGGATCAGACTGTGCTGGAACGACTTCCAGAAGATCTCGTCGTCCAGCATCCGACTGTAGTTGTCGAATCCGACCATCCCGAATTCGGGACTCAGCCCGGTCCAGTCCGTGAACGAGTAGTAGATCGACTGGATGAACGGCCAGATGACGAAGAGCGCGTAGAGCGCGAGGGGGGCCGCCAGGAACCCCACGATGAAACGGTACTTACCGTGTTGCATTTCCTACCGACCCCGATCTTTCCCGCGCCAGGCGCGCCGCTGCTGCCGCGCGCGAAGTGGCCGGGGCCCGCTCCCGGTCGGCGGGAAGGGGCCCCGGCACTGTTCCACTAGTGCTTGTAGTGCTTGATCGAGGAGTCCTTGGCCGCCTCGTCGGCGTACTTCTGGATCTTCTTGATCGTCTCGGCCGGGGTCGCGCGGCCGGCCATCATCTCGCCGATGCCGGCGACGCCGATCTTCTCCTTCTGGAGGGCGACGTACCAGTCCTGCAGGCGCGGGTTGACGACGTTCTGGCCGGCCTTCTCCAGGGCCGCCACACCGGACTTGAGACCCGGGGACAGCTCGATGCCGTCGGTGCCGCCGTTGAGGGCGGTCAGGGACTTCACGGACTGCGTGAAGTTCTTGGAGGAGGACTCGCTGAGCATGATGCGCAGCTGCTCCATGCCGCCCTCGGCGTTGGCCGCCTTCGCCGGGACGATGAAGGGCTCACCGCCGGCCGCCCAGATGGTGCCGAACGGCATCTTGTCCGAGGCGTCGATGCCGGTCGGGCCGGAGACGGCCAGACCGAAGTCGGCCGGCATGGTCTTCGCGGCCTCGTTCTCGACCCAGGAGCCGTTCGGGATGAACAGCGCCTTGCCCTCGGTCCAGGCGGTCTGCGACTGGATGTGGTCCAGGCCGGGCGTGCCCTTGAGGATGTAGCCCTTCTGGACGAGCTCGTAGTACGCCTCGAAGCAGGCCTTGACCGCGGGGTGCTCCCAGGCCTTCGGCTCCAGGTTGTCGATGGCGTCCAGGACCTCGCGGCCACCGACCTTGCCGATCATCGGGTAGAGCGAGAACGGGACGTAGTACGGGTGCTTGCCCGCGTACGTCCAGCCCGCGATGCCCTTCCTCTTGGCCTTCTCGCAGACGGCCAGCATCTCGTCCCAGGTCTCGGGGTACTTCGCGTCGAGCGAGTCGAGGAGCTTCTGCGAGTACCAGACGCCGTAGACGGTGTAGGCGTAGTTGAGGATCCAGCACTGCTCGCCGTCGAACTGGCCCATCTCCACGATGCCGGGCCGCAGGGTGTCGCGGACCTTCTTGGAGGGGTCGTCGACGGACGGCGCGTCGAGGAGCGGGGTGAGGTCAGCGAGCTGCTTCTGGCCGACGAGGACACCCATGTCCATCTGCTCGGCGCCCGAGTTGTCGATGAGGTCCGGCGGGTTGCCGCCGTTGAAGCGGGGCTGGAGCGTGGTGGTGATCTTCTGGGTGGGGGTGAACTTGACCTTCGCCTTGGGGTAATTGGTCTCGTAGACCTTGACCGCGTCCTTGGCGTACTGCTGTCCGAATCCGCCGTCGAAGAGGACGAAATCGAGCGGTGCCGACTCGTTCACCCCGAGCGGGTTCTTTTCGGACTTCGTGCCCTTCTCGACCTTTCCGTTGCCACCGCTGTCACTGCTCGCACAGGCGGAGAGGAAGCCCATCGTCGGTACGGAGATCAGACCGATAGCGGCAGAACGCTTGATCAGATCGCGACGGCCAAGGCCCTCATTGGTGTGTGCGGAGGTGGATCCCATGCTCAAGTCCTCGCCTTCATTCAGGACTCAGGCGGTGTACCGGTCGCCCGTACTCGCTCGCCACAGGCGAAGGGCCCCGCCACCGCGGTCATTTGCAGCCGGGTCGTGCAGGCGTCGGGCCGTCGTGTGATGGATACGACTGGCTGGACGCCGACAGGTATAGTCCACTTCCCTTCACCTGAGCAAGATCGTAAGCAGGTTTCGACGGCCATCTTTCCCGAGTTGAGACCTCCGGGATAAGCAGGCGCGATCTGCGGCGTTTCGTCCAAGCATTGGCTTCACAACACTCTTGACAGCACCTCAGAACTACCCGTACTGGAGGCACGACACGACGCTCGCCCCCTCACGTGAACACGAACGAGGCAAAGCAGACATAAGGCCGGGATCGAAACAGTTGTGTCACAGACCCCATGCCCGCTGAAGGTTCTGTGAGGGCGATCCGGGATCATAGGGGTCCCACCGCTTCCCTCCTTCGCGACGGACGCGCGGTGGGACCTGCCTCATTCCACTCGGATCTGGAGTACTACGTGGCCAAGTCTTCTGGCCTGAAGCGCACGGGCTTCCTGTCCCGCGTCACCGTCGCTGCGATTACCGCCGCACTCGTGGGTACCACCACGGCCGCGGTAGCGGCCGACGCGCCGCAGCGTTCCGCACAGTCCGGCACTGCCCAGTCGGCGCCGCGCGCCGGCTCGTTCGCCGCGCCCGCCGCGTCCACCACCGCTGCGGTCACCCCGAACAACTCCCTGTTCGGTGTCGCCGGAAACGGCACGCTCTACCGCTACGACCTCAACGGCAGCGGCGGCTTCAAGGCCTCCGTGAACGCCGGCGGCGGCTGGCAGTACAGCAAGTTCATCACCCAGGCGGACCACAACGCCGACGGGTTCGCGGACGCCCTCTGGTTCGTCGAGAACGGCCGCCTCGCCCACATGAAGTTCGGCGGCAGCCCCGTCGACATCGGCGGCGGCTGGGGCGCGTACAACAAGGTGTTCTCGGCGAGCAACACCGGCGGCGGCACCGCCGACGACCTGTTCGCGCGCGACAGCGCGGGCGTGCTCTGGCACTACCTGGGCTACGGCACCGGCAAGGTCACCCCCCGCTACAAGGTCGGCGGCGGCTGGAACGCCTACAACCAGATCACCGGCAAGGGTGACCTGACGGGCGACGGCAAGGCCGACATCGTCGCGCGCAACGGCTCGGGCGTGCTGTACCTCTACAAGGGCACCGGCAACTACAAGGCGCCCTTCTCCGCCCCCATCCGCATCGGTGGCGGATGGAACACCTTCAACAACCTGCTGTCCGTCGGTGACGTCAACTTCGACGGCACCGCGGACCTGGTCGCCCGTGACAGCACGGGTGCCCTGTGGCTGTACAAGGGCACCGGCAACGCGAACGCGCCCTTCCACGCCAAGGTCAAGATCGGCACGTCCGGCTGGAACGGCTTCAAGCTGATGTTCTGATCCTCGCCCCGCGCGAGTATGACGAACGCAAGGGCCCCGCTCCTCTTCCGAGGAGCGGGGCCCTTTTCGTGCTACCGGATCCGGAGGCGTCAGCCGCGGATCAGGTTACGAAGCACGTACTGCATGATGCCGCCGTTGCGGTAGTAGTCCGCCTCACCGGGGGTGTCGATGCGGACGACCGCGTCGAACTCGACACCGGTGTCGGTGGTGACCTTGACCGTGCTCGGCGTGGTGCCCTCGTTCAGCTCCGTGACGCCCGCGATGGAGAAGGTCTCCTCGCCGGTCAGGCCGAGCGAGTCGGCCGTCTGGCCGGCCGGGAACTGGAGCGGCAGGACGCCCATGCCGATGAGGTTCGAGCGGTGGATGCGCTCGTACGACTCGGTGATGACGGCCTTGACGCCGAGGAGCGCGGTGCCCTTGGCGGCCCAGTCTCGGGACGAGCCGGAGCCGTACTCCTTGCCGCCCAGGATGACCAGCGGGGTGCCGGCGGCCTGGTAGTTCTGCGAGGCGTCATAGATGAACGACACCGGCGCGCCCTCGACGGTGAAGTCGCGGGTGAAGCCGCCCTCGGTGCCCGGCGCGATCTGGTTGCGCAGGCGGATGTTGGCGAAGGTGCCGCGGATCATGACCTCGTGGTTGCCACGGCGCGAGCCGTAGGAGTTGAAGTCACGACGCTCCACACCGTGCTCGGTGAGGTACTTGCCGGCCGGGGTGTCGGCCTTGATGGCACCAGCCGGGGAGATGTGGTCGGTGGTGACCGAGTCGCCCAGCTTCGCCAGCACACGGGCGCCGGTGATGTCGGTGACCGGGGTGGTCTCCATCGTCATGCCCTCGAAGTACGGGGGCTTGCGCACGTAGGTGGACTCGGTGTCCCACTCGAAGGTGTTGCCGGTCGGGATCGACAGCGCCTGCCACTGGGCGTCGCCCGCGAAGACGTCCTGGTAGGACTTGTTGAACATGTCCTCGCCGATGGCGTTGGCGACGACGTCGTTGACCTCGGCCTCCGACGGCCAGATGTCGGCCAGGTAGACGGGCTTGCCGTCCTGGTCGACGCCGAGGGCGTCCTTGGTGATGTCCACCTTCATGGAGCCGGCGATGGCGTACGCGACGACCAGCGGCGGGGAGGCCAGGTAGTTCATCTTGACGTCGGGGTTGATGCGACCCTCGAAGTTGCGGTTGCCCGAGAGCACCGAGGTCACGGCGAGGTCGTGCTCGTTGACGGCCTTGGAGACCTCCTCCGGCAGCGGGCCGGAGTTGCCGATGCAGGTGGTGCAGCCGTAACCGACGAGGTTGAAGCCGACCTTGTCGAGGTACGGGGTGAGACCCGCCTTGTCGAAGTAGTCGGTGACGACCTTCGAGCCCGGGGCGAGGGTGGTCTTGACCCACGGCTTGCGGGTCAGGCCCTTCTCGGTGGCCTTCTTCGCGACGAGCGCCGCGGCGACCATCACGTAGGGGTTCGAGGTGTTGGTGCAGGAGGTGATCGCGGCGACGGTGACGGCGCCGTGGTCGATCTCGTAGGTCGAGCCGTCGGGGGCGGTCACCAGGACCGGCTTCGACGGGGCACCGTTCGGGTGGTTCGCCGGGGCGTCGGAGGCCGGGAACGACTCCTTGCCCGCCTCGTCGTCGTCCGCGACGTAGTTGCGTACGTCGACCGCGAACTGCTGGGCGGCGTTCGCGAGGACGATGCGGTCCTGCGGGCGCTTCGGGCCGGCGATGGAGGGGACGACCGTGGAGAGGTCGAGCTCCAGCTTCTCGGAGAAGTCGGGCTCGGCGGCCGGGTCGAGCCAGAGGCCCTGCTCCTTGGCGTACGCCTCGACGAGCGCGACCTGCTGCGCGGAGCGGCCGGTGAGCTTGAGGTAGCTCAGGGTCTCGCCGTCGATCGGGAAGACCGCGGCGGTGGAGCCGAACTCCGGCGACATGTTGCCGATGGTGGCGCGGTTCGCGAGCGAGGTGGCGGCGACGCCCTCACCGTAGAACTCGACGAACTTGCCGACGACGCCGTGCTTGCGCAGCATCTCGGTGATCGTGAGGACCAGGTCGGTCGCGGTGGTGCCGGCCGGCAGCTCGCCGGTCAGCTTGAAGCCGACGACGCGCGGGATCAGCATGGAGACCGGCTGTCCGAGCATCGCGGCCTCGGCCTCGATGCCGCCGACGCCCCAGCCCAGCACGCCCAGGCCGTTGACCATGGTGGTGTGCGAGTCGGTGCCGACGAGGGTGTCGGGGTACGCCTGGCCGTTGCGGACCATGACCGTACGGGCCAGGTGCTCGATGTTCACCTGGTGGACGATGCCGGTGCCCGGGGGGACGACCTTGAAGTCGTCGAAGGCGGTCTGGCCCCAGCGCAGGAACTGGTAGCGCTCCTTGTTGCGGCCGTACTCCAGCTCGACGTTCTCCGCGAAGGCGGAGTTCGTGCCGAACTTGTCGGCGATGACGGAGTGGTCGATGACCATCTCGGCCGGGGAGAGCGGGTTGATCTTCGCCGGGTCGCCGCCGAGCGCGGCGACGGCCTCACGCATGGTGGCGAGGTCGACGACACAGGGGACGCCGGTGAAGTCCTGCATGATCACGCGGGCCGGCGTGAACTGGATCTCCTGGCTCGGCTGGGCCTGCGAGTCCCAGTTGCCGAGGGCCCGGATGTGGTCGGCGGTGATGTTCGCGCCGTCCTCGGTGCGGAGCAGGTTCTCCAGGAGGACCTTCAGGCTGTAAGGGAGGCGCGCGGAGCCCTCGACCTTGTCCAGCTTGAAGATCTCGTACGACTCGTCGCCCACGCGCAGCGTGCTGCGGGCGTCGAAGCTGTTCGCCGACACGACAGTCTCCTTCATCAATGTGCGCGTATTACCGCCATGCTGCCGCCACGACTCCACGCCGATCCGCTGAGGTAAGGTTTAGTTAGGTAACCCTTACCGGGAGGGCGGCCGCGGTGCGCCGTAAGCAGTTATCTCGATGTCGAGATAACTCTAGTGCATCCCCGCCGCGTGGTCATGCCCGGATCCCCCGCGCCGCCGGGGAATCCGCTCGGCACCCGTACGGCGGCCGTACGGCACCCGTACGGCCGCCGACGCGTTGCCGGGGCCCCGGGGGCCGTCGACGATCGGAGCATGTTCAGTGGCGCGCATGTGATCCTCTACACCCGGGACGCGGAGGCCGACCGCGCCTTCCTCAAGGACGTCTTCGACTTCGAGCACGTGGACGCCGGAGGGGGCTGGCTCGTCTTCCGGCTGCCGCCCGCCGAGATCGCCGTGCACCCCACGACGCACGAACCCCGGCAAGAGGTCTACCTCATGTGCGAGGACCTCACCCGGACCCTGACGGAGCTGGAGGACCGGGGCGCCCAGATCTCACGGGCCATCACCGAGCAGCGCTGGGGGCTGCTCGCGGCCGTACGGCTGCCGAGCGGCACCGAACTCCCCCTGTACGAACCGCATCACCCCACCGCGCTCGGCCTCTCACCCTGACGGCCCACCCCAACGGCGAGTGTCATCTCATATCTGAGATAACGTGACGCCATGGCAGACGACTACCTCGTACGCATCGGCAAGCTCATCCGTGACGCCCGTCAGCACCGGGGCTGGACACAGACGCAGCTCGCCGAGGCACTGGCCACGAGCCAGAGCGCCGTCAACCGGATCGAGCGCGGCAACCAGAACATCAGCCTTGAGATGATCGCCCGGATCGGCGAGGCCCTCGACAGCGAGATCGTGTCCCTGGGCTACGCGGGACCCATGCACCTCCGGGTCGTCGGCCGCCGCCGGCTCTCCGGCGCGATCGACGTCAAGACCAGCAAGAACGCCTGCGTCGCGCTGCTCTGCGCCTCCCTCCTCAACAAGGGCCGCACCGTACTGCGCCGCGTCGCCCGCATCGAGGAGGTCTTCCGGCTCCTGGAGGTCCTGGGCTCCATCGGCGTCCGCACCCGCTGGATCAACGACGGCGTCGACCTGGAGATCGTGCCGCCCGCCGAGCTGGACATGGAGTCCATCGACGCCGAGGCCGCGATCCGCACCCGCTCGATCATCATGTTCCTCGGCCCGCTGCTGCACCGCATGGACCGCTTCAAGCTGCCGTACGCCGGAGGCTGCGACCTCGGTACGCGCACCATCGAGCCGCACATGATCGCGCTGCGCCGCTTCGGCCTCGAAGTCACCGCCACCGAGGGCATCTACCACGCCGAGGTCGAGCGCTCGGCCTCCCCCGACCGCCCGATCGTGCTGACCGAGCGCGGGGACACGGTCACCGAGAACGCCCTCCTGGCGGCGGCCCGCCACGACGGCGTGACCGTCATCCGCAACGCCTCCTCCAACTACATGGTCCAGGACCTGTGCTTCTTCCTGGAGGCGCTCGGCGTACGGGTCGACGGCATCGGCACCACCACGCTGACCGTGCACGGCGTGCCCCAGATCGACGTGGACGTCGACTACTCCCCCTCGGAGGACCCGGTCGAGGCGATGAGCCTGCTGGCCGCGGCGGTCGTCACGGAATCCGAACTGACCATCCGCCGGGTCCCGATCGAGTTCATGGAGATCGAGCTCGCGGTCCTGGAGGAGATGGGCCTCGACCACGACCGCTCGGCCGAGTACCCGGCGGACAACGGCCGCACCCGCCTGGTCGACCTGACGGTCCGCCCCTCCAAGCTGGAGGCGCCGATCGACAAGATCCACCCGATGCCGTTCCCCGGCCTGAACATCGACAACGTCCCGTTCTTCGCGGCCATCGCGGCCACGGCCCAGGGCAAGACCCTCATCCACGACTGGGTCTACGACAACCGCGCGATCTACCTCACCGACCTCAACCGCCTCGGTGGCCGCCTCCAGCTCCTGGACCCCCACCGCGTCCTGGTCGAGGGGCCCACCCGCTGGCGCGCCGCCGAGATGATGTGCCCCCCGGCCCTCCGCCCGGCGGTGGTCGTCCTCCTCGCGATGATGGCGGCGGAGGGCACCTCGGTCCTCCGCAACGTCTACGTCATCAACCGCGGCTACGAGGACCTGGCGGAACGCCTGAACTCGATCGGCGCGCAGATCGAGATCTTCAGGGACATCTGACCGGCGGGGTGTCGTGCCCCTCGGGAGCAAGGGGCACGACACCTCGAATTGCGTTTCAGCAGCTTGTGCAACGCATGTGCAAGATGATCTTGAGTGGTTGACGGAGCCGGCGCCGGCCAGTCAGTCAGTCCGTCTCAGGTCGATCCGTAGACCTCGCGCACGTTGTCGCGGGGTGTCGGCCTGGTACTGGTGGCCGGACCCTCCGCGAAAGCCCGGAGCAGGTTCTCGGTGGTGCGGGTCACGAAGGCCCCGGTGCGCGCGTCCATGCCGTGGTTGCGGCCGTTCTCCCCCGTCCCAGCCATGAGGCCCTCGGCCCACCGCATCGTCCCGGACGCGAAGACGCCGGCCCCGCTCGGCACCGTGTAGTAGGCCGAATCGGAGTGGCTTTCCCTGCCTTCGCAGTCCAGCGGGGAGTGGGCGACGATCTCGATCGGCGCGTTCGGAAGTGATCCGGGGGTGACACGGTCGTATTCGACGCCGACGAGATGGGCGAAGCTGTCGCCCCGTTTCGCGCCGGTGCCCGCGAAGAGCCAGTGACCGGCGTTGCGGACGACGTAGGGGGCGTCTACGGGATATCCCTCGTAAAGGACTCCCGTCAGGGACGATTCCGGGTCGGAATCGGGTGCCCGGCGGAAGTCGGTTGTCACCAGCGCCCCGTGGCGGGGATACAGGGGATCGTGGCGGTAGTCGGTCTTGTAGCACACCACGGTGCGTTCCCCGTCCTCGAGCCTGATCCGGCGGAAACAGGTGTTGGCACCGAGGAAGGCCAGGTTGGTTCCGGCGTCGCGGGCCCGGGTCATGGACTGCCGCTGCTGGGGTGTCCAGTACTCGTCGTGGCCGAGGGTCACCGCGGATACCGCGCCCCGCAGCATCGCCGGGTCGCGGTGGATGTCGACGCCGGTGGTGTACGCCAGCGGTATGCCCAGCCTCTCCGCGAGGACGACCACGGCCCGCTCGTACACCAGGAACTTCTCGGCTCCGTTGCCGTCGTAGGGCCGGTCGAAGGAGACGGCCAGGGAACGTGCCGCGTACGCTCCGCCGTCGCCCTGATAGAGGCTGTAGCCGCCCCACAGGTTGTACGCCTGCCAGGTCGCCGGCGCATGGATCAGCAGTGTCTTCCCCCAGACGGTCGCCGAGCGGACGATCAGGGGGACGTAGCGCTGGTGGCCGTTCTCCGCGTCGAGACGGAGCAGGTAGGCGCCCTGCGGCCAGCCATCGGTGGGGACGAGGATCGTACGCTTCCAGCCCGCCCGTACCGTGCGCGTCCTCGGATCCAGGACCGGCTCTCGCTGGACGCGCCCCGCCACCCTGTCGGAGTGCCACACCAGGCGGGCCTGCGCGCCTTTGTACCAGCCCATCCGGTACGCCGAGACCCGGAACCCCGGCGCGGTGGTGGACACGTACAGCGCGAAGTCCTCCCCCGGCAGAACGCTCACCTTGTCCGTGTAGCCGACAACGGCCTCGGGCGGGCCCTGCGAACGGATGCGCCAGCCGGAGTCGCCCGGGTGGTAACCCTCGGGGGGGTTGGCCGGTGCGTCGGCGGCGCCGCCGGGCGTCGTGTCGCAGCCTGTCAGCGTCGCGCCCGCGGTCCAGGCGCCGGCCGCCGCGGTCACCTTGAGGAATCGCCTGCGGTCCAGGTCGGGTCCGTCCCCGCCGCTCCCCGGGCGTTCCCTCTTGTTGTCCATCGGAACAGCCATCAGTACGGTTCCCATACGCCGGAGGCCTCGGGTGCTCTCGCAGCAATGGTGAGTGAGCATCACGCCCTCGGCCACCGGGGCCACTTCCTGACGGGGACCTCGTACACCCGTGACGCGCCGGCTCCGACCAGGCTGGAGCAAGGTCCTTCGGTTCCGCCCGGCCGGCCTTGGCGACTGGGGGAAGAGCCAAAGACGCGCAATCACGGTGGGGAGGTCGTACTCCTGACGTGCTGCCGGTTGAGCCGTTTGGGCAGGCCCGGTACTTGCAGGGATCCTTCGGCACGGGCGCTTGCCACGGCGATGCGCAGCAGGTCAGTGCTCTTCTCGAAGAGCAGGAATCGCGGTTCCCCGACGGGCCGGTATCTGGTGTTGGCACGGTAGAGCGACTCGATCTGCCACCAGCGGGAGAAGAAACTGAGCAGTGAGCGCCACATGCGTAGGACCGGGCCGGCGCCGAGTCGGGAGCCGCGGTCCCCGACGGGCCACATGCTGTGGATCTCGCCCGCGCTGCCCGGCCGTGCCCACGGCCTCACAGCGGCCCGCGGGCACCGGATCATCCGGATCTGCGAACGCCGGGGCGTACCCGTCCTTGCCGACCGCGCCGCGTGACGTCCATCGCCGCAGCCGTCCTCGCCCCGGAGAGGCAACGCTGAAGACGCTCAGTGCGAGCGGTAGTAGTCACGCCAGACGAGCCGGTGGACACGACTCCATCGCGGGATCGACCTGATGCCCGGAATGAACGGCACCAGGACGAACGCGAGGGTGAGCACCGCCATGAGGCCCCAGACCAGGGCATCGGCGTTGCCCGAGCTGCTGAAGGGTTCGATCTGGTACCAGAATGTGTACAGCCAGAGCCAGGGCTGACCGGGGTAGTTGCCGGTCTCGTTCATCATCCCCCACTGATCACCGGACAGGTGCCGGGCCCGGGCCTGGTCCTCGAGGTACGAGCCGTCCCCCAGGAACAGCAGCGGTTTGGTGTAGTCGGTCTGGTAGAAGCGCCCGTCGGCCAGCAGTGTGCCGTCGAGCGCCCCCGCCTTCGCGAGCTCCAGCAGGCGCGCGGTCAGAACCGGGACGGGACCGAAGTCACCGCGCGCGACCCGGGCGGGATCACCTCCGGCCTTGTCGAGTGCATCGGCGTAGGCGGTGGTCCACCGCTGCTGACGTCGCACGGGAGCCTCGCGCCACGCGGCCAGGGCATCAAGGACGGGGACGGGCTCCGGCGCCTCAGTGAGCGGGCGGAGCACGAAGTCGCGCGCCGTGTCGATCGGGATGGCCACGCCGGCCGCGCGCTGGAGGCTCACCGGCCCGATCTTCTGTGCGGCACCCGGAACGTCCGTGTACGGGGGTCCGTACTGCGCGGTGCCGCTGGTACCGGCCAGCTCGGCGACGGCGGTGGCGGTGAAATCGAAGGGTGCGGCCCTCGCCCAGCGGGCCAGGGTGATCGGCTTCTCGTCGGGTGAGGAGAACACCGCGGCGAGCCCGACGGTCAGCACGGCGGTCGCCAGCAGAGCGAGGGTGAACTCCTTGGCCAGGTCGTACGGCCGCTGGGGAAACGCGCCGGGGGCGGGCACCGGCCGGCGGCCCTTCCGCCGCCCCGTCATGCGCCCTCCCGCGATCCGCCCGTGCCGGGCACCGCTCCGGGCGTGGCGGCTTCCATGGGCGGTACCACGCCACGCAGCCGCACCAGCAGCATGTGCCACACCGCGAGGGCGACCACGGCCAACGGCAACAGCACGATGTGCCACATGAACATCTGGCCGAAGTCCAGCACGTTGAACCAGGCTCCGACACCCACCGAGTTCAGGCCGTCCTTGGCCTGGTCCGCGATCCACTGGGAGTCGAAGTTCTGCTGCACCAGGTATCCGGTGAATGCGGCACCGATCGAGGTGAGGAAGACGACGGCTCCGGTGATCCAGGTCAGTGCCCGCCGACCGCGCCAGGCGGCCATGAAGAACTTGCCCCACAGATGGACGACCATGAAGAACATGAACAGCTCCACGCTCCACAGGTGAAGGCTGTTGACGAACCTGCCGGTGTCCGAGACGTGCCACCAGGCGGGCCCGAACAGTGCGAGAACGCATCCGGTGAGGACGACGACCACCAGGCTGGACAGCGTGAGGACCCCGAACACGTAGATCCAGGAGGCCACGTACTCCGGCTGGGTCGTGGGCAGCAGTTTGTCCGGGGGCAACGCGCGCACGGCGCGCCGCCGCACTGCGCCGGTCCACCCGCCCGCGAAGGCGCCGTCCGGGGGGCCGGCCCGGCCTTCCGCCGTGCCGCTCATCGCCGCCTCCGACCGCCGGGGAAGGGCAGGAATAGCGCGAGCACGAAGACAAGCAGCATCAGGGCGATGACCACGGCGTTCGCCGCCGAGATCTGCAGCACCCCCCAATGGATGTAGTAGCCGGTCCCACCCAGATCCACAGGAGCCGCCAGGACGCCTCCCGGGTGTGTCGGTCCGTCTGTCATCGCAGCCAATCCTCACGTCGCGGATGGGTAGTCGTCCCTCACCGAGTACTACCGGCGGAATCCGGTCCGCGCTGCTGCGGTTCCGCCGTCTGCCCCGGGGCGCGACTCTTTCGCGGGAATGTCGCGATCAGGTGATGTGCCGGTACCGCCCTTCCCGGGGTCGTGCGGGCTTCGACTGCGTCCAGCTCGGCGAGGAACACGAGCAGGGCATGGACACCGGACACCGAACGCGGGTCCCACGCCTCCAGGGCTTGGGCGCGTCAAGACCGTCCGCGCCGTCACCAGCCTGACCGCCGGGCAGGCCAACCCGGCCGGACTCGCCCGGCCCGTCCGCGACCACTGGCAGATCAAGGCCCCGCACCACCCGCGGTTCCGGGACGTCTGACCGGCGCCGGGGCCCCCGGCCCTGCCGTGACGACGCTTCCGCGCCGCCCGCTCCCGCCCCGTCACCCGCCCGGCATCATCCCCGCGCCGCCCGCTCCCGCCCCCTCACCCGCCCGGCATCATCCCCGCGCCGCCCTTCAGTCGTTCGATGTCCGAGGGGCGGACCTTGATGACGAAGAGGGCGACCAGGGCGCCCACTACGGCGAAGACGGCCGCCGTGACGAAGCCGGCGGAGACGCCCGAGGTGAGGACCAGGTCGCCCCAGGGGGGTGGGAGCTGGCCCGTCTGGGCGAAGCGGGACTTCTCCAGGGGGCCCGCCTGGGCCAGGAAGGCGGGGACCTGGGTCTCCGCCTCGTTGCGGCTGGCCGTGCCGAAGACCGTCACCAGGATCGACAGGCCGAGCGAACCGCCCACCTGCTGCATGGAGTTGAGCAGGCCGGACGCTGCGCCCGCCTCGCGTTGCTCGACGTTGGACAGGGCCATGATGGTCAGCGACACGAACATCAGGCCCATGCCGAGGCCGAAGACGAGGAGCGGGCCGAGGATGCTGCCCAGGTAGGTGGAGTCCACCTTGGTCCGGGTCAGCCAGGAGAGTCCCACCGCGGTGAACAGCGAGCCCGTCACCATGAAGGGTTTCGGGCCGAACCTCGGCAGCAGGTTGGACGTGAAGCCGGCGCCGACCGCGATGATCGCGCTGACCGGCAGGAAGGCCAGACCCGTCGTCAGCGGGCTGAAGCCCAGCACCTGCTGCACGAACAGGGTGAGGAAGAAGAACATGCCGAAGATGGCCGCCGCCAGACAGAGCATGATGACGTAGGTGCCCGAGCGGTTGCGGTCGGCGAACATGTGCAGGGGTGTGATGGGCTGCCGGGAGCGCCGCTCGATCAGGACGAACGAGGCGAGCAGGACGACCGCCGCGGCGAACGAGCCGATCGTGTAGGGATCGCGCCAGCCCTCCTGGGCGGCCCGGATGAAGCCGTACACCAGCGCCACCATGCCGAGGGTGGAGGTGAGCGCACCGGCGAGGTCGAAGTGGCCGGGGTGCCGCTCGGACTCCTTGACGTGGCGCGGGGTGAGGAAGGCGATGACCAGCGCGATCGGGACGTTGACGAAGAAGATCCAGCGCCAGTCGAGCCACTGCACCAGCATGCCGCCCGCGACCAGTCCGATCGCGCCGCCGCCGGCCGAGACGCCCGCGAACACGCCGAAGGCCCGGTTGCGTTCCGGGCCTTCGTCGAAGGTGGTGGTGATGAGGGACAGCGAGGTCGGCGAGGCTATCGCGCCGCCGACGCCCTGGAGCGAGCGGGCGGCGAGGAGTTGCCACTCGCTCTGCGCGAGTCCACAGAAGAGCGAGGCGAGTCCGAAGAGCAGGACGCCGAAGATGAAGACCCGGCGGCGGCCGAGGATGTCGCCCGCGCGCCCGCCGAGGAGCAGCAGACCGCCGAAGGTGAGGGTGTAGGCGTTGACGACCCAGGACAGGCTGGTGGTGGAGAAGCCCAGCGCGGTCTGGATGTGCGGGAGCGCGATGTTCACGATGGTGATGTCGAGGACCACCATCAGCTGACAGGACGCGATCACGAACAGGGCGATGCCCTTGCCGTCGCCGCCCTTCTTCGGGGTGGCGGTCGGTGCCGGTGTCGTCGGCTTGGGTGTACTCATGTGGCGCCTCGGGTCCGCCTGGTGAGTGAGCCGTGGGCCGGTCAGTCCACCTTTCGACACTAAGCCTCACCCGTACGGGTGACCAGTTGATCATCGGGGTCCCGCAGGTCAGGCGGGGGCGGGCCCGCAGGTCAGCCGTGGGCGGGCTCGTCCAGGACCGCGAAGCCGTCGAGTTCCACCCGGGCCTGTTCGTCCCAGAGGCGTACGACTCCGATCACGGCCATCGCCGGATAGTCGCGGCCCGCCAACCGGCGCCAGATCCTGCCGAGTTCGTGGGCGTGGGCGCGGTAGTCGTCGACGTCCGTGGTGTAGACGGTGACGCGGGCGAGGTCGGCGGGGGTGCCGCCGGCGTGGCGGAGGGCGGTGAGGAGGTTGCCGAGGGCGGTGGTGAACTGCTCGGTCAGGGTGTCGCCCACCACCGCGCCCCCGCTGTCGAGGGCGGTCTGTCCGGCGAGGAAGACCAGTCTGCTGCCGGTCGCGGTGACGGCGTGGGAGAAGCCGGTGGGCGGGGCGAGTTCGGCGGGGTTGTGCCGGTGCAGGCTCATGGGGCGGGCTCCTCGCGATGACGTGCGTACAGCTCCTTGGCGATGATCGTGCGCTGGACCTCGGTGGCGCCCTCGTAGATCCGGGGTGCGCGGACCTCCCGGTAGAGGTGTTCGAGGAGGTGGCCGCGTTGCAGGGCGCGGGCGCCGTGGAGCTGGACGGCGGCGTCGACGACGTACTGGGCGGTCTCGGTGGCGAGCAGTTTGGCCATGGCGGAGCGCCGGGGCACGTCGGGGTCGCCGTCGTCGTAGGCGCTGGCCGCCGCGTAGACCAGCAGGCGGGCGGCCTCGGTACGGGTGGCCATCTCGGCGATCCGGTGGGCGACGGCCTGGAGGTCGGCGAGGTGGCCGCCGAAGGCGGGGCGGCCCGCGGTGTGGGCGAGGGCGGCGTCGAGGGCGGCCTGGGCCATGCCGACGGCGAAGGCGCCGACGCTGGGCCGGAAGAGGTTGAGGGTGTTCATGGCGACGCGGAAGCCCCGGTCGGGTTCGCCCAGGAGGTCATCGGGGCCGACGGGGACGCCGTCGAAGGTGAGGGTGCCCAGGGCGTGCGGGGCGAGCATGTCGAGCGGCTCGCCGCCGAGGCCGGGCCGGCCGGCGGGGACGAGGAAGGCGGTGACGCCCCGGGAGCCGGCGCCCGGGGTGGTGCGGGCGAAGACGGTGGCGAAGTCGGCCTCGGGGGCGTTGGAGATCCACTGTTTCTCGCCGTTCAGGTGCCAGCCGCCGTGTCCGTCGGGGACGGCTTCGAGGGCGAGTGCGGCAGCGTCGGAGCCGGCGCCGGGTTCGGAGAGCGCGAAGGCGGCGACGGCCCGTCCGGCGGTGATCTCGGGGAGCCAGCGGGCCCGCTGGGCCGGGGTGCCGAAGGCGGCGACGGGGTGGCCGCCGAGGCCCTGGAGGGCGAGGGCGGTCTCGGCCTCGGTGCAGGTGCGGGCGAGGGATTCGCGCAGGAGGCAGAGTTCGAGGGCGCCGGCGTCGAAGAGCCGGGCGATCAGTCCCAGCTCGCCGAGGGCGGTGACGAGGGGGCGGTTGACCCGGCCGGGTTCGCCCTTGTCGGCGAGGGGCTTCAGGCGGTCGGCGGCGAGGCCGCGCAGCTCCGTACACCAGGTGATCTGTTCCGGTTCGAGCGAGAATGCGGGCATGCGGTCCCTCTCCGGCTCCCTCGGGCGCCCCGGCGGGGCGCCGTCCGGCGCGTTCGTCTCCCCGCGCCCTCGGTTGCCCTTGCCGCTTGTCGCGAACAGTTGACTGCCGTCACCAACACGATACGCTCGTGAGGCGACGGGCGACCCCACCTCGACAGGGGGACGGACTCATGGAGCTGACACCCTCGGCCCACCTCGACAGCTTCGCCCGCGACCGGCTGCCACCGCCGGAGCGGTGGCCCCGCCTCCTCTTCGACCTCCCCGAGCTGGTGTACCCCGACCGGCTCAACTGCGGGGAGGAACTCCTCGACCGCACGGTGGAACGCCTCGGCGCCGACCGGCCCGCCTTCCACGACGGCGAGGGCGGCGTCTGGAGCTACGGACAGCTCCAGGACCACGTCGACCGCATCGCCCACGTCCTCACCTCCGACCTGCGGGTCAAGCCCGGCAACCGGGTCCTGCTGCGCGGCCCCACCACCCCCTGGCTCGCCGCCTGCTGGCTCGCCGTGATGAAGGCCGGGGCCGTAGCCGTCACCGTGCTGTCCCAGCAGCGCGCCCCCGAACTCGCCGCGATGGCCAGAGCCGCGCGCTGCAGCCACGCCCTCTGCGACGTCCACGCCGTCGACGAACTCCTCGGGGCCCGCGTCGCCGGGCTCCGCGTCACCCCCTTCGGCGGGGACGGCCCCGACGACCTGCTCGCCCTCGCCGCCCGCCGGCCCGGCCGCTACCCCGCCGTGGCGACCGCCGCCGACGACGTGGCCCTCATCGCCTTCACCTCCGGCACCACCGGGCGCCCCAAGGGCTGCGTCCACTTCCACCGGGACGTCCTCGCCGTCGCCGACACCTTCTCCGCGCACGTCCTGCGCCCGCTGCCCGACGACGTCTTCGCCGGTTCGCCGCCGCTCGCCTTCACCTTCGGCCTCGGCGCGCTCGTCGTCTTTCCCCTGCGGGCCGGGGCGAGCGCGGTCCTCCTTGAGCAGGCCGGGCCCAAGCAGCTGCTCGCGGCGATCGAGCGGCACCGGGTGTCGGTGCTCTTCACCGCCCCCACCGCCTACCGGGTGATGATCGACGAGCTGACCCAGGGCACCGCCCCCGAGCTGGGCTCGCTGCGGCGCTGCGTCTCGGCGGGCGAGAACCTGCCGGAGGCCACCTGGAAGGCCTGGTACGCGCGGACGGGTCTGCGGCTCATCAACGGCATCGGCGCGACCGAACTCCTCCACATCTTCATCTCCGCCGCCGACGGCGACATCCGCCCCGGGACCACCGGCCGCCCGGTGCCCGGCTGGCAGGCCAGGATCGTGGACCGGGAGGGCCGGGCCGTCCCGGACGGCGAGGAGGGGCTGCTCGCGGTGCGCGGCCCGGTCGGCTGCCGCTATCTGGCCGATCCGCGCCAGGAGGAGTACGTACGGGAGGGCTGGAACGTCACCGGGGACACGTACGTCCGCGAGCCCGACGGCTACTTCCGCTATGTGTCACGGGCCGACGACATGATCATCTCGGCGGGCTACAACATCGCGGGGCCGCAGGTCGAGGAAGCGCTCCTGGACCATCCCGACGTGGTGGAGACGGCCGTGGTGGGCCGCCCGGACGAGCTGCGCGGCCAGGTCGTCGTGGCCTACACGGTGGTACGGGAGGGGGTGCCGCGCGACGCGGGCACCGCCGCCGCGCTGCGGGCCTTCGTCCGCGCCCGCCTCGCCCCGTACAAGTCGCCCCGCGAGATCGTCTTCCTGGACGAGCTGCCGCGCACGGCCACGGGCAAGCTCCAGCGCTTCCGCCTCCGCGACCCGGCCTGACCGGGCCCGGACGCCGCGGCCCCTGCCCTCCGGGCAGACGGCGCTACGTTGACGACAGGGCCTAAAGTGATCACGTGGCCGAGCAGCACACCCCCCGATCCCTCATCGTCTCCCTGTACGGCGCGTACGGCCGTGCGCCCGACGGGTCCCCCCTGCCCGTCGCCGCGCTCATCCGGCTGCTCGGGGTGCTCGGGGTGGACGCGCCCTCCGTGCGTTCCTCGGTGTCGCGGCTGAAGCGGCGCGGGCTGCTGCTGCCGGGCCGTACGGCGGACGGGGCCGCCGGGTACGCCCTCTCGGAGGACGCCCGCCGCCTCCTCGACGACGGCGACCGCCGCATCTACGCCCGCGCCGAGCCGAAACTGTCCGAGGGCTGGGTCCTCGCCGTCTTCTCGGTCCCCGAGGCCGAGCGGCACAAGCGGCACCTGCTGCGCTCCCGGCTCGCCCGGCTCGGCTTCGGCACGGCGGCGCCGGGTGTCTGGATCGCGCCCGCGCGGCTGTACGAGGAGACCAGGAACGCCCTGGAGCGCCTGGAGCTCTCCCCGTACGTGGAACTCTTCCGGGGCGACCACCTGGGGTACGCGCCGACGGCCGACGCGGTGGCCCGCTGGTGGGACCTGCCCGCCGTCGCCGGGCTCCACGAGGAGTTCCTCGCGGCGCACGAGCCGGTGCTGCGGGCCTGGCGGACGGCCCCGGCGGGCGCCGAGGACGCCTACCGGGACTATCTGCTCGCTCTGGACTCCTGGCGCCGCCTGCCGTACGCCGACCCGGTCCTGCCCGCGGAACTCCTCCCGGACGACTGGCCCGGCCGGCGCTCGGCGGAGGTCTTCGCGTCCCTGCACGAGCTGCTGCGGGACCGGGGCGCCCAGTACGTGCGGCCGTTCCTCTCGGGAGACACCCCCTAGGGGGCGCCCGGCAGGCCCCGGTCCTTCCGTACGGCCAGGGCCCGCAGCAGGCAGCCGAGGGCCAGCGTCGACAGGGCCGCGCGGACCAGGTTCCACGCCACCCAGGGGGCCTCGAAGGCGGCGCGGGCCGTGGTCGGGTCCTTCGCCGCGGCGAGGGCGTCGTTGAGGGGGACGTTCACCGCGGCCGTGACCACGAAGACCGCCGCGCACAGCACCGCCGCGGCGAGCGTCCAGAGCCGCGCCCGGCCGGCGCGGTGCTGCCAGGCGGCCACCGCCGCGAGGAGCGGCGCCCCGAGGAACGGGGTGAAGAAGACCGGGTTCTGGATCACGTCGTTGATGTTCCGCATCACCTCGACGTAGACCCGGTCGTCGCTGCGCGCCAGCGCCGGCATCACCGAGCAGACATACGCGAACCACACCCCCGCCAGCAGTCCGGTCGCCGCCGTCGCCGCGCCGAGGACCGCCCCGGCACCGTTCCCACCCCTGTTTTGTGTCATGTCCCCATTCAAGGGTGCCGGGGGCGCGCCCGACACGGTTCCGCGTCGCACCCGCATACGCGAGCGTCCAGGGCGCCCGGACGGGGGCTACTCCCGGCGGCCCGTGGGCGGCGGCCGGCTGCCCGCCCGGTACGGGGCCGGCCAGGGGGCCGCCGGGCCCTCGTAGGACTGCTCGGCCGCCGCGTGCAGCGTCCAGTGCGGGTCGTAGAGGTGCGGGCGGGCCAGGGCGCAGAGGTCGGCGCGGCCCGCCAGGAGCAGGGAGTTGACGTCGTCCCAGGAGGAGATCGCGCCGACGGCGACGACGGGCACCCCGGCCTCGTTGCGGACGCGGTCGGCGTAGGGGGTCTGGTACGAGCGGCCGTAGGAGGGGGTCTCGTCGGGCACGACCTGGCCGGTGGAGACGTCGATCGCGTCGGCCCCGTGGTCCGCGAAGGCGCGCGCGACCGCGACGGCCTGCTCGTCGGTGGTCCCGCCCTCGGCCCAGTCGGTGGCCGAGACACGGACGGTCATCGGGCGCTCCCGCGGCCACACCTCCCGTATCGCGTCGAAGACTTCGAGCGGGAACCGCAGCCGGCCTTCGAGGTCGCCGCCGTAGGCGTCGGTGCGGTGGTTGGTGAGCGGGGAGAGGAAGCCGGAGAGGAGATAGCCGTGGGCGGCGTGCAGTTCGAGGAGGTCGAAGCCGCTGCGGGCGGCGCGCCGGGCCGCGCCGGTGAACTGCTCGCGCACGGCGGTGAGTCCGGCGCGGTCCAGGGCGGTCGGGACCTGGTTGACGCCGGGGCGGTACGGGAGGGGTGAGGCGGCGACCAGGGGCCAGTTCCCGGTGGGCAGGGGCTGGTCGATGCCCTCCCACATGCGCCGGGTGGAGCCCTTGCGGCCGGAGTGGCCGAGCTGGACGCCGAGCGCGGTGCCGGGCGCCGAGGTGTGGACGAAGTCGGCGATCCGGGCCCAGGCGGCGGCCTGTCCGTCGGTCCAGAGCCCGGAGCAGCCGGGGGTGATACGGCCCTCCGGGCTGACGCAGACCATCTCGGTCATGACGAGTCCGGCGCCGCCGAGCGCCCTGGAGCCGAGGTGGACGAGGTGGAAGTCGCCGGGGACGCCGTCCTCGGCGACGTACAGGTCCATGGGCGAGACCACGATCCGGTTGCGCAGGGTGAGGCCGCGGAGCCGGAAGGGGGTGAACATGGGCGGGGTGCCGGGCGGGCAGCCGAAGTCGCGTTCGACGGCGGCGGTGAAGGCCGGGTCGCGGAGCCCCAGGTTGGCGTGGGTGACGCGGCGGCTGCGGGTGAGGAGGTCGAAGGCGAAGCGGCGGGGCGGCCGGTCGACGTGGCCGGCGAGTTCCTCGAACCAGTGCAGGCTGGCGGCGGCCGCGCGCTGGGTGGACTCGACGACGGGACGGCGTTCCGTCTCGTACGCGGTGAGGGCCTCGGGCAGGGTCGGGTGGGCGCCGACGGCGGCGGCGAGGGCGACGGCGTCCTCGACGGCGAGTTTGGTGCCGGAGCCGATGGAGAAGTGCGCGGTGTGGGCGGCGTCGCCGATGAGCACGGTGTTGCCGTACGACCAGCGCGCGTTGACGACGGTACGGAAGGCGGTCCAGGCGGAGTTGTTCGAGCGGAGCTCCCGGCCGCCGAGCGCCTCGGCGAAGATCTTGGCGCAGCGGGCGGTCGACTCGGCCCCGTCCAGTTCGGCGAAGCCCGCCGCCCGCCACACCTCCTCGCGCATCTCGACGATGACGGTGGAGGCGGCGGCCTCGTACGGGTAGGCGTGCATCTGCATCACGCCGTGCTCGGTCTCGGCGATCTCGAACCGGAACGCCTCGAACGGGAAGTCCGCGGCGAGCCAGACATAGCGGCAGCGGTGCGGGGTGATCCGGGGGCGGAAGTGGTCGGCGTGGGCCTCGCGGGTGCGGCTGTGGACGCCGTCGGCGGCGATGACCAGGTCGTGGGAGGCGGCGAGGGCGGCGGCGGGCGGGGCCTCGGTACGGAAGCGGAGCCGTACGCCCAGGTCGGTGCAGCGGGTGTGCAGGATCTCCAGGAGCCGGCGGCGGCCGAGGGCGGCGAAGCCGTGGCCGGTGGAGGTGGTGCGGTGGCCGCGGTGGACGACGTCGACGTCCTCCCAGCGGACGAGGTCGCGGCGGAGCGCCTCGTACACCGCGGGGTCGGCGTCCCTGACTCCGCCGAGGGTCTCGTCGGAGAGGACGACGCCGAAGCCGAAGGTGTCGGAGGGTGCGTTCCGCTCCCAGACGGTGACCTCGCGGGCGGGGTCGAGCCGTTTGAGCAGGGCGGCGGCGTAGAGGCCGCCGGGGCCGCCGCCGATGACGGCGATCCGGTGCACGGCCGCCCGGCCCGGGTCCCCGTGGGGGCCGGGCACCGTCAGCACCCCTGCCATTTCGGGGGGCGCTTCTCGGTGAAGGCGGCATGGAACTCGGCGTAGTCCGCGCCGTTCATCAGCAGGGCCTGGGTGGCCGCGTCCATCTCGACCGAGGCGGCGAGGGGCATGTCGAGCTCGGCGGTCAGCAGGGCCTTGGTCTGGGCGAGGGCGAGCGCGGGACCGTCGGCGAGACGTCGGGCGAGGGCGGCGGCCCGCTCCCCCGCCGCGCCCTCCTCGGTCAGCTCGCTGAGGAGGCCGATGCGCTCGGCCTCGGCGGCGTGGACCGGCTCGCCCAGCATGAGGAGGCGGGTGGCGTGGCCGAGGCCGACGACCCGGGGCAGCAGATAGGCCGCGCCCATGTCGCCGCCGGAGAGGCCGACGCGGGTGAAGAGGAAGGAGAAGCGGGTGGTGGGGTCGGCGATCCGGAAGTCGGCGGCGAGGGCGAGGACGGCCCCGGCTCCGGCGGCGACGCCGTGCAGGGCGGCGACGACCGGGAAGGGGCACTCGCGCAGCGCGCGGACGACCCGGCCGGTCATCCGGTTGAAGTCGAGGAGTCGCGCGGTGTCGAGGGAGAGGGTGGCGCCGATGATCTCGTCGACGTCGCCGCCGGAGCAGAAGCCGTGGCCCTCGCCGCCGAGGACGAGGGCGCGGACGGCGCGCTCGCGGGAGAGCTCGGCGAGGAGGTCGCGCAGGTCGGCGTAGGCGCCGAAGGTGAGGGCGTTGAGTTTCGCGGGGCGGGCGAGGGTGACGGTGGCGACGCCCCGGTCGATGTCGAGGCGCAGGTGTTCCCAGTGGGCCGTGCGGGGCGTGGAACCGGTAAAGGGGCTCATCCGGAACGGCCTCCTTCCTCCGTTCGGAGGGTATCACCGTACCGTGACTGTCGTCACGAGTACGCGATATGGGAGGGGTGGGGACGCGATGAGAGAGGGGTGCCCAAGGTCCCCGGCGACTGGTGACCGAGGACCCTGCCCGCCGGGGAGGGCCGCCTCTGGAGGAATGAATTGCACTTCGTATGGTTGAAACCAGGACGTCTCGGGATGCCTCCACCCCACTCGCCCACCCGCCCCCACACGGCGAAGGGAGCCCGCCCCATGCACGAAGTCACCCGCCCCACCGCCGGCGGACCGGCCGCCTCCTGGCGCATCGAGCTGCCCCACACGACCGCCGCCGTGCCGATCGCCCGCGCCCTGATCCGTACCGCCCTCACTGACATCGACATCGACCCCGAGGCCGCCGGCCGCCCCGACGGCGACACGGCGGAGCTGCTCACCGCCGAGCTGGTCGCCAACGCCGTCGAGCACACCGCGGGCCGGGGCCCCATCGAGCTGGTCGTCGAGCTGTTCTCGCCGCCCGGCGGCTGCCAGATCGAGGTCCACGACTCCGAGCCCGCCCGCCCCGGTCAGCTCGTCTGCCCCGACCCCGAGACCGAGGTCGACCCCTGGCAGGAGCACGGCCGGGGCCTCCTCCTTATCCGGGCGCTCAGCAGCGGCTGCGGACACCGCCCCACCGCGCACGGCAAGGCGGTCTGGTTCACGCTCCCGGGGATCCCGTCGCAGCGCCCTCGCTCGGAGCCGTGACCAGGCGCGAGTGGCGCCGCCCGTACAGCGCGTACACCAGTGTGCCGACGACCAGGAATCCCGCGAACTGAACCCAGGTCGTCCAGCCGGTGCCCCAGATCAGATAGAGGCAGAAGCCGATCCCGAGGATCGGGCTGAGCGGGAAGAGCGGCACCCGGAAGGAGCGCGGCAGCTCGGGATCGCGGCGGCGCAGCACCATCACCGCGAGGTTGACGACCGCCATGATCGCGAGCGTGCCGATCGTGGTCAGGTTGACGACCACGTCGAGCGAGGCGAAGGCCGCGGGGACGGCGAAGACGGCGGCCACGATCCAGGTGTTGGCGACCGGGGTCGCCGACTTCGGCGAGACCCGCTCGAAGACCCGGGGCACCAGGCCGTCGCGGGACATCGACATCAGGATGCGCGTCTGCCCGTACATCACCGCGAGGACGACGGACGCGATGGCGACGACCGCGCCGAAGGCGATGATCCCGCCGCCGACGGACGACCCGGTGACCTGGTCGACGACGAGCGAGAGCGCGGCCGGCTGGCCGGCGACGGCGTCGGCGCCGATGGCCCCGATCGCGGAGAGCGCGACGGCGCAGTACAGCAGGGTGACGATCCCGATGCAGACGAGGATGGCGATGGGGATGTTCCGGCGCGGGTTCTTCACCTCTTCACCGGCCGTGGTGATCGCGTCGAAGCCGATGTACGAGAAGAAGGCCACCGAGGCGCCCGAGGTGATCCCGCCGAGGCCGTTCGTGGCGAACGGCGACAGGTGACCGGCCTGGAAGGCCGAGAAGCCGATGGCGCAGAAGACGATCAGGATGCCGATCTTGAGGATCGCCATGGCGGCGGTCGCCCGCGCGCTCTCCCTGACCCCGCGCACCAGCAGGGTCGCGGCGAGCAGGATCACGACCACGGCCGGCAGGTTGACCACCCCGCCGTCGGCCGGTCCGGCGGAGAGCGCGGTGGGCAGCTGCCAGCCGGTCAGGCTGTCGAGCAGTTCGTTGAGGTACTGGCTCCAGCCGACGGCGACCGCGGAGACGGAGACGCCGTATTCGAGGAGGAGGCACCAGCCGACGAGGAAGGCGGTGCGCTCGCCGAGGCTCGCGTAGGCGAAGGAGTAGGAGGAGCCGGAGACCGGGATCGCGCCGCCCAGCTCCGCGAAGGAGAAGGCGGTGAAGATGCAGGTGATGGCGGCGAGCACGAAGGAGACGACGACCGCGGGGCCCGCCTCGGCGACGCTGTCGGAGAGGCCGACGAAGATGCCGGTGCCGACGATCGCGCCGACGCCGAAGCACACGAGCTGAAAGAGGCCCATGGTGCGCTTGAGGCCGTGGCCTTCGAGGTCGGCGCCGGATTCGGCGAGGAGTTGCTGCGGGGTCTTGATCCGCGAGGTCATGCGGTGGTTCTCGTCTCTGGTCGTGCATGCGTGAGGGGGGTCCGAGCATGTGCGCCCGGACCCCCCTGAATCGTGCGATCGTAAACCGCACTACGCATATTCACCCAATCGGGCGTAATACTATTCCGCCGCCGTACCGGCGAGCGTCGCGACCATGACGGCCTTGATCGTGTGCATCCGGTTCTCCGCCTCGTCGAAGACGACCGAGTGCGCCGACTCGAAGACCTCGTCGGAGACCTCCAGCTCGGTCAGGCCGTGCCGGGCGTGGATGTCCCGGCCGACGGCCGTGCCCAGGTCGTGGAAGGCCGGCAGGCAGTGCAGGAACCTGACGTCCGGGTTCCCGGTGGCGCGCAGCACGTCCATGGTCACGGAGTACGGGCCGAGGGCGGCGATCCGCTCGTCCCACACCTCCTTGGGCTCGCCCATGGAGACCCACACGTCGGTGGCGACGAAGTCGGCGCCCCGGACCCCGTCCGCCACGTCCTCGGTGAGGGTGATCGTGGCCCCGCTGGTCTCGGCCAGCTTGCGGGCCCGGTCGACGATCTCCGCGGCCGGCCAGTACGCCTCCGGGGCCACGATCCGCACGTCCATGCCGAGCAGGGCGCCGGTGACCAGGTAGGAGTTGCCCATGTTGAAACGGGCGTCGCCGAGGTAGGCGAAGGCGATGGTCTCCAGCGGCTTGTCGGTGTGCTCGGTCATGGTGAGCACGTCGGCGAGCATCTGGGTGGGGTGCCAGTCGTCGGTGAGCCCGTTGAAGACGGGGACACCGGCGAACGCGGCGAGCTCCTCGACCACGGCCTGGCCGTCGCCCCGGTACTCGATGCCGTCGAACATCCGGCCGAGGACGCGGGCGGTGTCCTTGACCGACTCCTTGTGGCCCATCTGGGAACCGGCGGGGTCCAGATAGGTGGTGGAGGCGCCCTGGTCGGCGGCGGCGACCTCGAAGGCGCAGCGGGTGCGGGTCGAGGTCTTCTCGAAGATCAGGGCGATGTTCCGGCCGCGCAGCCGCTGGACCTCGACGCCCGCCTTCTTGGCGGCCTTGAGCTCGGCGGAGAGCGCGACCAGGGCGCGGAACTCCTCGGCGGTGAAGTCCAGCTCCTTGAGGAAGTGGCGGCCGATGAGGTCTGTGGCCATGGGACGCGCTCCTGGGGGTACGAGTCGGGGGACGGCGATCGGGGACCTTGGAAGTGTATACACACTTCAACATTTATATACAGCCCCCTCCGGTGGAGAGGCCCCCGAGCAGCTGCGGAACCGTCAGGCCGCGTCCCGCTCCACCGGGCAGCTCATGCAGCGCGGGCCGCCCCTCCCCCGGCCCAGCTCGCTGCCCGGGATCTCGATCACCTCGATGCCCTGCTTGCGCAGGTGCGTGTTCGTGGTGGCGTTCCGCTCGTACGCGACGACCACCCCCGGCTCCACCGCGAGCACGTTGCACCCGTCGTCCCACTGCTCGCGCTCCGCCGCGTGCACGTCCTGCGTCGCCGTCAGCACCCGGATGTCCTGAAGTCCCAGCGCCGCCGCGATGGCGCTGTGCATCTGCTCCGGCGGGTGGTCGGTCACGCGCAGGGACTGGCCCGCGTCGCCCGGTTCGATCGTGTACGAGCGGAGCATCCCGAGCCCCGCGTACTGCGTGAACGTGTCCTCGGCGACCATCGTCATCACCGTGTCCAGGTGCATGAACGCCCGCCGCTTCGGCATGTCCAGCGCGATGATCGTGCGCGCCGAACCGGCCGCGAACATGCCCCGCGCCAGCATCTCCACCGCCTGCGGGGTCGTCCGCTCGCTCATCCCGATCAGCACGGCACCGTTCCCGATGACCAGGACGTCCCCGCCCTCGATCGTCGACGGGTAGTCGGCCTGCCCCTCCGACCAGGTGTGGAACGTGCCCGCGTCGGCGCCCGTGAAGAGGGGATGGTGCTTGTAGATCGCCTCGAAGTGCACGGTCTCGCGCTGCCGGGCGGGCCAGCGCATCGCGTTGATCGAGACGCCGTCGTAGATCCAGGCCGAGGTGTCCCGGGTGAACAGGTGGTTCGGCAGCGGCCCGAGGACGAAGTCGTCCAGGTCCAGCGCGTGGAACCGCACCGAGGTCGGCTCCCGGTGCGCCGCCAGGAACTCCCGCTTCGTCATCCCGCCGACCAGCGCCTCCGCCAGCGCGCCCGCGTCCAGCGAGTCGAACGCGGCCCGGAGGTGGTCGGCGGCGAGCGGCCCGTACTCCTTCTCGTCGAAGACCCGGTCGAGGACGAGCGAGCGGGCCGCCGGCACGTCGAGCGACTCGCTGAGCAGGTCGCCGAAGAGGTGCACCTCCACGCCCCGGTCGCGCAGCACGTCAGCGAAACCGTCGTGCTCCTGCCGGGCCCTGCGCACCCACAGCACGTCGTCGAAGAGCAGGGCGTCCTTGTTGGTCGGGGTGAGCCGCTTCAGCTCCAGATCGGGCCGGTGCAGGATGACGCGGCGCAGCCGCCCGGTCTCGGAGTCGACATGGAATCCCATACGTCCATCCTGACGGAGCGGGGCGGCCGGGGCCCGCGTTTCGGGTCGGGGGTCGGGTCGGGGTCGGGTCGGTACCGGGGTCGGTAGGGGGTCAGGTCAGTACGGCCACCAGGAGGATCGCGATCACCAGGCCGCCGAGGAGAAGCCCTACGCGGTTCAGGAACCGCCGGGTATAGGCGTTGTCGGGGTCGTCCCGGCCGAACGAACCGTCCGAGCCGGCCCGGTTCGACGCCCCGGACCCGGACCTCGGGTCCGGGGCTCCCGTACGGGGCACCCCGTACGCCTCCTTGAGGAGCGCGAGCCAGACCGCGTCCGGGAGGCCCGGCCGCTCACGGTCCACGATCAGCCAGAAGGTCTCGCGGGCGGACGGCGCCGGGCTCGTACGGAGCCGGGAGAGCAGCGCGGCGACCGTGCCCACCGGTGCGTCGCCGGCGCCCAGGAGGGGGCGGACGGCCCAGCGGTGCAGCTCGGCGGCGTTGGCCGCGCGGAGCGACGGCGCCGGGTCCGACGGATCGGCGTCCGCACCCGGCGGCCTGACCGCCCAGAGGTCCCGCCCGAGGACCACCTCGCACAGCTCCCGGCGCAACGGGTGGCCCCAGGACGGCAGACGGCGTGCGACCTCTCCGAGGAGGACGGTGAGGATCTCGTACGCCTGCGCGCGGCGCAGCGCGTCCAGCAGCTCGCGGCTGCCGGCCCGCTCGACGAGAACACGGGCCTCCAGCGCACCTCGGGCGGTCGGCAGCTTGTGCACGAGCCCGCTCTCGACCTCCCGCTCACGACCCCGCACCCGGCTTCGCACCGCGCGCCGGCCCGGTGCACCGGGCCCGGTCCACTGGGGAACGTTCGGGGGGAGGAAGGGGCGGGCGTAGGGGCCGCCGTCGGGGGCGGGGGGCTCGGAGGGGGTGCGGTGGGAGCCCTCGGGCTCGGGGGCCACTGGCTCGGGGGCCACTGGCTCGGGGGCAACGGGCAGCTCCGGCCTGGCCGGTGCCTCCGGCCGCTGAGCACTGCCCGGTCGGTCCTGTCCCTCCGGAAGGTGCTGCCCGTGGGGCCGCGACGGCGGCGGGCCGTCGGGCCCCACCCCGCCGCCCGACCGGCCGAGGCCGTCCGTACGGCCGGGGCCGTCCTGCCACCCCGCCCCGTCCTGCCACCCCGGGCCTTCGTCCCGATCCGAGCCGACCCCCCGATCCGAGCCGACCGGCGCGGTCCCGTCTGCCCCGCCGGGCTCCCCGTACGGGTCGGGGGTCGGGTCCGGATCGGCCACCCCGCCCCGGCCCGCTGTCCCGTCCGGGTCCGCCGTCTCCAGGTTCTCCGGGCGGTACCACAGGTCCGGGCGCTCCCACGGGCCCGGTCCGGTGACGGCTCCGGGGACCCTCTCCTCGACGCCCCCGTCCCGGTCCCAGCCCCGGTCACGGTCCCGGTCCCGGTCCCGGTCGTCGCCGCCCCGCCGTCCCCCGGGCGCCCCCGCCTCCCCCGCACGGGACCCCGGGGTCAGCCACCCCCGTACCGTGCCCTTCCTGCCCCGTGCGGGCGGCGGATCCTGCCTGGGGAACTCCTCCTCCCAGGTCCCTGAGCCGGGTGCGCGCGGGGCTCCGGCCGCCGGTGCGGGCCGCGCCCCGGGGCCCTCGCCACCTCGGAGGTCCGGCGCGGGCCGCGTCCCCGGCCCGCCGTCGACACCCCGGACGTCCAGCGCGTCGAGTGCCCGCGCGGCCGTGTCCAGGAGGGGGCCGCGGCGGGTGGACGCGGCGGTGTGGAGCGCGCTGCCGACCGCGTACTCGTCGCCCTCCCCCGCCACGGCCCCCCGCACATGGTGGGCGACCAGGCGCGCCGCGATCTCCTCCGCCCGGTCGCCGAAACGCTCGCGCGGGTCGACGCGGCGGCGTCCGGTGTTGCGGCTCGCGGCGCCCGACCAGCGGCCCACGAACACGAAGCGGAGGGCGGGGAGTTCGGCGGTGTCGTGGGTGGCGAAGGTCCACCGGCGGTCGGCGACCTCGCCGAACATGCCGTGCAGTCCCCAGAGGACGAGGCCCGCGCTGTCGCCCCGTTCGTCGAGGACGGTGAAGCGCTCCTCGGGGTGGCGGAGCAACTCGGCTACCGTACCCGTGAGTTCGTCGGTGACGTGCGCCAGGGCCCGGTCGAGTGCCCCCTGTCCCCCGCTGGACGCCCGGACGAGGGCGGTCTCGGGGACGACCGGGAGCGGGCCGCGCACCTCGGCGGCGTTGAGGTCCGAGCCCTCCCAGTCCCAGGCGTGCAGCCCGAGGCAGGTGGCGGGCGGGAGCAGCGCGGGCGCGCCGACGAGGGCGTGGCAGAGCACGGAGGTCCCGCCGTCGGCCTCGGTGAACGGGGTGCGCCGGATGAGCATGACGTCGGCGCGCCGCTGGAGCCGTATGAGGGCGGGCCGGGTCTCCTCTCCGCTCGCGCGCAGGACGGGGGCGGAGAGCCTGAAGAGGGTCTCCGCCTCGTCGCGGGGCCCGGACCAGGCGACCGGCCCGAAGCCGGTGCTGCCGGTGAGGTTCTCGCTGTCCCAGCGGAAGACGATCTGGTCGACCTCGTTCTCCGACCGTGTCATCGGTCGATCCCCTCTCTCGTTCCCGCGGGTTCCGCCCCGGGCAGCAGCCCGCACGCGGCGAAGAGCGACAGCAGCGGCGCGAGGACCCGGCGCGGCCGGGCCCCGTGCGGAAATCGGTCGCCGCGCGCCTGCCCGCCGGTCGCGGCGACGAAGTGCAGGGTGCAGTCGGCGCAGTCGTCGAAGGGTTTGAGCCAGGCGGCGCTGGCGTGCTGGGACAGGAAGGCGTACGCGTCCCGGCTCTCGGCGTGGAGCGCGGCGGGGTCGTGGCGGCCGGGCAGGGCCCGGCCGAGCCAGCGGTCGACGACGGGCTCGAAGCGGACGAGGTCGCTCTTGTTGAGGGCGAGCGCGGCCGGTGCGGCGACGAGGCCGCCCCGCTGCCGGGGGATGCGGTTGAGCACGGTCGCGAAGGCCTCGTCGCCGAGCTCGCGCCGCCGCAGCCCGCTCTGCTCCCGTACCGGGTCGAGGGAGCGCATCCGCAGCGCGCGCAGGGGGTCGAGGACGAAGACGAAGGCGTCGACGCCCATGAGGAAGCGGCCGACCTCGCTGTCCTGCGCGAGGTCCTCGCCCGCGAGGTCGAAGAAGACGACGGGCCGGGGCGTGGCGCCGCCCGCCGAGACGAGCAGTCCGTCCGCGAACCGGGCGAAGGTCTGCTGTCCGGTACGGCCGAGCTGCCGCCCCTGCTGGAGGCTCTGCACCCGTTCGCGCAGGTAGGTGCGGTGGGCCTCGGGGTTGAGCGGCCGGCACTTCAGTCCGTACGGTTCGAGGCCGCCCAGTTCGACCTCGCCCAGCATCGCGGCGAGGAGGTGCGTCTTGCCGACGGACGAACTGCCGACGAGGGCGACGGTGAGGGGCTCGCCGTTGGTGAGGTAGGGCACGGGGAGTTCGTGCTCCTCGTCGCCCTCCACCGTGTGGGGGCAGAGGTGGTACGCCTTGCGGAGGGCGTCGGTGCGGTGGCCCGGCCGGTGTTCGGCGCTGAGGTCCAGCGGGATGCGGGTGCCCTTGGCGTCGATGGTGACGAGGAGCCGTTCGTCGTAGGTGACGGGCAGCAGGCAGTGCGGGCACATCCGGCTCCGCGCGGGCGAATCCGGTACGGGGGCGGGCGGCGGAGCGGAAGCGGCGGGGCGGGAGGACCGGTCGGGTTCGCCACCGCCGGAACCACCGCCGGAACCACCGCCGGAGCCACCGCCGGAGCCACCGCCGGAGCCACCGCCGCCGAAGATCCGGCCGATGAAGGTGGTACGCGGCGGGCGCGGGTCCGGGACCGGCGCGGAGCCTTCAGAGGTTGTCCGCACACCATTCCGGTCCGCTCCGGAGAGCGCGCGTTTCCGGGCGATCTGGCGGTCGTACTCGATGCGCCAGCGGTCGAGCGGATCGGCGGGCCCGAGCCCGCCGGCGAGCGGATCGGGTACGTGGAGCAGCCTCAACAGCTCCTCCGGGTGCGGCCGTTGGCCCGCTTGCGGAGAGAAGAGGCCACTGTGTTCGAGGGCGGCGAGGCGCCGGTAGTCGGCGAGGTCGCGGGGCGGCCCCTCGCCCCGGTCGGGACGGCCCGCGAGCAGGTGGTACGCGATCTCGGCGACGGACCACAGGTCGTCGCGCGGGTCGGCGGCACCGCGCCCCTCACGCTGTTCCGGCGACGCCCAGGGGGCGGTGCCGAAGGGGTCGCGCGGCTCTCCGGCGCGCAGCGCCGCATACGGTTCGCGGAGGCGTACCCGGGCGCCGTCCCACCGGACGGTGTCGGGCGTGATCGCCCGGTGCACGATGTCGAGGTCACCCAGCAGCCTTACCGCCATGGCGAGTTGGCCGATGATCGCCTCCTGGTCCTCGGCGGAGAGGCGGCCCGCCCAGTCGGCGAGCGGACGTCCGCCCGGCGGCCGGTACAGCACGAAGGGCTCGGCGGCGGTCAGGTCGAAGCCGACGATCCGGGTGAGGACGGCGCCGAACCTGGCTCCGCCGTAACGGCGTTCGAGCGCGACGGAGGCCGACACCTCGCGCTCAAGGAGCCCGTACGTCCCGGGGTCGCCCTGCGCGGACGAGGCCAGCCGGTACTGGTGGACCGGCACCGCCCCCGTCCCCAGGAGCGCCCGGCGCGCCAGGAACCCGGTCCGTTCGGGGGGCCTGCGGTCCTCCCCGTACCGCACGACGAAGCGGACCGGGGCCTCCTGGGGGGTGAGGAACTCCAGTTCCTGGTAGTACGGGTGGGGCGGCGTGGTCGGCGCACTGAGATGGTCCGGGTGGTCGGGGCCGAGCGGACGGCCGGTGTGCGGGGGCGGCCCGGCGTCGACCGGCAGGCCTTCGTCGTCCGGGCGCCCCGGGCCGTCCCGTCGGCCCGCGTCGTTCGGCCGGCCCGCGTCGTCGTCGTGGTACGCGTCGTTCGGCGGGCCCGCGTCGTCCGGGTGGTACGCGTCGTTCGGGTGGTTCGGGTCTGTCACGCTTCTCCCGCCTCCTCGGCGCGGACGGTGTGCACGACGTCCGCGCGCAGGGGTACGAGACGGAGGATTCCGGCGTGGCGTCCCGCGCCGGTCCACACGACGTCCTCGGCGGTGCCCCGCCAGACGTCGTCCCCGGCGGCCCCGCGCCGCATCGCCTCCGGTACGAACCGGACCTGCCGCGCGGCGAGCGGGTCGTGGGAGAGCAGCCTGAGGTGCTCGGGGCCGCAGAGCGGGATCGTGTGGCCGGGGTCGTCCTCGGCCAGGAGCAGCCGGGCGACGGCGTCGGGGGCGACCCCGGTGAGCCGGGCGGCGTCGGGCCGGTCGGAGCGGTCGGCGAGGGGGGTGAGCGCGTCGGGGTCGCGCAGGCCCTCGTACCGGGGCGGCGGCGAGGCCGCCACATCGCGCTCCAGGCGGAGGCGGGTCTCGTCCAGGAGTTCCGCGATCCGCCGTTCGTGCGAGGCGGAGGCGCGGGCGCCGGGGTCGCGCTCGATGCCCGCCCAGCACCGGTCGAGGATCAGCAGGGTGCCGGCGACCAGGTCGCCCACGAGCGTGTCGACGAGAAGGGGGCCGCCGTCCCCGTACCGCCGCTCCAGCCACGCGGGCGCGGGGACGGACGACGGCCGGCCGCCGGGATCCATGGGCTCGGGCCCACGGGCCTCGTCGCACGCGTACGCGTACGGCGACGCGTCCGAGAACTTGGCCAGGGACGGACCGGAGGCCCGGCCCGGCGGCGACGGCGCCCGGGGTTCCTCGTCCATGTCGGACCAGACGTCGTCGTCCTCGTCGCCGCCGCCCCAGTCCTCCCAACTCCAGGCGGCGGTACGGGTCTCCTCGCCCGGCGGGGCGGAGTCGGAAGCCCTCGGGACCTCACCCGGGGACCGGTCCCGCTCGTACGCCCTTCCGTGTGTGTCCGCCGTCGCCGCGAGGTCGCGGAGCAGCCGGGCCACCGCCCCCGCGCCCGCAGAGCAGTGGTGCCGCACCTCCGCGAAGAGCCAGTCGTGCACGGCGGTCGTGACGACCAGGGTCTGGATCTCCCGCAGGACGCGCCACGCCTCCTCGGGGTCCGCCCGCGCCCACCAGTCGTCGACGGCCCGGCTCCAGTCGCGCAGCGCGAGGAGGACGACGGCCGTGAGGGACACGGCGACCGCGAGCGCCCCCGCCCACGCCGGCAGGTCGAGGAACAGACCGACGCCCGCCCCGGCGAGGCCGCCGAGCAGCCCCCCGAGGAGGCGGGGTGCCGCTCCCGTCGAGCCGCCGCCGTCGATCCGCCCGTCCGGCGAGCGGTTCGGCCTGCGCCGCAGCATCAGCCGGGCGAGCCCGGCGGCGACCACGCCCGCCGCCGGGCCGAGGACCCAGCCGAGGACCGGCCACACTCCGGCGAGCAGGGCGAGGAGACCGGTCACAGCGAAGGCCACCGGGCGCGATCCACCGGCCGTGAAGAGGTGCCGTTCGTCGAGCCGCCGCAGCCGTTCGGGACCGCAGATCGCGTCGAGCCGGGCCAGCCGGGCGGCGCTGCCGACGGGTGCGGTGCGCGCCGCGAGCGCGGACAGCCGGGCCGCCACCGACCGCAGCGAAAGGCCCTTGCCGATCAGTTCGTGGGTATGGTCGCGCAGGGCCGGGACGATCCCGGCCCGGGTGATCTCCCTTGGCATCTCGGGCAGTTCGATGCCCCGGTCGCGGAGCAGACCCCGGTGCTCGGCGGTGAGCCGGCTACCGCCCGCCGCGCCGAAGGCGTCCGCGACGACGGCGCGGAACCGGCCCAGCTCCCGTGTCACCCGCTCGATGTCCCCCGGCAGGTCGACCGACCCGCCCGCCCGGGTGAAGAGCCCGGCGGCGCCTCGTACCCGCTGGTAGTCGTCGACGGCGTCCCCGACGGCCTCCTCGCAGGCGCCGATCGCGGCCCCCGCCCTGCCCTGGGGCGGCAGCCACCGGTGACCGGCCAGCGAACGCGGCACCCCGTCGTCGAGCAGCAGGGCCAGCGTGCCCGGCACCTGTTCGGCGGAGGGAGTGCCCGCCGGTACGTCCTGGCCGGCCAGCCCCTCCACCGCCTGCCGCCAGGCGCGCGCCCGCGCCTCGTCGGTCAGGTCGTGCTCCAGGACGCGCGCGGCGGGCACGGCCACGCCGTGCCCGACCTCGCCGAGCGCGCGGAGGACGGCGTCGAAGACCTCCGGCGTCGAGAGGACGGCGACGAGCGGACGCAGTACGGCCTCGCCGGGGACGCCGTCCTCGATCGTGTCGAACAGCCACAGGACGCCGGCGGCGGGCGGGCGCAGGGTGAGGGAGCGGCTCACGGTACGCGCCCCTCGCGCGCCGACGGCCAGACAGACGATGTGGGCGGGCCCGTACGAGGAGAGGCGCTCGAAGAGCCGCTGGTGGGCGACGAGCCGCTCGGCCTCGTCGACGACGAGGAAGCGACGTTGGCCGCCGTGCTGCGGGGCGTCCAGGGCCGCGCGGACCATGGTGTCGGGGTCGTAGGTCCCCGCCGTACGCAGGTCCAGGCAGACGGCGTGCCCGGGCAGTGGTCGCTCCGGCAGGACGCGCGGGCTCATTCCGCCTCCCCTTCGTAGCCCGGCCCGAACTCCGGCCCGAAGTCCGGTTCGGGCTCAAGCTCCCAGTCGCCCTCGTAGACGGAGGGCGGCCGGGGCGCGGGTACGGGTGTGGGCCCGTGAGCGGGTCCGGGACCGTCGCCGTTCCCGTAGGCCGTACGCGGATCGGGCACCGTACCGCCACCGCCGCCTGCCCCGCCCCCGGCCTCACTCCCCTTCCCGCGCGGCCCGTGCCGTTCGTACAGGGCCCGCAGTGTGGACCTGGTCGCGCGCGCGGCCCTCGGGAACCGCATGTCGAGGGCGCCCGGGTAGGTGACCTCCCAGAAGTGGCGCAGCGGGGCGAGCCATTCGCTGTCGGTGTCCCCGTACTCGCCGTATTCGGCGACGAGTTCGTCGATCAGGGCGAGCTGGCGCGGGGCGACCCGCTCCACGAAGTGGGTGAAGAGCGCCGACGGGGGTGCCGGGATCTGGGCGAGTCCCTTCGGCAGGGCCTGCATGAGGCGTTCGCAGAACTGCTCGATGATCTGCCCCTCGTCGAGCAGCGCCCAGCGCTCGTACGCGCGGAGCAGCCCGGCCCAGCTGGAGAGCGAGCCGTCGAAGCCCTCCAGGCGCAGCGACATGGTCGCGGACTCGCCGTCCTGGAGCCTGATGCGGACGACATGGGGCGATTCGGCGGGGCCCTCGGCGTCGATGTGGCCGTTCCAGAGGGCGCAGAGCAGCCGGTGCAGGATGCGCTGGCGGTCGTGTTCGGTGGAGACCAGCCAGTCGTCCTGGTAGCCGAGGCGCTGGCGCCAGTGCAGGAAGTCGTCCTCGCCGCCCGCGTCGCGGGCCTCGGACCAGAGGCTGAGGACGCTGCGGACCTCGGAGATGTCGGTGAGGTTCATACCGCTGCGGAAGAAGACGACGGTGATGGAGTCGGTGTCGCCGGCCCGGCTCTCCGGGGTGACGCGGGCGGGCAGGTTGAGTTCCTGTTCGAGGAAGTCGCGGGCCCTGCCGTCGGATTCGCTCGCCGGGTGCACGATGAGGATCTTGAGCGGGCCGCTGCCGTCGGGGACGAAGCCCACCGGGATCAGTCCGGCGAGCCGGGCCCGGAACTGGTCGAGCCAGCGCGGGTCGACCTTCGCCTCGGCGGTCTCGTCGCCCGAGGCGGCGCGCAGGAGCAGTTCCATGGAGGGCAGCAGCGGGCGGGCGAAGACATCGTCGTTGGCCTCGCCGAAGAGCCGTTTGACCCGTCGCTCGACGACCTGCTTGATCTCCTTCACGGCCGCCGACGACGAACGGCGGACCGCGTCGAGGGCCCGCCGCCAGTCCTCGGGCCCGACGAGCCGGCCGAGGAGGGCGGCGGCGTCGGCGGACTCGGGCAGGCCGAGGGACTGGGCGAGCCGGTCGACGACGTCGTCGTAGAAGGCGCGCAGGGTGTTCTGCGGGGGCAGCAGATAGGCGATGCCGGCGCGGTCGTCGCGGTAGAGGTCGCGGCGGCGTTCGGCGAAGGCCTTCGCCTCGTCGTGCTCGTGGACGCGGAGCGCCTTGGCGAGTTCGGAGACCTCGGCGGAGACCCGGTTGAGGGAGGGCCGCCACTGGGCCTCGCCGGCCTGCCAGCCGCGGTGCCAGAGGGTCCGGGCCCGCCACTGGTACCAGGCCTCCTGGGCGGCGAGCGCGTCCTGCACGTCGGGGTCGCTCCACCGGGCCGGTACGACTCCGCCGACGCTGCCCCGGACGGCGGGGATGGCGGGCGCGGAGGTCTGGACGTTCGGGGGCCGTTCGGGTTCGTTGCGCCGGTTGTCCAGCATGCCGCTGAAGCCCTCCCTGGCCACCCGGTCGGGGTGTCCCGCGAGTCCGGCGAGGACGATCTCGACCTGGAACGGGTCCATCTGGCCCAGGAGTTCGCGTACCCCGGCGCTCGGCCTGAAGTCCTCGGCGAGGCGCGGGACCTCGCGGGCGAGGGTGCCGTCGAGGCGGCGCAGGGCCTCCTCCATGTCCCCGAGCCGGTTGCGCAGCTCCTGGGTGATCTTCCCCTTGCCCCGGGGGAGTTGCTCGGGGGCGGGTACGTCCGGCGCCTCCCGGCTCCAGAGCCGTCCGACGCCGGAGCGGGTGAACAGGTCGCGTACGTGGTTCTGCCCCTCCCGGTCGGGCCGCCGGGCGCGCTCGGACATGCCGCGCACCGCCTGGGCGAGCAGCCGGGCCGCGACGATCTCGGCGAGGTCGTCGACGGGCACGGTGAGGGAGGCGGCGAGGCTGGTGGACATGCCCCGGTAGCCGATGCCCGTACGGGCCGGGGTCGAGCGTTCGACGCTCTTGTTGATGAAGCTCGCGGCGAAGGACTGGTAGTCCTCCTCGACGCGGGTCGCCGAACCGTTGTCGTCGCCGAGGTCGGTGCCGATCAGCGACATCACCATGGCGGCGATGGAGCGGCGCAGGTCGTCGCTGCCGATGACGGCCGGCTTGGAGAAGAGGAAGGCGGTCTGCATGGTGGCGGGGCGCAGCGCGACGACCCCGTCACCGGGGTACGTGACGCTGAGCCGGCCCCGGTCCTCGACGTCGCCGACCTGGTCGAGGGCGTCGGGCACGTTCTGGTCGTCGACGAGCCGGGAGAGGTCCACGAGGGCGCGGGCGGAGTTGAGTTCGGCCTCGCGTCCGCCGCCGGCCTCGGGCGGGAAGGCGGAGGGCATGACGACGAGCGGGTAGATCTTCACGCCGGGGACACGGGCGTTGCGGAACTCGTGGCCGATGAGGTGGATGAAGTCGTAGAAGATGCCGGCGCCGGTGCCGCCCGCGACGGAGAAGGCGACGAACACGTCGCAGCCCCTGATCCGGCCGCCGCCGACCCGCCGGAGGTCGCCCGCCGCCTGGCCGATGGCCCCGATCGCCTCGCGGAGCTGCCGCAGGACGGGTTCGAGCCCGGAGCGCACGGTCGCGAAGAGCGCGGCGCGCCCGACGGTCGGCAGCTGTCCGGCGCCGTTGTTGAGGGGGGCGACGCGTGGCTGGCGGGCCTGCGGCGGCAGCCAGAGCCGGGTCTCCTCGGGGACGGAGACCCGCAGCATGCGGGTCACCTCGGGCGAGGAGTCGAAGTCGGTGGGCAGCAGGTCGCGGACGATCCGGGAGGTCCTGGCGAAGGCGGCGGCCTCGGCTCCCTTCGCCTTGAACTGCGGCTGGCTGACGATCTCGCCCTCGCTGAAGTCGGCGTAGACGAACTGGAGGCAGTCGGGCAGCTGGAAGGGCAGCCGGCGACCGCCGTCGACCAGGTCGGTGCCGTCGGGTCCGCACAGCTCCCGGCGCAGGCTGCGCTCGAGTTCGCTGCCGATCCGCCCGCCGGTGCCGCCGAGTCCGACGAAGAGCATGGGCTGGTAGATCTTCATGTCGTTCTCCTCGCTGACCCGTTCAGAAGTTGCCGTCGTAGTCGCCGCCGGCGTCGGGGCCGGCGTCCGGGAAGGCGTCCGGAGCCGCGTCGCCCGCACCGCCGGTGCGCCCGCCGCTGTCCGTACGCCCGCCGGGGGCGGCGGACTTCCCGGACCACCGGCCGCCACGGCCGCCACGGGAGCCGCGCGAGCCGCGTCCGCCGGGTGGGGCCGGGCGACCGCCGCGTACGACCAGTTCGTGGTCGCCGAGCCCGGTCGGTTCACCGGGGCGCACCGGGACCTGTCCGCCGCCCCGGGGCCGCAGCAGCAGCTCGCCCGCGCCGGTGCGGCGCAGCACATGCGCGGTGGACGAGCCGCCGCCGGGGAGCCGGCGGAGGGTGGGCGGGGCGCCGTAGGGCTCATCGACGGCGAAGACGAAGGCGCCCCCTGGGCTCTGGCCCCGGCGGACGGTCAGCGAGTCCAACGGCCGTCCGTCCTGGCAGAGTTCGAGGGTGACGCCGGTCATGTCCCGGCGGTGATGGCGCGCCATCAGACGGATGCCGAGGACGGCTCCCGCGAGGAGGAGGACGGCGGCCCCGGCGAGCACGGCCTTCCACCACCGCTCCCACCAGGAGGGCGGTGCCACCACCCGTACGGCCAGGAAGGCGCCGCGCAGGACGCGGTCGCCGTCGCCGGTGTCCACGACGGAGACCTGGCCGCCGAGTTCGCCCAGCGGCGTGCCCTTTCCGACGGTGATGGTGAAGGGGACCCTCGTGGCCCGGTTCGGCTGGGCCGTGACGGTCGCCGGGGTGACGGTGAGCTCCGCACCGGGCGTCTGGTCCGCGAGGGCCAGCCGCAGGGTGTGGGGGGCCGTGTCGTTGTTGGTGACGTCGAGGGTGCCGCGGACGGTGCCGCCGGGGTGCACGGTCACCCCCTCGACGGTGAGCCCGGCGGCCACGAGCGGGACGCCCTCACCGACGCGGGCGTGCAGCGGGCGGTGGTCGGAGGTGATCCCGGGGGCCTCCATGCGGGTGACGAGTTCCAGGTCGCCCGTGGCGCCGGCGGGCACGGTGAGGGTGCCGGTGAAGCGTGCGTCGCCGGCCGTGGCGTCGGGGGCCTTCCCGTCGTCGGCGAGCCGGAGGGCGACGGGCCGGAAGCCCTCGCCCTTGAGGTCGGCGGCGACCGCGATGCCGGTGAGCTGGCGCGGGTCGGTGATGACGACTCCGCGCCGGGTCTGCATCCGTACCTCCACCTTCACCTGCTCCCCGGCGCGCGGGGACGCCGGGTCGAGGACCACGGTGGAGCGCAGCCGGCCCTGCCAGATGGCGCGGACGGCGACCTCACGGTCGCGGTGGCCCTCCGGTGCCTCGATGTGCACCCGCCAGCGGCCGGGCAGCGGGTTCTTCACACGGAGCGCCTCGACGGGGCCGTTCTGTCCGCTCACCTCGAAGGAGGAGCCGTCGAACTCGCCCCGTACGGGCACCTTGCGGCCTGCCGGGTCGTAGTAGGTGACCTGCACCTTCGGGTCGTGCTTGGCGACCGTGAGGGAACCGTCGGTGGCGATGGGCGGGATGCTCACGGTCAGGTCGGCGGGCGGCTTGCCGACGGTGCCGTGCGCGATCCGGGCGCAGCGGGCGGCGGCGAAGGTCTCCTGGAGGGCCTTGTCGATCTCGGCGGAGGTGCCGACGACCCGCATACGCGGGACGGAGCCGGGGATCTCCGAGCAGGCGCCCCGGTAGCCGCCCTCGGCCATGGCGGTGAGGGCGGCCCGGTCGATCTCGCCGCCGAAGCCGAGGGGCCAGATCTGTACGCCGGCGGCGCGGGCGCGGGCGAGTTCCTCGGTCAGCCTGCGCTCGCCGTTGGACTGGCGGCTGTCGCGGTCGGTGCCGTACTCCGGGCTGTCGGCGACGTCGAGCTTCCCGTCGGTGAGGAGGAAGACGACCTTGGGGACGACGGGCGCCCCGGCCCGCCGGCCGGCCGCCGGTCCGCCCTCGGTGAGACGGGTGACGGCCTGGCGGACGGCCGCCGGGAAGTCGGTGCCGGGGCCGGTCCGGTCCCGGTCGCGGTGGTTCAGCCGCTGGACGCAGTCGCTGAGCCGCTCCCGGCCGGCCGCGTCGGCGACGGTGAGCGTACAGACCTCGCGGACGGGCGACTGGCCGGGCTTCTCGGAGCTGCCGAAGCCGATGACGGCGGCCCGCGAGCGCTCCGATATCTCGCCCTGGCTGAGCAGTGCCGCCGCCTCGGTCTCGCGCGCGAGGTCCTTGTCGGAGAGGCTCGCCGACTGGTCGACGACGACGGCGAAGTCGATGGGGTCGGGGCCGTCGGCGGGGTCGGCGGGAGCGGTGGGCGCTTGCCGGAGGGTGTACGCGGGCTGGGCGTACGCGGCCTGGGGCGCGGCCGTACGGGGTGCGCCCGAGGCGGTGGTCGCCGCGAACGGGCCCGAGAGCGCGACGAGCGCCCCGGCGAGGAGCAGGAGGCCCCCCTTTTCGGTCCAGTGCATGTTCACTCTCACCACAGTTCGCTGAAGAGGGCCAGGAGGGCGCCGAGCGCGAGCCCGGACACGCCCAGGCGGAGCCACCGGTACTTCGCCGCCAGTACGAGGCCGTGCACACCTGCCTGTTCGAGGAGCCAGTCGGTGGCGTCCGTGCCGGAGGCGGAGAGCCGCACGCGCAGCTCCGTCCCGGACGGCCCGGTCGTCAGCTCGCGCAGCAGCGTGCGGTCGGCCCCGACCCGGGTGCGGGGCAGGACCACGGAGACGAGCATCAGGACACCGGCCGTCCACAGCACGCCCGCCACCAGGAGGAAGGCGAGTCCCGCACCGGCGGTGGGCAGCGGCGAGCGATCCCCCGAGAACACGACGGCGAGGAAGGCCAGCGCGCCGGAGAGCAGGATCGCGGCCTTGGTGTCGGCGCGCCCGATGTCCTCACGGACGGTGGAGAGCAGCCGCTCGGCCATGAACCTCAGCTCTTCCGGGGGGACGGGGGTGGTCAGGGGAGCCCGCACGGGGTCCCCCAGGTGGTCCCGTACGGGGGTCGGATCGGGGATCGGTGCGGGGGTCGGATCGGGGATCGGTGCGGGGGTCGGATCGGGACCCGGGACGGTCATGAGTCGTCCCAGTCGTCGAACCCGGAGCTGGGCCGGCCGGGCCGGGCGGGCCCACGGGACCGGTCGCCCCGCCGGTCGCCGTCGCCCCGCCTGTCGCCGTCGCCCCGCCTGTCCCTGTCGTACGGGTCGTCACGGTCGTAGCGGTCGTACCGCTCGCTCCGCTCGTAGTCCGTGCGCTCGAACGGGTCGTCGGGCTCGTACCGGTCCCGGCCGTGGTCCCGATCCCGGTCACGGTCACGGTCACGGTCCCGCTCGGAGCCCGACTCCACCCGGGTCGGCTCGTAGACCCGGGGGTCGCGCGGCGCGTCCCCGTGCTCCTCGTCCCAGTCCGGGAGGCTCGGTTCCGGCAGGGCGGTCCCCGGGTCCAGACGGCGGCGCGCGGAGTCGCCCGGGGGGTTGAGCACCCGGTCGGTGATGCCGCCGAGGACCGTGCCGGTCTGGGTCCGCAGATACATCAGCACCTGGTACATCTGCTCGCCGATGTCGTGCCGTTCGAGCACCCCGGTGTCCAGGAGCCGGTTGAAGACGGCCAGGTAGTCCGCCTGGCCCTCCCGCCGCTCGCGCTGGAGCTGGGTGCGGATCTCCCACTGCTTGTCCGGGTGCATCGCCATGTGGTGGGCGATCTGCGCGAGGTCGCCGCGCCGGAAGAGGGCCTCCATCTCGCGGGCGCGGTCGGCGACCAGGGCCCGGTCGGCGGCCTCCCTGCGCCGTTCCGCCTCGGCCACGCGCTCGTCGGCCTCCATGGTGACGCCGACCCTGTCCCGCCGGGAGACCTCCGCCTTGACGGAGTCGTCGAGGTCGATGAAGACGAGGACCCGGGTCCGCAGACCGATGTCGCGGCCGAAACCCAGGCGGCCGGCGCTCAGTTCCTCCCGCACGGCCTCGTCGGCGCGCTGCGCCTCGGTGATCCGGAACCTCCGGGAGAGCCTGCGCAGCCCGTCGAGGAGTTCGTCGTGGAGGAACTCGGCGACGTCCTCGACCTGTTCCTGGACGACGAGGTGCGGATCGGTCACCACCCACTGGACCTTGGCGACCGCCTCGAAGAAGACGCCGTCCCCGGCGGCCGGGAGCCGCAGGCGGAACTCGGTGACGTTGCGCCCGAGTTGCACCTCGAAGACGGTGTACGGGGAGCCGAACATCGGCTTGTTGACGTCCTCGGTGCGGTCCGGCCAGATCACCCGGTGACCGCCGTTGCGGTAGAGCAGGACGGCGGCGACCCGGCCGCTCCTGCGGCGGTACGGGGGCGCGTACTCACCGATCAGCGGCCCGCGCGCGCGACCGCCGGACCCGGAACCGGGCCCCTCCCCGAACCCGCCACCGGAACCGCCGGACGGCTCCCCGCTCCGCCGCCCCTGCCCCCGTTCGCGCCCCTGACCGCCCCGCTCCCGCTCGGCGTCCGGGTCCGCATCCGTCTCCGGGTCCGCGTCCATGTCCAGGTCCTCGTCCTCGTCGCGGCCACCGGGCCGGCCGCCGTTCTGTCCGCCGTACCGCTGCCGTTCCCTGTCGTCCCTCGCCCGCTCGATCCGCTCCCGCCCGGCGGCTCGTTCCCGGGCGTCCGGTCCGCGCTCGTCACGGCCCCGCCCATCGCGGTCCCGGTCGTACGCGCGGGCCCGCTCGTCCGGCCGCGGATTCCCGTTCTGCTCGGGAGGGGTCATCGGTTCGCTCCTTCCGTCACGGCGTCCCACATGCGGCGCGCCGCGCCTCTGTCCAGGGGCCGGTCACGGTCCCGGACCAGTTCGTTCAGCAGGCCCCTGAGCCGGTCGCGGTCGCGGCGGTCCACCGCGAGGCGCGGCAGGAAGGCGCAGACGCACCGCAATGCCTCCGGGTCCTTCGCGGCCCGCCGGAGCAGCCCCCCGAACGCCTCGATGGCCGCCTCCCCGGAACGGGCCGTGGTCAGGGTGTGCCGGAGCAGCCAGGCCAGTTCATCGGCGAGTTCGGGGTGGGTCGCGAGCAGCGCGACGAGCAGCGGACGGCTCGCGTGTCCGTCGAGTTCGGGCACCTCCCGCAGCCCCCACAGATGGGTGGTGCGGGTGCTCAGCGCGCGGATGACGGCGAGGTGGACCAGGTTGGCGAGGTTGAGCCGCCCGTCCTCCAGCCACTGCCGGAGCCTGTGCAACACGGGCGCGGGTTCGCCGGAGGCGAGCAGCCGCGTCACGCTGAAGGAGGCGGGCACCAGGACCTCGATGTCGGTCGCCTCGCGGGTCCTGACGACTCGGGCCAGGGCGTCGAGGGAGCCGGAGACGCTTCCGGCGGCCAGCACGTAGCCGTGGGTGAGCAGGGCGGTCCTGACGAGCGTGTCCTCGCCGGATCCGGCCCAGTCCTTGAGGACGGCGGCGACGGCCGGCCGGACGCGCGGGTCGCGCGCGGACTCCGCGAGCGCGGTCGCGGCGGCCATCCGGGCGACCGGTTCGTCCGTGACGGCGAGCGGCACGACCAGCTCGCGGAAGCCGTGGATCCAGTCCCAGGAGCAGAGCACCCCTGCCGCGATGGAGGCCCGGACCCACACCTCGGGGCGCGAATCGTCGCAGAGCGTCCGCAGCCAACGGGCCACCGGGCCGCGCACGTTGTGGTAGCCGTGCCAGATCTCGCCGAGTACGGCTCCGGCGAGGGCCTCGCCCTGGAACCGTACGGCCCGCACCGGCACCTTGGCGGGCCCGAGGTCCAGCTCGCCGTCCTCCAGGACGGCGCGGGCCTGCACCGGTCGGTGCTCGGCGTGGGTCCCGAACAGCCTCCGCCCCGGTGCTTGTTCGGGATCGAGGGTGACGGCGAGTTCCCAGGCGAGGAGTTCGGCGGCCTCGGCGGCGAGACTGTAGGCGGAGCCGTTGAAGACGGCGACGGCGATACGGAACGCCCCGGCGTTCAGCGCCGGGAGGGCCTCGGGGAGCGCGCCGGGCCGGTCGGCCCCGGCGAACCACTCCCGGGCCTGCGACCGCACGAACGACGAGCATTCGGCGCGGAGTTCGTCGTCGGTCATCTCGCCGCGCCAGTGCCGGGCGAGGTGGTCGGCCAGGCGGGCGGCCTCGCGCGGCCGGAGTTCCTCCAGGCCGAGGGCGGCGACGACGTCCCGTCGCCGGGCGCGCGCCCTGGCGTCGCCGAGGGCCTCGTCGGACTCGGCGCGCAGCTGGTGCCAGAGGTGCCGGTGCAGCACCTCGTCGGCCGGCGGCGGTGCGCAGTACATGCCGTACCGTCCGCGCAGCAGCCGGTCGGCGAGCTCCCCGTTCTCGACGAGGACGATCCCGTACGCGTCCCGGCCGCGCAGCAGCTCGCCGAAGCGGTCCAGGTGCAGTTCGCTGAGGCGGGGCGCGGAGCGGCGGGCGACGGCGGTGCGCTCGCCCCGGCCCGAGCGGGAACCGCCCGGTTCCGGCTCGGCGCGCATGTCCTCGGTCAGCAGCTCCAGGAGGTGGCCGCCGCTCTCCTGGAGGGCCTCCTCGGTGATCTCGTCGACGCCGTGGCGCGGGTCGAGCCGGAAGACCTTGCCGCCGGTCAGCTCGTCGAGGAGGGCGAGCGCGGTGGCCTTGCGTCCGCTGCCGGGTTCGCCGCACAGGACGAGGACCCGGTGATCACGGAGCCGTTCCCGCATCCTCGGGTAGCCGGCGGTCGCGCAGTACACCCGCCCGAGGTGGTCGAGCGTCTCCGGCGGGACGGGGCCCTGGACGAAGTGCGAGGCGCGGTCGGAGCCGTACAGGGCGAAGATCTGGTTGCCCTCGAAGACGGTGCCGTCGCCGTGGATGGTGGTGAGCCGGTCGGCGGCGCCGCCCGCCCAGGTGCGGACGGCCCGGCGCGCCGTGGCGGCGCCGCCGGTGTCGCTCTCGCCGCCGAGGGGTCCCCGGTCGGCGGCGTCGAAGACGCTGGGTTCGCGGGGCGGTGGTTCGGTGGTGCCGTCGGCCCGCTCGCCGCCGCCGCCCGCGCGGTCGCCGTCGCGGGCCCCCCGGTCACCCCGGTCGCCTCGATCGCCCCGGTCCGCGTCGCGGTCCCCCCGGTCCGCGCCCCGGTCGCCTCCCCTGTCGTGCACGTCCGCCCGGTCGCCGTGGCCCGCGTCCGCGCCCTCGTGGGTGCCCTCGCCCTCGTCGCTCACTCCGACTCACCCGCGCCCGGCTCCGCACGCTGCGGCTCCGGAAACCGCGGCTCCGGGCGCCGCTGTTCCGCGCCCTTGCTGATCCCCGTGAACCCGCCGTGGATGGTGTTGCCGTGCACGTCCAGCAGGTCGCCCCCGACCTGGTACGTACGGTTCCCGCCCCCGGTCCGGGGCGTTGGGCCGTCCCCCCGCGACGGCCCAACGCCGGTCCGTGCCCCCTCCGCCGACGGCCGCTCCCCCACGACCGCCGGCGCCCCCTCACCCTCGGGCGGCAGCTCCCCGTCCGGCCCGATCAGCGGCGGCGCGGGCCTGCGCGGCACATGGAACCACGCGGTCTCGTCGGTCTCCTTGGAGCGGATGCGGGCCGACCGGTAGTGGCCGGGCTCCACGTATCGGCCGCCCTCGGCGACCACGCTCACGTACAGCCAGTCCGAGACCACGACCAGCAGGTCGACCTCCGGGACCTCGTTCATGATCCGCTTGGCCGGGGGGCTGTCGCAGAGCCGGGCCGCGAGGTCCACCGCCCGTCCGACGAGCCCGTGCCGGTCCTGGACCACGAGCCCGGCGTTCATGCCGATCCGCAGCCGCAACGGCCGGCTCCGGCCCTGGTTGTGGGCCCGCAGACTCTCGTACAGGGTGTCGATCCACCGTCCGACCATCAGGGTCGGCGGCACGTCGGGGCGGAGGGCCACGAGGACGCCGTCGCCCCGGTCCTCCTGGTGGAAGGTGCCGGGCTCGACGCCGACGGAGCCGTGCGCCTCGTCGAACGCGGCGTACATCGCCGCGCGCTGGAGCTTCTTCTCGGCCATGCCCAGGGTCCCGGAACCGCAGATGTCGCCGAAGACGACGAACCGGTGGATCCCGCCCACTTCCCCGCTCAGTCCCGCACTGCTCACTCTCGGACTCCCTGTGTGATGCCCCGGTGCCGTTCGTGCCGTGGTGGTGCGTCGTCCAGACTGGCCGCGTTCCGCGACCGGCGATGTAGCCGTTTACACACCAGGCGGAGATGGGCCCGCCGGGTTTCCGCCGGGGCGCGCGCGCCCCTCCGCGAGCAGCACCAGGACCCGCATGTCGATCACGACGACCGTGCGGTTCGCGGTGCGGACCACGTCCTGCTCCCGCAGCAGGCGCAGCGCCTTGGCGACCGCCTCCCTGGTGGCCCCGATGGCCGCCGCCAGATCGTGCTGGGGCAGCGGGAGTTCGAGTACGGTCCCGGTGTCGGCCCGGCGGCCCGCCCGCTCGGCCAGCTCGACGAGCCGGGCCGCGAGGCGCTGGAGCACCGTCTCGGAGGCCAGCGACCGGCGCTCGACGTCGGCGCTGCGCAGCCGGGTGGCGAGCTGGCGCATGATCAGCGAGGTGGCGTGCGGGCGGGCGGCGAGGAAGCGCCGGAAGCGGTCGCCCGAGATCGCCACCGCCTCGACCTCGCCGAGCGCCGTGACGCTGGCGCTGCGCGGGCCCCGGTCCACCGCGGCGAGGTCGCCGACGACCTCCCCGGCGCCCCTGAGGGCGAGGATGAGCCGCGAGCCGCGCTCGGTCCCCACCGAGACGACGGACCAGCCGGAGAGCAGCGCGAGGACGTAGGCGGTGGTGTCGCGTTCGCGGATCATCACCTCGCCGGGCTCGTAGCGGCGCCGGGCGCCCTCGGCGAGCAGGGAGCGCCGGTCGGCTGCCGGGAGGGCGTGGAGGAAGGAGCGCTCCTGGCCGAAGAGACTCATCGCGCCCTCACCCCCGTACCGCCCTCGGGCCTTCCGGGGAAGACCGCCTGCCGGTGACCGCCCGACGTATTCGTGTGCGTGTTCTCACCTCATATGACTTGTCCCGTCACACAGTTGACACTGTGTCACGTCATGGGGTGAAGAACGCTAGAGGGTGCGGAAGAAACGCGTCAACGGGCACAGGGGGCGCAGTGGAGCGCCGGTTCCGCCACTCCTGCGCCCCCGCCGAGCCGGTGCGAAGACCGTGCGAAATCCCTGGGAAGACCTCGCGAAAGCCCGCCCGGGAGCGAGACGAAGGCGCAGGCCGCCGGCCGGGGCCCCGAAGGGCACGGCCGACGGCCTGTGGGCGAAGCGAGCGGAGGCCCGGCGGCGGGATGCCGGGGGCGGACGGGGGTCCTCAGAGTCTCGGGTCGACCGGTTCCGACTCCAGCGCGAGGACGGCGAAGACCGCCTCGTGGACCCGCCACAGCGGCTCGCCGTCCGCGAGCCGGTCGAGCGCCTCCAGGCCGAGCGCGTACTCGCGGAGGGCCAGTGACCGCTTGTGGCCGAGGAAGCGCTGCCGCAGTCGCTCAAGGTTCTCCGGCCGTGTGTACTCGGGGCCGTAGATGATCCGCAGGTACTCCCGGCCGCGTACCTTCACGCCCGGCTGGCCGAGCCCGCCCCTGGCGTCGCGGACGAGCGCGGCCAGCGGCTTGACGACCATGCCCTCCCCACCGGCACCGGTCAGCTCCAGCCACCAGTCGACGCCCGCGCGGACGGAGGCCTCGTCGCCGGTGTCGACGACGAGCCGGCGGGTGACCTGGAGCAGTCCGGTCGGATCGTGCTCCACGAGCCGGTCGAGCCAGGCCAGCTGCTCGTCGTGCGGCACGGCCGCCAGCGAGCGTCCGCGCGTGGCGAGGAGCTGGAACGGTGCGAACCGCACTCCCTCCAGGCCCTCGGTCGGCCAGCAGTACCTGCGGTAGGCCTCGGTGAACGCCTCCGCGTCCACCGCCCGCTCCCGCTGCCGGGCGAGCAGCCCGTCGATCCCCTCGACGCCGCGCGCCACCGCCTGTTCGAGCGCGGTGATCGCGCCGGGCAGGACGGCTCCCGAGGCCGCGCCGACCGCCGCGTACTGCGCGCGGAGCAGCCCGGCCGACTTGAGCGACCACGGCATCAGCTCGCCGTCGAGCAGCAGCCAGTCCCCCGGGCCGGAGGCGCCGCCCGACGCGGCGAGTTCGTCCCAGAGCCCGGCGGCGTCGATCGCGGTCCGCAGCCGCCCGAGGACCTGCTCGGTGACCTCCTGGTCGTCGAAGAAGGGCCGTCCCGTACGGGTGTGCAGCGCGCCGGTCACCCCGGTGACGCCGAAGGCCTCGCGGGCCGCCTCCTCGTTCCGGCAGACCAGGGCCACCGCCCGGGAGCCCATGTGCTTCTCCTCGCACACGACCCGCCCGACGCCGTCCGCCCGGTACTGGGCGAAGGCCTCGGCGGGGTGCTCCAGATAGCCCTCCGCCTTCGACGTGGCGGTGGGCGCCATCGTCGGCGGCAGATAGGCCGGCAGGCGCGGGTCGACCGCGAACCGACTCATCACTTCGAGCGCCGCCGCCGCGTTCTCCTCGCGCACGGCGACGTTGCCGAGGTGCCGGGTCTCCACGATCCGGCGCCCGCGGACGTCCGCCAGGTCCAGGGGGCGCCCCTGGTGCCCGCCGGGCGCCTCGGTCGCGAGCGGCCGGGCCGGCTCGTACCAGACCCGCTCGGCCGGTACGTCGACGAGCTCGCGCTCCGGCCAGCGCAGCGCGGTCATCTTCCCGCCGAACACCGCACCGGTGTCGAGACAGATCGTGTTGTTGATCCAGGAGGTGTCGGGCACGGGGGTGTGGCCGTAGACGACGGCGGCCCGTCCCCGGTAGTCCTCCGCCCACGGGTAGCGCACCGGCAGCCCGAACTCGTCGGTCTCCCCCGTGGTGTCCCCGTACAGCGCGTGCGAACGCACCCGTCCCGACGTACGGCCGTGGTACTTCTCCGGCAGTCCGGCGTGACAGACGACGAGGTTGCCCCCGTCGAGGACGTAGTGGCTGACGAGCCCCTCGATGAACGTCCCGACCTCCGCCCGGAACTCCTCGCTCTCGTGCCCCAACTGCTCGATGGTCTCGGCGAGTCCGTGCGTCTCCTGCACCTTCCGGCCCTTGAGCCGGCGGCCGAGCTTGTTCTCGTGGTTCCCGGGCACGCACAGGGCGTCGCCCGAGGCCACCATCGCCATCACCCGGCGCAGCACGCCCGGCGAGTCGGGCCCCCGGTCGACCAGGTCGCCGACGAAGACGGCCGTACGCCCCTCGGGGTGGTGTCCGTCGACATAGCCGAGCTTCGCGAGCAGGGTGTCCAGCTCGGAGCGGCAGCCGTGGATGTCACCGATGATGTCGAAGGGTCCGGTGAGGTGCCGCAGGTCGTTGAAGCGCCGCTCCAGGACGACTTCGGCCGTGTCGACCTCCTCGACGGACCGCAGGACGTGCACCTTGCGGAAGCCCTCGCGCTCCAGGCCCCGCAGCGAACGGCGCAGTTCGCGGCGGTGCCTCTGGATGACGTGCGCGGGCATGTCCGCCCGGTCGGGGCGCCCGGCGTTCCGGGCGCGGCAGACGTCCTCGGGCAGGTCGAGGACGATCGCGATGGGCAGCACGTCGTACGAGCGGGCCAGCTGGACGAGCCGGCGCCGGGCCTCCTGCTGCACGTTGGTGGCGTCGACGACGGTCAGCCGCCCCGCCGCGAGACGCTTGCCCGCGATGTAGTGGAGGACGTCGAAGGCGTCCTTGCTGGCCGACTGGTCGTTCTCGTCGTCGGCGACGAGCCCCCGGCAGAAGTCGGAGGACACGATCTCGGTCGGCTTGAAGTGGCGCCGGGCGAAGGTGGACTTGCCGGAGCCGGTGGCCCCGATCAGCACCACGAGGGACAGATCGGTGACGGGGAGCGTCCGGCGCTCGGTGGGGGTGGTCATGCCCGTGTGGGGCGCACGCGCGGGTTCACGCCCTGGGGCTCAGCCCCTGTCGTCGGCGGTCAGGGCGGCGGCCAGCGCGCCGATCGCTCCCGGGCCCACCCGGCAGCAGCCGCCGATGAGGCGGGCGCCGGACGCGGCCCAGGCGGTGGCCAGGGCCGGGTCGAAGGCGGTGCCGCCGCGCCAGCCCCGGGCGCGGGCGTCCCACCGCTCCCCGCTGTTGGGGTAGACCACGCCGGGCCGGCCGGTCACGGCCGCGGCGAGCTCCACGGCGGGCCCTGCGTCGGCCGGGTCGCAGCAGTTGACCCCGACCGCGACCACCTGCTCGTTCCCGGCGGCGACCGCGAAGGCCTCCGCGAGGTCCTGCCCGGCCCGGGTCCGCCCGCCCTCGACCGTGTACGACAGCCACAGCGGCACCCCGCACCCCTCGGCCGCCCGCAGCAGCGCCTCCGCCTCCTGCGCGTCCGGGACGGTCTCCAGCGCCAGGACGTCCGGCCCCGCCGCCGCGAGCACCTCGATCCGGGGCCGGTGGAACGCCTCCAGCTCCCGCACGGACAGCCCGTACCGTCCCCGGTACTCGCTTCCGTCCGCGAGCATCGCGCCGTACGGCCCCACGGACGCGGCGACCCACACCTCGTCCTCGACCCGCTCCCCGGCCTCCCGCGCCAGCTCCACACTCCTGCCGAGCAGTCGCGCCGCCTCCTCCCGGCGCACGCCCCGCTCGGCGAAGCCCTCGAAGGTGGCCTGGTAGCTGGAGGTGATGAGCACCCGGGCACCGGCTCGTACATAGGCCGCGTGCGCGGCCTCGATCTGCTGGGGGCCGTCGACGAGGAGCCGCGCGGACCAGAGCGCGTCCGAGAGGTCGCAGCCCTGCGCCGCCAGCTGCTGGGAGAGCCCGCCGTCGAGCAGGACCACTCCCACCCCGAGGGCCTCGGCAAGCGAACGGACCGGCTTCATCGGATCGCCCGTCCCCTCAGCCCAGCTGCGACTGGACCCGCGCGGAGATCAGCTCCAGGTGGTCCAGGTCGTCCAGGTCGAGGACCTGGAGGTAGGCCCGGGAGGAGCCGATCGCCGCGTACCGCCCGAGCTTGTCGACGACCTCGGCGGGCGAGCCCGCCAGTCCGTTCGCCTTCAGTTCGTCCACGTCCCGCCCGATCGCCGCGGCCCGTCGCGCCACCTCGGCGTCGTCCTTGCCGACGCAGACGACCAGCGCGTTGGAGTACACCAGGTCGCCGGGCGCCCGCCCGGCGGCCTCGGCGGCGGCCCGGACCCGGCCGAACTGCCGCTCGCTTTCCTCCAGGGAGGCGAACGGGATGTTGAACTCGTCCGCGTACCGCGCGGCCAGGCGCGGCGTACGGCTCGCACCGTGCCCGCCGACGAGCACCGGAATCCGGTCCTGCAGGGGCTTGGGCAGCGCGGGCGAGTCGGTCAGCCGGTAGAACTCACCCTCGTGGCTGAACGTCTTGCCCACCTCGGTCTCCCACAGACCGGTGACGATCGCCAGCTGCTCCTCCAGCCGGCCGAACTTCTCCTTGGGGAACGGGATGCCGTAAGCCTTGTGCTCCTCCTCGAACCAGCCCGCGCCGAGCCCCAGTTCGATCCTGCCGCCGGACATCCGGTCGACCTGGGCGACCTGGATGGCGAGGACACCGGGGAGCCGGAACGTACCGGCGGTCATCAGCGTGCCGAGTCGGATCCGCTTCGTCTCCCGGGCGAGCCCGGCCAGGGTGATCCAGGCATCCGTCGGTCCGGGCAGCCCGTCTCCGGACCCCATGCTCAGATAGTGGTCGGACCGGAAGAAGGCGTCGAAGCCGAGTTCCTCGGTGGCGCGGGCCACGGTGAGGAGCGTGTCGTAGTCGGCCCCCTGCTGGGGCTCGGTGAAGATGCGGAGATCCATGCCTCCATCCTGCACCGTCGAATGCGTGCCAACCTCTCCGTCAGTCCTTCGTCCGCCCCGGCTCGGTCGGGCGCCCGGCCGGCGCGCGCACCCGTCAGAGCGGGTTGAGACGGGCCTTGAGCAGGCAGAACTCATTGCCCTCGGGGTCGGCGAGGAGGTGCCACTACTCCTCGCCGCCACGACCGCACGCCGGACCGGGCCCAGGCCCGGCCACGAGCCCGGGCGCGCCCCCCACCCGGCTCCCTGCACGGCTCCCCTCCCCTCACCACGTGCCCCGTCCCGGGCCCGCGCCGCCGTGGGCCGGGTCGGGAGGGCGGGCCCGCTCCCCGTCCCGTACCGCCAGGCGCCGCAGCATCCCGCGCACCCGGTCACTGGACTCGTCCGCCGCGTCGATGGCCTCGATGCACGCCCAGTAGAGCCCCTCCTCGTCGGTGGCGCAGGCCACCCCGACGAGCGCGATCCCGACCTCTCCCAGCAGCGCGCCGAGCGCGGTCAACGCCCCGCCCGGGTCCGCCACTTCGGTCAGCTGGGCTGCCCTCGGCCCACCGGCACCCCATGCCGGGTACTCCCCGATCTCGCTCAGCCCCCGCGCCTCGCCGCGCAACTCCTGCGGTCCGCAGAGCGCCAGCTGATTCCCTATCGCCTGGGCGAGCGCCTGGGCCTGCCAGGCCTCCGCCACGATGTCCTGCGCCGTCCCGCTCTCCGCCAGCGCGTGCCGGCCGAGCGCGATGAGCCGCTCTGCCTCCATCAATACCGCCCCCGTTCGTACGACTTATCCGCCCATTCATTCCATTACCCAGAGTGAGGCGACCTGAGCCCCAACACCAGAGGAATTCGGAAATCTGTGGACAGGAGGCCCGATGGGGACAAGTCGATCACTCCGAAGAGTGACGATCTTGAGCAGTACCCTCTCCCGCCACCTCCGCCACCCCCTACTTCACCCCTCCGTCACCCCCTATCCCACCCTCTACGCGCCCCCATCCTCACCCTCCACACGCCCCTCTTCGCCACTCGCCCCGCCGCGCCTCCGCGCGGGAAACCGGACCTCGTTGCGGTCGATCTTGGCCGCCAGCGCGGCCAGCGGATCGACGCCGAGCACCGTGCAGAACTGGAGCAGATAGGCGAGGACGTCGGCCACCTCGTCGGCCACCCGGTGCGCCGATTCGGGTGCGTCCATCACCCGGTCCGCCTGCTCGGGCGTCAACCACTGGAAGATCTCAAGGAGTTCCGAGGCCTCGACGCTGAGCGCCGCCGCCAGGTTCTTGGGCGTGTGAAAGGGCTGCCAGTCGCGCGCGGCGGCGAACTCCGCCAGCCTGCGCTGCAGTCCCGCTACATCGTTGTCGGTCACGCGCTCAGGTCTACCATCGTCACCCCGGGGGTCCGGCGCGCCTCCCCCGCCACCCGCTCCCCGACCGTGCCCGCGACCCGGATGTGCCCGTCGGCCGCGATGCCCGTGGCGAGGGCGAGCAGTTCGCCCACCTGCCGCCGGTCGAGCCCCCGGTCGAGGCCGTTGGCGAGCAGCGTCAGGGACTGCACGGCCTCGGGGACCTCGGCGATCCGGTCCATCGCGAGGACTCCGGGGCCGGTCAGCAGGGTGAGCGCGAGTGCCAGGTAGCGCAGTTCCCCGTCGCCGAGGCGGCCGAGCGGGGTCGGGGGCCGTTCGCCGCGTTCGAGGACCGCCCGGACGGTGCCCTCCGGCAGTTCCTGCACCCCGAGCCCGGTGACGGGGCCCGCGCAGCCCGCTCCGGCCACGGCCGCGAGGCGGTGGTGGCGGCGCGGGCAGTCGGTGTGGGTGCGGTGCAGGACCTCGGCGAGATTGCCGCAGCCGCGCCGCAGGCGCCCCTCGCCCGGAGGTACGGGCGCCCGCATCCGCTCGGGCCGGGGGTCGCAGGCGAAGACCGAGCGGAGTCCGATGACGACCTGCTCGGCGGCGGCGAGGACCTCCAGCTGCCCGGGGGTCTTGCCCGCGACCCGCAGCGGCAACAGGGCCGTACCGAGGAGGTCGTCGGGGAACGGGGCCCGGGTGACCGGGGTGGCGCCGGCCGTGTGCCACTCGGCCTGGACGGTGGGGCGTCCGGGGTCGCGCAGTGCCGTGGCCAGCAGGGTGCGGCCACGGCCGGAGAGCCGTTCGCCGACGATACGGAGCCGGGGTTCGGCCTGGACGGCGAGATCGAGGTGCACGGGTCCCTCGGGGCCGTCGACGGTGCACCCGATCCGGAAGCCGCGCCTGCCCTGGGCGTCGGGCCTGGCCCGTTCGGGGACGCAGTCGGCGGCGTCGGGGAACACCTCGTCGAGCGGGTCTCCGGCGCCGAGCCGGGCGAGTGCCTCGTACGCCCGCAGGGTGGTGGACTTGCCGCTGCCGCTGGGTCCGGTGAAGAGGGTCACCGGCCCCAGTTCGTGGACGGCCGCGCGGTGACCGGCGAAAGCGGACAGGCGCAGCTCGGTCACGGCCGGCCGGGCGAGGAGCCGCCCGCCCCCGTGCCCGCCCCCGGCGGACCGGGCGACGGAGGGCACGGCGGCGGAGGGCCCGGCGACGGGAGGTACGCCACCCGAGGGCCCGGCGGCGGAAGGCCTGGCGACGGCAGGTGCGGCGACAGCGGAGAAGGGGGCGTCTGACGTGCGGGCGAGCGCGGTGCCGCCGGTGAGGTCCATGCCCGGACCGTACGCAGTCCCCGACCTGACGAACCGTTACGTCGAGATGACCTTCCTACGATCGGGGGACGCCGGCGGTCCTGCCGCCCACCACATCGTCCTCGTCCTCACCCTCCGCGCCCTCGACCTCGGTACCGGCGGGGGCGAGGAGAAAGACGTTCCGGTCGACGCGGTGCATCCCGCTGCCGAGGCCGAAGACCACACCGCTGCTGAAGTCGAGGATCCGCTTGGCGACCTCGGTATCGGCGCTCGTCAGATCGAGGAGCACCGGGATCTGGGCGATGAGGTACTCGGCGACCTCGCGGGCGTCGGCGAACACCTGCACGCGGAGCACGACCATACGGCGCTGCTCGGCGGACTCGTACTGCTCGGGGATCGTGCGGTGGTCGATTCTGGACGGCCATTCGTCACGGCCGCGCAGGGGCACGACCTGCGCGAGGCCCTCCCACTGCTCGTCGGTGACGTCGTACCTCTCGTACCTACTCATGCCCCCATCCTCCCGCTCCTCACCCGTTCGGCCCAACAACGACACGAGGTGATGACGGGGCGGTCTCCGGGAGCGGCCGGACCGGCCGGAGCCGGTGGTTCACTTCTTCTTGGTACGGGTCACCACCGCGCCGAAGAGGGCCAGACCCTTGATGACGACCCGCGGTGTACCGGCCGTGCCGACCTTCTTCGCCGCGCGCTTGTCGAAGACGCCGAAGAGCCCGAGGCCCCGGACCTCGACGTCGACGTCCTCCGGGACCACGATCCGGGTACCGCCCCAGAGGGCGACGGCGCGGATCTCGGTGTCCTGGCTGCTGAAGCGCGCCTCGGTCAGGTCGAGTCTGCCGCCGCCCCACATCGACCAGAGCGTCATCCGGGGCGGAACGACCCAGTGGCCCTTGCGCTCGAAGCCGCCGAAGATCCCCGCCACGAAGCCGCGGGAGGTCGGGGCGCGGTCCACCACCAGCGCGTCACGGGGACCCGGCCGGGGCAGCCCGCGGCAGGCGGTCTCCAGTTCGCCCCGGGTGCGCGAGGCGTGCACCTCGTCGAGCCGGGGCCCGAGCTCCTCCAGCGCGAGCCGGCCGTTCTCCACGGCGGCCCGCAGGCGCTCCTCGGCCGCGAACCGTTCCTGGTCCGAGGCGAGGATGTCCAGTTCGTTCTGTGTCACGGTGTCGTCCCCCGGTTCTGGATGCCGTCGGCCGGCAGCGCGGCCACGTCGGCGTTCCTCCTGTGCGGCACCGTCGGTGCGGCCACATACTCCTCGTGGCCGGGGCCCCGGTGCACGACGGCGCGCGCGTCGGCCGTCGCGTTCATGACCATCACGCTACGCGAAGCTCTTGGCCAGCCGCCGGAGGCCTTCTCTGATCTCGTCGGCCGAGTGCGTGGTGAACGAGAGCCGCATCGATCCCCGGTCCGGCTCGCCGCAGAAGAACGGCGCCCCCGGGACGTACGCCACCTCGTGGCCGATCGCGGTCCGCAGGAGCGCGGTCGCGTCGTGGCCCGTGGGCAGGGTCGCCCAGATGAACATGCCGCCCTCCGGCCTGTTCCACCGGCTGCCCTCGGGCAGCGCGCCCGGCAGACCGCCGAGCATCGCGTCCCGGCGCTCCCGGTACGCGTCCCGGATCACCGCGACATGCGCGTCGAGGTCGCTGTCGCGCAGATATCGCGCCGCCGCGGCCTGGTCGATGGTCGAGGTGTGCAGGTCGGCGGCCTGCTTGGCGATCACACAGGCGCGGTGCAGCCCGGCGGGGGCGCGTAGGTGTCCGAGCCGGAGGCCGGGGGCCATCACCTTGGAGAAGGAGCCGAGCAGGACGGTGCGGTCGGCGGCCACCGGGTCGGCGGCGATGCAGGGCACGCGCTCGCCCTCGTACCGCAGCTCGCCGTACGGGTCGTCCTCGACGATCCAGAACCCGTGCCGCGCGGCGGCCTCGGCGACGGCGTGGCGTCGCTCGGCGGGGAGGGTGCGGCCCGTGGGGTTCTGGAAGGTGGGGGCGATGTAGAGGAGGGTGGCCTTCTCGCGGGCCGCGATCTCCTCCAGCGCCTCGGGGACGATGCCGTCGTCGTCGGTGGGAACGGGGACGACGCGGGCCCCGGCGAAGCCGAAGGTCTGGAGGGCCGCGAGGTAGCAGGGGTCCTCGACGAGGACGACGGCACCCGGCTCGACGAGGGCGGTGGTGAGAAGGGTGAGCGCCTGCTGCGACCCGGTGGTGACGAGCAGGTCCTCGGCTTCGGTGGGCAGGCCTCGCGCGGTGAGCCGGGCGGCGACGGCCGTACGCAACTCCGGGTCGCCCTCGGTCGTCGAGTACTGGAGCGCGGACCGCGGGTTCTCCGTCAGGACCCGGTCGTACGCGGCACGGATGCCCTCGACGTCGAACAGCTCGGGGGCCGGCAGGCCCCCCGCGAAGGAGATGACCTCGGGCCTCGCGGTCAGCGCCAGGATCTCCCGTACCGGCGACGAACCGACGTTGCCCAGCCGGGCCGCGGTGGCCGGCGCGGGCACGGAGGAGACGGGGGCGGTGGCGTCCGCGGAGTCGGCTGAAAGCATGCTGTCAGCATATAGAGCCGCGGGAGCCTGTACAGGAGCGCCGACTCCCGCCGCGGCAGGGCGAGTTGACCCTCGCGAAACTGTCCCTTCCCCTCGCCCGTCCGGCGCCTCTCGGGTCGGCCCCCTCAGTGCTTGCGGCCGACCGGTTCGTCGCGGGCGTCGGCCCACAGCGACCGTACGTGGCCCAGGTGGCGCCGCATGCACGCCTCGGCGCCCCGTGCGTCGCCGGCGATCATCAGGTCGAGCAGCTCGACGTGCTCCTCGGCGGAGGAGACGAGCTTGCCGGCCTCGTCGAGACCGGTCAGACCGTAGAGACGGGACCGCTTGCGCAGGTCCCCCACCGTCTCCACCAGGCGGTCGTTCCCGGAGAGGGCGAGCAGCGCAAGGTGGAAGCGGCGGTCCGCCTCCAGATAGCCGATGAGGTCGTGGTCCCGGGCGTGGGACACGATCTCCTCGGCGACCGGCCGCAGCGCCTCCAGCTGCTCGCGGTCGGCCTTCTCGGTGACGCGGCCGATGGTGGGGACCTCGATGAGGGTGCGCAGTTCGGTGAACTGGTCGAGGTCCCGCTCGCTGACCTCGGTGATGCGAAAGCCCTTGTTGCGGACGGGCTCGACCAGGCCCTCCCGTGCCAGGTCGAGCATGGCCTCGCGGACCGGGGTGGCGGAGACACCGAGGTCGCTCGCGAGTCCGGGGGCCGAGTAGACCTGGCCGGGGCGTAGTTCGCCGGCGATGAGCGCGGCACGCAGGGCGTGCCCGACCTGGTCACGGAGCCGCTCCTGGGCTCTGACGAGGCCGTACTGTTTCAGGTCACCCATCGTGCGTCCTCCGAGATGTCACGGAGGAGCATCGTACAATGTCACGTTTCTCCATCGGGTACAGGAACCGGGAACTCCACGACGCGGACGGCTCACGTTTCCCGGGAACCCCACGGCACGCTGCTACGTTCTACAAGATCGTAGAAGTTAATCGACGTCTGGAGTTGTTCATGGCCCTGTGGGACCGCATCAGGGAATCCGCATCGACGATGCAGACCCAGCTGGTGGCGAAGAAGAACGACCTGAAGAGCGGCGCGTTCCGGGACGCGAGCATGGCCATGTCCGCGCTGGTCGCCGCCGCCGACGGCACCATCGACCCCGCCGAGCGCCGTCGGGTCGCCCAGCTCATCGCGAGCAACGAAGTGCTGCAGAACTTCGACGCGATCGACCTTCAGCGCCGCTTCGACGACAACCTGAACAAGCTGACCGCCGACTTCGACTTCGGCAAGGTCAGCGTGCTCCAGGAGATCGCGAAGGCGAAGAAGAAGCCGGCGGAGGCCCGCGCGGTCATCCAGATCGGCATCGTCATCGGCGGCGCCGACGGCGACTTCGACAAGACGGAGCAGGCCGTGGTCCGCGAGGCGTGCTTCACGCTGGACCTGCCGCCGCACGAGTTCGACCTCTGACGGTCGGAGTCCGCAGGGGGGGTACGGGCCCGCGGGTGCGGGCCCGTACCCCCTACTGCACCGGCGCCGCGACTCCTCGGAGCACCAGGAAGAGCATGACCGCCGAGTTGGCCGAGGACAGTGCCGACACGGTCGCGCCGACGGCCGCTCCCCAGGTGGCCAGGCCGACGGCCGTGCAGGCCGGGGGCCAGGCGCGGCCGACCGGGGCCGGGCGCATCAGGGCCGCCACCCTTCGGGGCACCGGTCCCGCCCCGGCCAGGGCCGGGAGCATGGCGGCCGGTGCGCGCGGGGCCAGCAGGGCCGCCTTGCCGATGGCGCGGGCGACGGCACGACGGCTGCCCACCTCGGCGGCGGCGTCCTCGTCGGCCCATCGTTCGACGGTGTAGGAGACGGCGGTGCGCAGCGGTCGCAGGAACGGGTTCGCACGCGCCGCGAGATGGACCGTCAGCAGGTGTCGGTGGTGACGCGCGGCCAGATGGGCCCGCTCATGGGCGAAGAGGGCCCGGCGCTCGTCCGAGCCGAGCCCGGTGAGCATGCCGGTGCTGACGACGACCCGGCCCCGCCTGCCGGGCAGCGCGTACGCGTACGGGGTGCGGTCCGGCAGCACGGCGACGGAGGTCGGCGGCAGCCCGACGAGCGCGCCCGCGGCGCGGCGCCGCACCCGCAGCTGGCGCCAGGCCGCCGCGCCGCAGGAGACGAGGACGGCGAGCAGGACGGGGATGGCCGCGCGGCCGGCGATCTCGTCGTACGGCAGGGCCGCCCGCACGTCCGGGTCCGACCAGCTGTCGGGGAGCGGATTTCCGGGGAGTTGGGCGGTGCCCACGATCATGAGCAGGCCGAGGCAGAGCGTGCTGCACACGGCGGAGACACCGGCGACGGCGGCTAGCAGCCGGGTCGCGGTACGGGGATGGAGCCGCTGTTCGGCGAGGCGGGCGACCGGCCACGCGGTGAGCGGAAGGACCAGGGGAAGGAAGACGAAGACTCCCATGGCGGCTAGCCTTCCTCGTCCTCGGCGTTCCTGGCGAGCAGTTCACGAAGCAGTCGCTCTTCGTTCGGCGAGAGGCCGGTGACGAACCGTGCCAGGACCGCCTGTTGGTCCGCCTCCGCGTCCAGCACCTTCCGCATCCGCAGGGCGGCGAGCCCGGCCTCGTCGGCGACCGCCGTCCAGCGGAAGGACCGGCCGGCGCGCTCGCGCTCGACGGCGCCCTTCGCCCGGAGACGGGTGAGGATGGTGATGACGGTGGTGTAGGCGAGGCCGCCGCCGAGGCGTTCCCGTACCCATGCCACGGGCACCGGCTCGGACGCCGTACGGAGCGCTGCGAGCACCTGTGCCTCCAGTTGCCCCTGACCGCGCCTGGGCGGGGAGGACTCCGCCCCGATGTCGTCCCGTTCGGTCATCTCGCCCTCCTCCGCGTCAGAACAGCAGCCCATCGTACTGAACGGCGGAACCGGCACCGTGGGTCGACGCCCTCACACCCGGTCGGGGGCTGACTCCGTGTCGCGTACCTCGGGCCCGGCAGCCGGTACGTCGGCCCCGCGAGGCGCCTCGGACGCCGGTGCGCCCACCGGGGAGGCGGGGGTCCGGAGCCGGCCGACGTACGCGGCGACCGGTTCGGTGAAGCGGGCGGTGAGCGGCCCGATCACCACGAGGACCAGGACGTACGCGGTGGCGAACGGCCCCAGCTGGGGCTGCACCCCGGCGGAGACGGCGAGCCCGGCGATGACGATCGAGAACTCGCCGCGCGCCACCAGGGTGCCGCCCGCCCGCCAGCGTCCCTTGACCCCGATCCCGGCCCGGCGGGCGGCCCAGTAGCCGGTGGCGATCTTCGTCAGCGCGGTGACCACGGCCAGCGCGAACGCCGGGAGGATCACCGGGGGAATGCTGGCCGGGTCGGTGTGCAGACCGAAGAAGACGAAGAACACCGCGGCGAACAGATCCCGCAGGGGGCTCAGCAGGGCGTGGGCGCCCTCGGCGACCTCCCCGGAGAGCGCGATGCCGACGAGGAAGGCGCCGACGGCGGCCGAGACCTGGAGCTGCTGGGCCACACCGGCGACCAGCAGGGTCAGCCCGAGGACGACGAGGAGCAGCTTCTCCGGGTCGTCGCTGGAGACGAAGCGGGAGATCAGCCGGCCGTAGCGGACGGCGACGAAGAGCACCGCGCCCGCCACGCCCAGGGCGATGGCGAGGGTCGCGCTGCCGGCCGCGAGGCCCACCCCGGCGAGCAGGGCGGTGACGATGGGCAGATAGACGGCCATGGCGAGGTCTTCGAGGACCAGGATGCTGAGGATCACCGGGGTCTCGCGGTTGCCCAGCCGGCCGAGGTCGCCGAGGACCTTGGCGATGACTCCGGAGGAGGAGATCCAGGTGACGCCGGCGAGGACGACGGCTCCGACGGGTCCCCAGCCGAGGAGCAGCGCGGCGGCGGCGCCGGGCAGGGCGTTGAGGGTGAAGTCGACGAGTCCTGCCGGGTACTGGGTCTTGAGGTTGGAGACGAGGTCGCTCGCCGTGTATTCGAGGCCGAGCATGAGGAGCAGGAGGATGACGCCGATCTCGGCGCCGATGGCGACGAACTCCTCGCTGGCGCCGAGCGGCAGCAGCCCGCCCTTGCCGAAGGCGAGTCCCGCGAGGAGGTAGAGCGGGATCGGGGAGAAGCGGAACCGGCCGGCGAGACGCCCGAGCAGGCCGAGTCCGAGGATGATGGCGCCGAATTCGATCAGGAAGACCGCGGAATGCACAGGGCCCTCACTCCTGACCGAGGATCGCGGCTGCCGCGTCGACGCCCTCGCGGGTGCCGATGACGATGAGCGTGTCGCCGCCGGCGAACCGGAAGGCGGGGGTCGGGGACGGTATCGCCCCGGAGCGGCGCAGGACGGCGACGACGGAGGCGCCCGCCTCGGTCCGCATCCGGGTGTCGCCGAGCAGGCGCCCGTTCCAGTACGAGTGCGCGGAGAGTTCGATGCGTTCGGCGACGAGCCCCAGGTCGGTGGTGTGCAGGACGTTCGCGCTGTGGTGCGTGGGCAGCAGCGCGTCGATCAGCGAGGCCGTCTCGGCCTCCGTGAGGTGCAGGGACTGCGCACAGGCGTCGGGGTCGTCGCCCCGGTAGACGTTCACGGAGCGGGTGCCGTCGCGGTGGGCGATCACCGACAGATGGCGGTGCTCCCGGGTGGTGAAGTCGTACTGCACTCCGATGCCGGGCAGGGGGGTCGTTCTCATCCGCGGAGCAGGCACAGGCCCGTCGCCTCCAATGGTTCTCAGGTGATCAGGGGTGATCGAGAGCGGCCATGGCCGCTCGTGAGTGATGCTGGACGGCCATGGATGGTCGTGGTGCGCGGGCCATGGTGTCATCCGCCGGGAGCACCGGAACATGGGTGTCGGCACGGATGGACAGGACCCGGTGGAGCTGGTCAGGATGGACGGGGGACCTGGATCCCTCCGCAGGTCGGAGGCCCGGCAGGGCCCATGGGAGCAGGCGTCGACGGGTGCGGGCGCGACGGGAGAGGAGGTGCGGTGTCGCTGTACTGGCGCATCTTCCTGCTCAATGCCTCGGTCCTGGTCGTGGCCGTCCTGCTGCTGTTCGGCCCGGTGACGGTCTCCACGCCCGTCCTCCTCGGCGAGGCGCTCGTGCTCGTGGCGGGCCTGGTCGCGATGCTCCTCGCCAACGGCTTCCTCCTCCGGGTCGCGCTCGCCCCGCTCCAGCGCCTCACCCGGGCGATGCGGACGGCGGACCTCCGGCGGCCCGGCCGACGCCCGGAGGTGTCCGGGCGCGGCGAGATCGCCGCCCTGACCCGCACGTTCAACACGATGCTCGACCGGCTCGAGGCCGAGCGGGCCGCCAGCACCGCGCGGGCGCTCTCGGCGCAGGAGGAGGAGCGCCGGCGGATCGCGCGGGAGCTGCACGACGAGGTCGGCCAGACCCTGACGGCCGTACTGCTCCAGCTGAAGCACACGGCGGACCACGCGCCCGTGGAGCTGCGGTCCGAACTCCGCCAGGCGCAGGAGACGACCCGGGCCGGACTTGAGGAGATCCGCCGCATCGCGCGCCGGCTCCGCCCGGGGGTGCTGGAGGAGCTGGGGCTGCACAGCGCGCTCAGGTCGCTGGCCTCGGAGTTCTCGAACCGCGCGATGACGGTGCGGGCGCACATCGAGCCGGGTCTGCCGGAACTCGGCGAAGGGACGGAGCTGGTGATCTACCGGGTGGCCCAGGAGGGCCTGACGAACGCGGCGCGCCACGCGGCGGCGACCCAGGTGGACCTGTATCTGCACCGTCTCCCCCACGGCGGGGTCGGCCTCCTGGTCAGGGACGACGGCCGCGGGATCGGCCGGACGCCCGACGGCGCGGGCCTCATGGGCATGCGGGAGCGGGCCCTGCTGATCGGTGCCGAGCTGGCGGTCCACGACGGCCCGGACGGCGGAACGGAAGTCCGCCTCGACACCACGACGGACAGGCCGACGCGATGACGGAGCCGACGGAACCGACGGAGCCGCCCGAGCCGACGGGATCGGCGGGATCGATCGACCCCGCCGGACCGACATCCCCCACCCGCATCCTCCTCGCCGACGACCACGCGCTCGTGCGCGGCGGGGTGCGTCTCATCCTCGACGCGGAACCGGACCTCACGGTCGTGGCCGAGGCTGCGGACGGGGCGGAGGCGGTGGCCCTGGCCCGGTCCGAACGGATCGACCTGGTCGTCCTGGACATCTCGATGCCCCGGATGACGGGTCTCCAGGCGGCCCGTGAACTCAGCCGCCTCCGGCCGGAGCTGCGGATCCTGATCCTCACGATGTACGAGAACGAGCAGTACTTCTTCGAGGCGCTGAAGGCGGGCGCGAGCGGCTACGTCCCGAAGTCGGTGGCGGACCGCGACCTGGTCGAGGCCTGCCGGGCGGCCGTACGCGACGAACCGTTCATCTACCCGGGCGCGGAGACGGCCCTGATCCGCACGTATCTGGACCGCGCGGAGCAGGGCAGGCCGCTGCCGGCCAAGGCGGTCACGGAGCGCGAGGAGGAGATCCTCAAACTGGTGGCGGAGGGCCACAGTTCGAAGGAGATCGGTGATCTGCTGGTCATCAGCCCGAAGACGGTGGAACGCCACCGGGCGAACCTGCTCCAGAAGCTCGGCCTGCGGGACCGCCTGGAGCTGACCCGGTACGCGATCAGAGTGGGCCTGATCGAGCCCTGAGGCGGAGGTCCCCCCAAGCCCCCCGGCCGCCCCCGACCGGCCCCGACCGGCCCCGGACACACCGGTACCCCCCGGCCGGAAGGGCCGGGGGGTACCGTCGCGTTCGTCCTCAGGGAAGGGGCTCGTAGAACGGCCCGTCAGGCGCGTGGTTGCGCGAGCACAACATCACGTCCCGCCCCTTGAGATACGCCAGCAGCCATTCGCCGAACGTCATCTCGTAGAGCGTCCACGAGGGACTGTCCATCTCCTGGACCACGACCCGCCAGGGCGACGAGGGTCCGTCGGGGACGCGAAGGAAGATCGCCTCGCCCGTCGTGGCCGACGCCACCGGGAGCATCTCCCCGGGGGCCGTCCCCGCCCGGCTGGGCAGGAACTCGGCCATGTCCTCCTCGCGCCAGAACTCGAGGTCCATCCTGAGCTCCTTGCCCAGGTTGTGCAGCAGATGGCTCGCGGGGTGCTTCAGATACAACTGCCCGTTGATCGAGACCGAACCGTAGGCGTCCACGACCTCGCGGAAGTCCGCGGGGAACGCGATGCCGAATTCCTGCTCCAGTTCGGTCCACGGTGCCGGATCCGACCAGTTGAACCGGGATTCGCCCAACAGGGCTCGTATCTCGGAAAGCGTTGCCACCTCTAGGCCCCTTCTAGCACGTCGAGCCGATGCCGGTCGGGGAGTTGATCGCGGTGCACGAATAGCTTTCCACGATGTCCCCCTGGGGGCCGTACGCGGTCATTCCCACCTGCACGAGCGAGGGGACGGCCGAATGCGGGTCACCGTAGATGGGCACGACCGACATGAACAGTTTGTTGTCGCCAGTCAAGTGCTTCCACCCGAAGGATTCAACCTTGCTGGCCATCCTCGCGTTCGCCCTGCCGTGCAGAGCGACGAGGTTGCGCACATCCTGTCCGGTGCCCTTGCCCCAGTAACCTATCAGGTGCCCTGCCTGCGGGCTTCCGCCTCCGGCGGCGATCTCACCCATGCCGTCGGGCTGCACGGAGGGCTCGCATTCGGAGCACTTGGGAAGGCCGCCGGCCCCGGTGCGCGACCTGCGGTCGGACTTGGTCAGGAACGCCCAGGCACCGGTCGCCCGGCAGCCCTTGTTCCCCTGGTGGTCCGTGTACTCCTCCAGGCCGCCGTAGACCCGACCGCCGTCGACCAGAGGCATCGGGTCGCACGTCGGGTTGTTGGTGTCGGTGGTCCGCGGCGCGGGCCGGGGCTGGGGGCCCGGCGACGGCTGCGGGGTGGGACCCGGACGCGGTTCGTTGTCGGACGAGGAGTCGGAGTCGACGTCGCTCGCCGACGGCATCAGCATGCTGCCGAGGGCCGTGCTCGCGTCCGCGAGGTTCTGCTGGCCCTGCGGCGTCGCCGCGTACAGCGCCGTGACGAGCGCGGCGCCCGCCCACCAGATCAGCGGGATGGCGAAGTGGCCGTCCAACTCGACGAGGCTGGTGGGGTTGCCGCCGGTGAAGGCGTACCGGTTCCCGGTGAAGGGGTCCGAGCCGAGCTTCATGTCGGCGAGGGCGCCGTTGTACATGTCCCGGGTGGTGAAGCGGTTGAGCCCCGGGTTGTAGTCGCGGAAGCCCATGTCGTACGTGCCCGACTGGGCGTCCCAGCGCTTGGCGTTGTAGCGGTAGGGGTTGTACTCCTCCTTGTCCGGCTGGCCGGTCTCGGGCTTGTCGATGCCGGTGAACTCGGTGGCGTCGTTGTTGCCGTAGGCGGTGTAGCCGTAGGTGGCCTTGGTATCGCCGTTCTTGTCCGTCAGGGTCTCGACGTCGGTGTGGCTGTTGTAGCCGTAGTAGCCGTCCTCGGTCGTCCCGTCGGTGTTGTGCTTGGTCTGCGACAGGCGTTCGCCCCAGGGGCTGTACTGGAACGACTTGGTGAGCGCGCCGGCGACCTTCTCGTCGAGGACCTCGCCGGACAGGCCGAGGTACTCGAAGTCGGTGGTCTTGCCGCCCGCCGTCTTCGTGGCGGTGCGGTCCAGCGGGTCGAAGGTGTACGTCGTCGACTTCATGGCGCCGCCGGCGTCCGGCTTCTGGGACTCCACGACGTGGTCGAAGCCGTCGTACACGCTCCGCTCGATGACCTTGCCGCCGGAGCTGACCGACTGCTGGCGGCCGAACGGGTCGTAGCTGTAGTCGGCCGCCGTGGCACCCGAGGCCGTGGCGGTCAGCAGCCTGTTCCGGTCGTACCGGAACGTGGTGGTCGAGCCCTTGACGGTCTGGCTGATGACGTTGGCGTTGTCGTCGTGGAGGTACGTCTCCGTGCCCGCGCCGTTGCCCGACTTGACCGACTTGGTGAGCCGGTCGGCCGGGTCGTAGGTGAGGTCGGTCGTGGAGTCGAGGTACGCCGTGCGGTTGTCGGCGTTCATCTTCTTCGCGACGTCCTGCGACTTGTTGCCGTTGGCGTCGTAGGCGTACGTGTGCGAGGCGACCAGCGTGGTGCCGTCCGCCTTCTTCTCCGTCGTCGACTTCAGCGCCGCGTCGAGGAAGTAGGTGTAGTCGACCGTGTTGCCGTTGTCCTTGGTCTCCTTCAGCTTCTGGCCGCGGTCGGTGTAGGTGTACGAGGTCACCTTGGGGTCGCTGTCCGTCGCGGACTTGCCGACGGACACCGTCCTGACCTTCTCCCGGAGGTCGTAGGTGTACTTGGAGAACTGGCTCGGGTGGGTGACCGTGTCGGACTGGCCGTTGGCGTCGTACGTGTACGACGTGGCCTTCTTCTCGACGCCGGAGAGCGACTCCGTCACCTTCTGGACCTGGTTGAGGCCGGTGTAGGCGATGGCGTAGGCGTCGACCTTCGTTCCGGGCGAGGTGTCGCCGATCGACGTCAGGTTGCCGTTGACGTCGTAGGAGTAGTCGAAGGTCCGCTTCTCGTTGTCGGTCTCGGTGGTGTTGTCACGGACCAGCTTGACGCCGTCCGCGACCACGAGGCCCGCGCTGTTCTGGTCCAGCTTGAGCTTGGCGCCCTCGCTCTGCTTGAGGGCGTAGCCGCCGAGGGCGACCCAGGTGCCGGTGGCGGCGTTCTGGTCCTTGGTGACCGCCGGTTCGGTGGTGGTGCCGTGGGTGAGTGTGTACTTCGCGGTGGTGGCGGCCCCGGTCACCTTCGGGTACTTCACGTACGCGGTGTACGTGCCGTCCTCGGGGATGTCGAGCGTCCAGGTGAAGGCGTCCGTGCCCGCGCCCGCCGCGTGGGTGCGGTGGTCGTAACCCTGCTGACCGGTGATGTTCCCGGTGGCCCAGGTGCCCGTGGCGGTGATGTGCTGGGTGTCGGAGTTGTCCACGAGGACGACCGACTTGCCCACCGGTACACCGTCGTCGGACCGGGACCTGACCTTGCCGTCCGGGTAGAACGACCACGTCATCGTGCGGTTGGACGAGCCGCCCGCCGAGGTCAGCGTCCGGGCCGTCTGCTGGCCCACGGCGTTGTAGTCGTAGGTGGTGGTGATGTCCCACGGGTCCGTGGTGCTCTTGGTCCAGCCGTTGTCGAAGTAGTCGACCTTGGTGACGTTGCGGACCGTCTGCCCCTCGGAGGGCGGCATCGAGGTCGTGGAGACCCGGCCCACGGCGTCGTACTCGGTCTCGGTGTAGACGTTCGGGTCGTTGTGCCGGGTGTCCGCCGGGTCGTACGGCTGGTACTGGCGCTTGGGCCGGTTCAGCGCGTCGTACTCGGTGCGCGAGGTGAACGCCGTGGTGGTACCCGCCTCGACGGCGCGCGGGCTGATCACCTTGGTGGCGTTGCCGACCTGGTCGTACTCGTACCGGGTGGTGCGGTGGACGATCGGCGAGGTGCCGCTGCGCGGGACCTTGACCTCGGTCTGCTTGCCGCGCTCGTCGTAGCTGACGAGCGTGGTGTTGTTCTCCGCGTCGGTCGTGGAGACGACCAGGTTGTCCTTGTCGTAGGCCTTCCTGGTGGTCTTCCCGGCGGCGTCGGTGACCGAGGTGATCCGGTGGTTCAGGTCGTAGACGGACAGGGAGCTGTAGTCGGCCGTGTCGGCGGTGGCGTTCTTCTTCGGGTCGACGACCTTGGTCGTGTTGCCGACGTTGTCGTACTCGTAGCTGACCCTGTCACCGTTCGCGTTGGTGACGGAGCTGAGCTGGTAGATCTCGTTGTAGTTGTTGGTCGTGACGAAGTCCGTCGCGTCCGCCGTGGTCAGCGAACCCTTCGGCTCGGTCGTCGTCCTGAGGTTGCCGACCTTGTCGTAGGTGTAGGTCGTCTTCCGCTCGCTCGACGTCGGCGTGTACTTCGGCTCGGTCGCCGAGGTGATCTGGTCGGCCGCGTCGTAGACCGCCTCGGACACCGCGCCGTTGGGCGCCGTCGACGTCGTGACGTTGTCGTTGGCGTCGTAGACGGGTGCCGGAGCGGTGATCAGGTCGCCCGTGGCCTGGTTCTTGGGCTCCGTCTTGACCAGCGGACGGCCGTAGACGTCGTACGTCTGCGTGGTCTTCCTGCCCAGTGCGTCGGTGACCTCGCGGACCTGGCCTCGCTCGTCGTAGACGAAGGTCGACGACTTGCCGAGCGCGTCCGTCATCGTCGTCGGGAAGCCCGCGGGCCCGAAGCCGCTGTTGGTGTCCGCGTTGCCGTTGGCGTCGACCGCCCGGGTCAGCTGGCCGTAGGCGTCGTACTCGTACGAGGTGGTGTAGTCCCCCGCCGTCGCGGTGGCGACGCCCTTCGGGTCGGTGACCGTCTTCAGGTTGCCGAAGGTGTCATAGCCGAACTGCCAGGTCCGGCCCTCCGGGGAGGTCTTGGTGAAGATGTCGGCCGAGTAGCCGTCGGACCGGGTCTGGTACGTGTACCGGGAGGAGTTCGCCGGGTGGACGCCCGGGGCGCACTCGCTCTGGGCGGGCACGCCCGCCTTGTTGTTCTCCGCGTCGCGCTTCCAGAGCGGGTAGCCCGTCTTCTGGTCGTAGCAGTACGCGGTCTTGGCGCCGTTGCTCTCCTCCGTGTAGACGACGTTGTTGTCCGCGTCCCACGACATCTTCATGGCCTGCGACTTGGCGTTCGTCGACAGGACGGCGCGGCCGAAGTCGTCGGTCACGTAGTCGGAGGAACGCGACTCGGCGTCGGTGACCCGGGTGTCGGTGAACTTGGCGTTGCCGGGGTCGACGGCGTACGTGAAGCCCGTGGTGCCCTGGAGACGGTCGGTGATCGTCCTGGTCCACCAGTGGTACTTCGGGTCGTCGCCGGTCTGCGGGGAGTTGTACGCCAGGGAGGTGGCGTTGCCGCGCGGGTCGGTGGCCTTGACCAGCTTGACGTTCTTGTTGCCCTGGGTGGCGTCGTACTCGAAGCCGTAGACCTTCGGCTGGCCGGAGCCGGCACCGTCGGTGATCTTGGTGAGCAGGCCCTTGTCGGAGTACTCGAAGGTGACCTTGCGGCCCGAGATGTCGGTCATCGACTTGATGTGGTCGATGATCTTCGGGTTGTTGCCGTCGGCCTTGGAGTAGTACTCGATCGTCAGCGACTGACGGCCGACGGGGTCGGTGACGTACTTGAGGAACTTGGTCGGCTTGTTGTTCGACTTCCGTTCCTCGTAGGTGTACGTCTGCGTGTTGCCGTTCTTCTCGATCGCCGACGTCATGTAGCCGTCGCAGCCGAAGACGAACCGGGTGCCGTCGGGACGGGTCATCGTCCAGGCGTCCGGAACCGGGTCCTTCAGCGGGGTGCAGTCCAGACCGGGCTTGGCCGTCAGCCTGTAGTGGACGCCCGCGGGCGCCTTCCAGGAGCCGTCCGCCTGCTCACGGAAGACGTGCGTGGTGCCGTCGCCGTCCGGGAGCCGGATCTCGGTCGGGTGCGGCTTCGGGTGGAACTCCAGCGGCGCGCCGAGCCGGATCGGGCCGGAGGCCTGGAAGGACCAGCCGGAGCCCGAGACGGTGTCGGAGGTGTCGAGGCTGTTGTACGCGAACCGGGCGAAGGTGGTGACACCGCGGCCGGGGTTGGTGAACGCGTTGTACTGCCAGACGGTGTTGCCGGAGGCCAGGTTGCTCATGACGGTCGAGCCGGCACCGGTGTTCTTGCCCGTGTAGACGTAGAACTTCTCCATGCCGAGCTGGTTGGAGGTCGGGTCCTCCACCGCCACGTTCTGCTTCAGGCCGGGGATGCCGGCCGTGCCGGACGCCCAGGTCCCCGTGGCCTTGTCGTACACGTCCCAGTTGAGGACGTAGTCCGTGCGCTTGTTCCCCGAGGCCGAGTTGATCGGGGTCCTGACCTTCGCCTGCAGGGACACGCTGTCCCCGGGGACGACGTCGGCCGGCAGCGCGGTCTGGATCTGGTTGCCGCCGTTGGTGACGTCGGTGCCGTCCGGCAGGGCCCAGGTGTAGCTGAGGACCCGGTCGGTGGCCTTCCACGTCGACGCGGTGGTGTTGGTGAGGGTGAAGTCGACCGTGTAGTCGGTGTTCGGTGTCATCCGCGCCGGGGTCTGCGGAGCGTAGTACGTCGATTCCGTGGTGGAGTCGACGTACGTGACCACCATGCGGGGGCGCAGACGGGTCTCGGCGCCCTCCGAGGAGAGGAACAGCGTCCGCTCCTGCGAGGCGGCCTCGTCGGCCGTCCTGATGACCACGCCGTTCTGCGAGGACGGGGTGGTCACCCACGACTGGGCGAGCGAGGTGACGTTCCAGTCGTGGCGCGCCGGGTCGTTGGTCTTGGCCCCGGTGTCCGCGACCGAGGCGCCGAAGTCGCCGCCCGGTGCGGTCCAGTTGGTGGTGGCGTTCGCCTTGACCCAGGTGGCGGTGGCTTCGTCGAAGTCACGTGTGAGGGGGCGCAGCTCGTAGACGGCGCCGGTGGTGTCCTGCGCGGTCTGGGTGCTCCAGAGGCGGACCTTGGCGTCCAGGACCCGGGCGGTGGCGGGGATGCCGAGGGCCGGGAACTTCAGCAGGGCGCGGGTGTCGCCGTAGGTGGCGGAGTTGTTGCCGACGGACAGCCAGTTCTTCGGGCCGGCGTCGTCGATGGTGTCGTGGGTGGACGTGGTCCGCGTCGAGGACAGGGTGGTGTCCTGCGCCGCGTCGAGGACCTTCGTCGTCCGCCCGGCCTTCGGCAGCCGTACGAGCTGCGTGGGCGCGGCGACGACCTGGCCGTCCTTCGTCCTGACCGCGACCATGTAGTAGTAGGCGCGGCCGAACGGGTCGGGGTCGTCGGCCTTCGTCGGGGTGCCTGAGGTGTCCGTGAAGCTGGTCACCGTGGACGCCACGGGTGCGACGAGGGTCGCGGCCGAGGGCGTGAAGGTCTGGTTGATCGACCGGTGGACCTGGTACTCGACGATGTCGTCGCCGGTCGCGATCGGGTCCGTGTCCCGGTAGGCGGACCAGCTGAGCTCCGCGCCGGTGTCGTGGATGGTGGTCGGCGGGGCGAGGTCCACGCCCTGTCGGCCGAAGGTCAGGACGAGCCGTGGGTAGTTGGCGGTCTCGCCGCCGTACCCGAACTCGCTGCCCTCGTAGCGCGGTCCGCCCTTGGGGCCGGTCGCGCTCTCGTCGCCGGCCTTGATCACGAAGCCGTTGTTGACGTTGGCGCCGTCGATCCAGGACTGGACGGTCCTGGTCACCGGGAAGGTGTGCCAGGTGTTCAGCTCGCCGGGCTGCTTGGTGACCACGCCACCCTTGGTGAAGCGGACCGCGTCCGCGATCACCGAGGTCGTGGTCGAGGCGGGACCGTCACCGAGGACGATCTTACCGAGGGTGCCGGCCTTGAACGGGTGCGAGCCGAGCGTCTTCCAGACTCCGGCCGTGCCGGCCTGCTGGTCGACGCCGTACACCTTGCTGCCGCCGTCGTAGGTGACGGTGTACGGGGCGTTCGTGGCCCGGTCGGAGGCCGGGATGCTGTGCGCCTCGACCTGGTACGTACCGTCCTCGGGCAGACTCGGCTGCCAGGTGTACGTGTCGCCCGCGACCGTGTCCTTGTTGTACAGGTAGTCCTGGTTGACGGCGTACTGCGTGTACGCGGTGTTCCCCGACGCCGGCCAGGCGCCGACGGCGGCCGTCCGTCCTGCGTCGCCGTCGTCCACGACGACCGAGGTGCCCGACAGCTCACCGGTGATCGCGTTGGCGTTGCTCCAGGTGGCCTGCGCCTCGGTCCAGGGCTGGGTGGCTCGGTGCGCCTCCAGCTGGACCTCGGTGTCGCCGGTGGTGTGGGTCTGGTCGAAGTACAGCTTCAGATCGGCCGAGTCGAGCTTCGTACCGGCCGGGACGCCGGTCAGCGGGAACCGCAGCAGGGCGCGCGAGGCGCCGGTGCTGGTGTTGCCGACCGACAACCGCCAGTTGTCGTCGTAGTTCGTCGTCGGGCCGTCCGAGGAGATCATCACGTCCTGCGCCGTGGACGGCGTCGGAGCGATGGAGATCGTCGGATCGATCGTGACCGGGTACTTCCGCTCGGGCGCGGCCAGCCAGGCCGCGTCCGGTACGACGGTGAGTTTCCAGCCCTTGCCCGCCCGGGTGAGCCGCTGCTCGACGGCGGAGCTGTAGCCGGTGCCGTACGGCGAACGGGCATCGGCGGCCGTGTCCGTCATGAACGCGGCCGGGATCACCAGGACCGGGTCGGCGCCCTCGCCGTAGATCCCGATCGAGCCGTCCTTGCCCGCCCTCGGCGTCAGTCCGCCCGAGTCGAGGGTGAAGGTGAACGACACCGGTCCTGCGGGCCGGCGGTCGAGAACGATGTTCTCCTTCACCTGCCCGGGCCCCACCTGGTACGACAGGTCGGCGCCGTGGACGGCGTCCTTGTAGGTGACGGTGTCGCCCTCGGCCACCGGGGCGAGCCCGGCGGCGCCCTGGAGGCCCAGCGTCACCGCGTGCCCGTCGGAGGCCTCGAACCGCAGCAGCCTGCCGGGGTCGGTGCCGAACCAACTGCGGGCGGTGTTCGTCGCGTTGGTGTACGCGAAGTCACCGCCGCCGGTCCGTACGACCGTCGGGTCGATGCCCTTCCAGGACTTCCCCGTCCGGTACGCGGTCGGCACGGCCGACACCTCGGCCTGCACCCGGCCGTCGGACAGCTGCCAGTAACGGGCGGTCGGCGTGCGCCGTCCCGTCAGCTCCGCGACCCGCTTCGGCTTGGCCGCCGCCTTGCCCTTCGGCAGCCGCTCCCGGCTGGGCAGCACCGGAGTCCCACCGGTGCCGGGCTGCGCCGGCGCGACGGGCGCGTCGGCCTTGTCGTCGCCGTCCGAGAACCACCCGGAGAGGGCGTCGACAATACCCTCGCCGTCATCGGCGGAAACCGGTGCGGCATAAGCGGCTTGTGGCAACATGGTCCCGGCTATTGCCGAAACCACGAGGCAGGCTATCGCCCGCCCGTATCTGAATCTCACTCGAATCCCTTCCAGGAAGCCCTCGCGCACACACGCGAACGGAAGCGCGCCGACGCACCGGCAAGGGACCCCCCTCACCGACCCGAACGCACCGAACCACCAGCGAAAACACCCCAGGACACGCCAAACCGGGCCACCTCCGAAACATGGAGACGGCCTGGCGAAAGGTGCACCACTGACGGCGGGGGAGATTCTTATTCACGGGCATGACACCCCGTCAAGCGCCCACGCAAAGCACGCATTTCACTGAGGGAATCGCGGGGAGTCCGCACGAGTGGGTGGTTTTGTCGGGGCATTGGAATTCTCGGCGCGTGATGATGTAGGGCGAGGGGGAATTCGCTTGGCGGGGTGGCCCGTTATCAGGAGTTGCCGACCGTTCCTGAAGGCCGGCGGCTCAGTGCGTTCCGTCCTTCGGTGCGCCGTCCAGGCCAGGCGGCGGGCGTCGCCGCCGAGGACGGCCTCGGCATCGGGTCGGTGGCCGACAGTCCGGCGTCCGCCCGTACGACAAGGCGCTCGAAGCGCAGCGGTACTTCGCCGCCCTCGCGCCCCAACTGCGCCCCTACGGGTACGCCGGGCCCGTCACGATCCGCGAACACCGCGCCACCGCGCCACCGCGCCACCGCGCCACCGCACGGGCGACCGGCGAGCCCGGCACCGAGTTCCGCTCCGCTCTCGTACCACGACCTGTGGTGGATCCCGAACGACCCCTACGGTTCCTTCATGGCCGGCGGCATCCACGGCCGGCGCCTGTTCATCTCCTCCGCACTCGACCTGGTGATCGTCCGCTACGCCTCCCGGGTCGTCTCCCCGGCCGTCCCCCAGGCACCGCCGGTACAGGCGTTCCTCCAGGTCGGCACCCACCTCCAGGGGTGACGGACCCGCGAGCCCGGGTCCCTTCGCCGCCCCGCCCCGCGGAGAGGGGCGGCGCCCCCGGGCGACCTCGCTCGTTCACCGGTTCGTGGTCACGCGTCCCAGGTGACCGGGAGGCTCTTCACCCCGTAGATGTCCGCGGTCTCCGGGCGCAGGACGACCTCCTCGGCCGGTACGGCCAGGCGCAGCGTGGGGAAGCGGTCGAGCAGCGCGGCGAAGGCGACCCGCATCTCGACGCGGGCCAGTTGGTGGCCCAGACACAGGTGGATGCCGTGGCCGAAGGCCAGGTGTCCGCCGCCCTGCCGCTGGAGGTCGAGCACATGGGGGTCGGTGAAGCGCTCGGGGTCGTGGTCGGCCATGTGGTACGAGAGGACGACCGTCGTGCCGGCCGCGATGCTCTGCCCGCCCACCTCGACGTCCTCCAGCGCCGTCCTCATGAACGACTTGGCGACGCTGAGATACCGCAGCAGCTCCTCCACGGCCGGGTCGATGAGCTCGGGATCGGCGCGCAGCGCGGCCAGCTGCTCCGGGTTCCGCAGGAGCGCGAAGGTGCCGAGGGACAGCATGTTCGCGGTGGTGTCGAACCCGGCCGCCAGCAGGATGAGGCTGATCCCCTTCAGTTCCTCGTCGGTCAGATCGCTGTCGGTGAGTTCGCTGAGTACGTCGTCGGTGGGGTTCGCGCGCTTGGCGGCCACCAGCTGGGCGAGGTACTCCTGGGTCGCGGTGTAGGCCGCGATCAGCTCCTCGTCGCTCGTCGCGCCGCCCATGAACTTGTCGATCTGTTCCTGGAACGAGTCCCGGTCCTCGTAGGGGACGCCCAGCAGCTCACAGATGATGATCGTGGGGATGGGCTTGGCGAACGCGGTCACCAGGTCCGCCGACGGCCCCGCCTGCTCCATGGCGTCCAGGCACTCGGCGGTGATCTGCTCGACCCGCTCGGTGAGCAGTCGCATCCGGCGTGCGGTGAACTTGCCCACCAGCGGCTTGCGGTAGCGACTGTGCTGCGGCTCGTCCATGAGCAGGAACTCGCCGGGCGGCGCCGGCGGAAGCTCGAAGTCGACCACGTTCATCAGGTCCTTGCGCGAACTGAACCGCGAGTCGGCCAGGACCGACCTGACCAGGTCGTATCCAGTGATCAGCCAGCCGGGCTTCCCGCCGGGGTGGGTGTAGCGGCTGATGGGGCCGTGACTGCGGGCTTCGACCAGCTCCGCCGGCGGGTCGAAGGGGCAGCCGGGCCGACGCTCCGTCGGCAGCGCCGTGACGGTGTACGGGGACTCACTCATGGCCATTCCTCACTTCGCGTCAGTGCACGTTTACACAACTTGAAAGCTACGGCGCTTCCGGAAGCTCCGTCAATCACAGATTCACGTAACTCCAGCTCAGAGGCGAGTAATTGATGCAATGATGCTGCGACCGAACGCAACGCTTCGTTGCAATGAATGACGACGAAGGCAATGCCCGACGCCGGTGGACGTCACGGCTCGCGCTGCCCGCCGGTGCGGCCACCAGACAGCCGACGAGGCGGACGGCCCTCGCCCGCCTCGCCCGTCGGTTCGAAGGGGACACGGCCCACTCGGCATTCAGGGTCTCCGGCCCGCACTGACCACGTCGTCGTCCAGCGCGGCGGCGGTACGAAGCCGACCGCGGGCGTCAGCATGACGTGGCCCCCGACCCATCAGCACCGGAAGCGAAGCCAGTCCCCGTAGAGGCCGGGGAAGGGAGGTGAGGGCGGCGGCTCCGGCGGTGACGGCGACGGCCACGCTCAGGAGGTGGTCCAGGAGCAGGGAGCCGGCGGTCACCAGGCTGGTCCGGCGCCCGAGGCGCACGGTGGCGACGGCGTACGAACCGCCGCCGTCCGGGAAGACCGCGATGACCTGGCGGGTACGAGGCGACGAGGACCGCGAGCAGCCCGGCGATGGCGAGCGTGACCGGCAGGGCGAAGCCGAGCCGGGGGGGCGCCGGCCGCCGTGAGGACCAGGACGATGGCCTCGGGACCGTACGCCACAGAGGAGCCTCCGGATACCGGCGCGCGCCACCACCCGACCGGGCCGGCCGTCGGCGGTCTTTGGCGGGTTCTTGTCGCCGGGCGCCGCCGTCTTCACTCGTCCTTGACACGGGCCGTACGGCTCGGCGCCTGTTCACAGGCGCGTACACGCATGTGAGACACACAACGCCCAAGCGAGGGATCTTGACGCTTCCCATACGCCCATGGCCGGATCAGGGCGTCCCTGGCTGCTTAGGCTGACTCGGCTGTCCGTCCGACGGCCGAATTCCTCCCCCCACGCCCAGGAGCAGCCCGATGGCCGGCACGAACGAGACGCGCACCGGCAGGCTGCGGGCGTGGATGCTGGAGGGTCTTTCCGACATGGGCAAGGGCAAGCCCTCCCGTCCCGCGGAACCGGCCCCGGACGCCGGGCACAGGGGTCAGCGCTGGTGGCGGGTGATGTGCCTGACGGGTGTCGACTACTTCTCGACCCTCGGCTACCAGCCGGGCATCGCGGCCCTCGCGGCCGGCCTGCTCTCCCCCGTCGCGACGATCGTGCTGGTCGTCGTCACCCTCGCGGGTGCGCTGCCGGTGTACCGGCGGGTGGCCGAGGAGAGCCCCCGCGGCGAGGGCTCGATCGCGATGCTGTCGCGGCTGCTGTCCTTCTGGAAGGGCAAGCTGTTCGTCCTCACCCTGCTGGGCTTCGCGGCGACCGACTTCCTCATCACCATCACCCTGTCGGCCGCCGACGCCTCGACCCACCTCGTCGAGAACCCCCACCTCGCGGAGGCCCTCCACAACAAGCAGATGATCATCACTCTGGTGCTGATCGCCCTGCTCGGCGCGGTGTTCCTCAAGGGCTTCCTGGAAGCCATCGGTGTCGCCGTCGCCCTCGTGGGCCTGTATCTGACGCTCAACGTGGTCGTCGTGATCACCGGCCTCTGGCACGTCCTCACCGAGGGCCATGTCGTCACGGACTGGGCCTCGGCCCTGACCGCCCAGCACGGAAACGTCTTCGCGATGGTCGGCGTCGCCCTGCTCGTCTTCCCCAAGCTCGCGCTCGGACTGTCCGGGTTCGAGACCGGCGTCGCCGTCATGCCCCACGTCAAGGGCGACCCCGACGACACCGAGGAACGGCCCACCGGCCGTATCCGGGACACGAAGAAGCTCCTCACCACGGCCGCTGTGATCATGAGCGTCTTCCTGATCTGCACCAGCTTCATCACCACCGTGCTCATCCCGGCGAAGGAGTTCGAGTCCGGCGGCCAGGCCAACGGCCGCGCGCTCGCCTTCCTCGCCCACGAATACCTGGGCAACACCTTCGGCACGGTCTACGACGTCTCGACCATCGCCATCCTCTGGTTCGCCGGCGCGTCGGCGATGGCCGGACTGCTCAACCTGATGCCGCGCTACCTGCCCAAGTACGGCATGGCCCCGCACTGGGCCCGTGCCGTGCGCCCCATGGTCATCGTCTTCACCCTGGTCGCCTTCCTGGTGACCTGGATCTTCGACGCCGACGTCGACGCCCAGGGCGGCGCGTACGCCACCGGCGTCCTCGTCCTCATCTCCTCCGCCGCCATCGCCGTGACCATCGCAGCGCGCAAGGCCGGCCAGCGCGGCTGGACGATCGGCTTCGGTATCATCTCGGTCGTCTTCCTCTACACGACGGTCGTCAACGTCATCGAACGCCCGGACGGCGTCAAGATCGGTGCCTGCTTCATCGCCGGCATCATCCTCATCTCCCTCCTCTCCCGCCTGGGCCGCGCCTTCGAACTCCGCGTCACCCATGTCGATCTCGACGAGATGGCGGAACGCTACATCCAGGACATCTCGCGCCGGACGGCCCGGTTCATCGCCAACGAACCCGGCAGCCGTGACATCACCGAGTACCGCGAGAAGATCGAGCAGATCCGCTCCGACAACGACCTCCCGACCAGCGAGGACTTCGTCTTCGTCGAGGTGACCGTCACCGACCCCTCCGAGTTCGAAGCCGGACTCACGGTGAAGGGCGAGGTCCTCCACGACCGCTACCGCGTCCTCACCGTCGAGGGCTCCTCCGTCCCCAACGCCCTCGCGGCCCTGCTCCTCCACGCCCGCGACCTCACCGGCACCCGCCCCCACATCTACTTCGAGTGGACCGAGGGCAACCCCTTCGCCAACTTCCTCCGCTTCTTCCTCCTGGGCCAGGGCGAGGTCGCGCCGGTCACCCGGGAGGTGCTGCGCGAGGCGGAACCCGACCGCTCCCGCCGCCCCCGCGTCCACGTCGGCTGAGGGCGGCGAAGCCCGGTCGCGGCACCGACGGGATCAGCGTGAGGGGGTTCGCCCGGGTGCCGGTCCGCGGTACCGGCGGGGTCAGCGTGCGGGGGTTCGCCCCGGGTGCCGGTCCGCGGTACCAGCGCCAGGAGCTGCCGGGTGTGGCCCGGCAGCTCTCCTTCGGTGAGGCCGGAGAGCAGGTCCCCGAGCGGTACGAGCCGGTCGACGGGGGCCGTGTCGTGGAGAGGAGCGGGGTGGGGACCGGTGTGTCGAGTTCGGTCTTGCTCAGCGTCGCCCCGGCGTGGGCGCACAGGGCGTCCGCCTGGACCTGGACACGTTCCCGGAGGCCCGCGCCTCCGCCGGCGAGCCGGATGACACGATCGATGGTCCAGGTGTCCAGCGCGAGGCGGTTGTCGTAGGTGGTGTTCGCACCGGCGGTGACCGCGGACACGGCGGCGAGCGTGGTGGCGGTGACGAGGGAGACGTGCGCCAGGATCCGGTCCGCGTCCACCTGGCACGAGCGCATCTTCGTGACCAAGGGAACTCGGCGCACCGGCGGGCCACCAGTTCAGCCCCGGTAAGGCCCCCGTGCTCGTCGCCTTCACCGCAGGCGCCGCCGAATCGGCATATCGAAAGGGTCGGACCGAGACCGTTCACGTCACGGACCTCGCGGCCCACCAGGCACCTTCGCCGAAGACGCCGGCCGGATCTGCCGCCACCGCACACCCGCCGCCATGAGCGTCCTGCGCCCCTCGCCCGCACCACCCTCCACCGCTCCGGATGGGCCGACATCGCCGACGGTCGACGATCCCACACCCACCCCGAACCCGCTGAAGCAGCCGGGGGTGAACCTGGCCTCGGGCGCGACCGCGTCGGCTTCCACGTCGGAGTGGTGGGACCCTTTCTGCCGCCAGGGGCTTGGCAGCGCCGACTCGACTGCCTACCGTACGAGCAGAACATGAGCCAAACTCATATTTGAGGGACTACGTGATCACTCATCACTCCGAAGCCCGCCTCTGGCTTCTGAGCACGCCCGGTACCTCGTACGCCTTCCGGTTGGACGCCGACGACGTCCCCCGGCACGCGCACTGGGGCCGGCCGCTGAGCCTGGAACAGGCCGTCTCGGTCGCGGCCGACCTGCCCGCCGAGGACCCCGGCGGCGACGATCCCGGCGGTGAGGAGTACGTGGTGGAGGGGGGCCTGCGGTTCGGCGTGCCGTCGCTGACCGTCCGGTTCAGCGACGGTGTGCGCGGCTTCGCATGGCGGTTCGTCTCGCACACCGTCGACGACGACCTGCTCACGCTCTCCTTCACCGACCGGGTCCGCTCCCTCGACCTCGACCTCAACTACCGGGTCCGGGACGACCATGACCAGATCGAGCGCTGGGCCGTCCTCACCGCGGGGGAGCCGGTGGACGTCCTGCGGTTCGACTCCGCCGCCTGGACGCTGCCCGCCCGCGACGACTACCGGGTCAGCCATGTGATGGGCGAATGGGCCCGGGAGTTCCAACTCCGGCGTGACCGGGTGCCCGTCGGCGAGACCGTGTTCACCAGCCGACTCGGCATCACGGGACCGCACGCCGGACCCTGGCTGATGCTCGACGCGCAGGACGCCACCGAGGAGCACGGCGAGGTCTGGAGCACTGCCCTGGCCTGGAGCGGCAGCCGCCGCATCACCCTGCGCCGCGACCCCTACGGCCGTGCCTCCTGGACCGGCGGATTCGGGCACGAGGGACTGGTCTGGAAGCTCGGCGCCGGTGAGCGTCTGGAGACCCCCGTCTTCACCGGGCTGTACGCCCCCGACGGCTTCGGCGGTACCAGCCGCCGCTGGCACGCCTACATCGAGCGTCAGGTGCTCCCCGCCCGTCCCGCCGAACGGCCTCTCATCTTCAACTCATGGGAGGCGACCGAATTCGACATCAGCGAGAAGCAGCAGCGGGAACTGGCCGAGCTCGCCGCGGGCGTCGGCGTCGAGGTCTTCGTCGTGGACGACGCCTGGTTCGGCGCCCGCACCAGCGACCAGGCCGGGCTCGGCGACTGGTGGCCCCATCCCGACCGCTTCCCGGACGGTCTGGGCCCACTCGCCGATCACGTCCGAACGCTCGGCATGGGATTCGGCCTGTGGGTGGAGCCCGAGGCGGTCAACCCCGACAGCGACCTCTTCCGTACGCACCCCGACTGGATCCTCCACCAGGAAGGCCGGACCCGTACGCAGCGCCGCAACCAGCACGTGCTGAACTTCGCCCGCCGCGACGTCCGGGAATGGGCGGTGGAATGGCTGGTCAGGACCGTCACCGAGCTGGACGTGGCCTTCCTCAAATGGGACATGAACCGGCCCTTCAGCGAGGCTGGGCAGCCCGGGGCCGCCGACCCCGACCGGGTCTGGATCGAGCACACCCTCGGGGTCTACGAGGTGATGGACCGGTTGCGCGTCGCCCGCCCCGGCCTGTACCTGGAGTCGTGCGCGGGCGGCGGAGGCCGGGCCGACCTCGGTGTGCTGGCCCGCGCCGACCAGGTCTGGACGTCGGACAACACCGACGCTGTCGACCGGATCGCCATCCAGCACGGCCACGGTCAGCTGCTGCCCGCCCGGACCATGGGCGCCTGGGTCACCGACAGCCCGCACGCCTTCACCGCCCGCGCGACCCCGATCCGGTACCGCTTCCATGTCTCGATGGCCGGGGCGATGGGCATCGGCGGCGACCTCAGGAAGTGGAGCGAGGAGGATCGCGGCTGGGCCCGGCTGCTCGTGGAGGAGTACAAGCGGATCCGGCCCGTGGTGCACGGGGGCGTCCAGTACCGGCTTGAGCACGACGCGGTGCAGTACGCCACCGAGGACGAAGTCGTCGTCTTCCAGTTCCAGCCGTCCGCGTCCGCGCGGTCGGTCGCCCGTACCCGGTTGAAGGGTCTCGACCCCGATGCCCACTACCGGGACGAGGCCACCGGCGCCGTCCACTCGGGCGCCGTCCTGCTCGGCCACGGCCTGCCGCCGTTGCTGCCCTTCGACTGGACGAGCGAGCTCGTCCATCTCAGGAGAGTGCCCCGATGAGCCTCGCCCCCGAGCGGCCCGAGCGGCCCGAGCAACCCGAGCGGTCCGATTCCCTCGCCGAGCCCGTCCGCCCGGTCGGCCGCGGCTGGATCACCCTGTACGTCCTGGGCAACGTCGGCTTGTTCATCCCGATGCTGGTGCCGACCACGCTCCTGATGCCCGAGCAGATCGCCGAGATCGATCCGGCGGGAAAGGTCGGCAGTTACGCCTGGGTCAGCGTGATGGGCGCGATCTCGGGAATCGTCCTCGCGCCACTGGCCGGCGCCCTCAGCGACCGCACCACCAGCCGGTTCGGCCGGCGCCGACCGTGGATGGTCGTCGGCGCCCTGATCTACATGGCGGTGCTGGTCTTCCTCGGTCTCCAGACGACGGTCGGCGGCGTCGCGATCGGCTCCTTCGCGCTGTCCGCCGCCTGCATGCTCATCGGTGCCGGACTCTCCCCGGTGGTGCCCGACCAGGTCCCGGCCGGTCAGCGCGGTGTGGTCCTCGGCTGGGCCACGGCCCCGCAGGCCGGCGGCCTGATCGTGGGCGGACTGCTGATCGGCCTGGTCGCGGGCTTCTCCGCGCAGTACCTGCTACTCGCCGCGTTTCCGCTGCTGATCCTGCTGTTCGCGGCCACCGTGAAGGACCCGCCGCTTCCCGTACGGCAGCGCGAGCCGTTCTCGCTGCGCACCTTCCTGGACGGCTATCGGATCAGCCCGCGCGAGCACCCCGACTTCATCTGGGCGATGAGCTCCCGGTTCGCCATGGGGCTCGGCTATGGCCTCGGCACGCTCTACCTGCCGTACTTCCTGGATGACGTACTGCACTACGAGGAGTTGTTCCCCGGCCGGTCGACCGACGACGGCCTGCTCATCGTGATCGGCGTCAACTCCGTGGCCACGGTCTCGACGGTCGTGCTCGGCGGCTGGCTCTCCGACAGGCTGGGCAGGCGACGGATGCCGGTCTTCCTCGGCGGCCTCACGATGGCCGTCGCCGCGATCCCTCTCGCGCTGTCGCCCACGTGGACCATGACGCTGGTCGCGGCCGTCATCCTGGGCCTGGGCTACGGCGTGTACCTGTCCGTCGACACCGCCCTGATCACCGAGGTGCTGCCCGCCTCGGCGGACCGCAGCAAGGACATGGCGCTGGCCAACCTGATGACCTCCCTGCCGTACGTCCTGGTTCCCCCCATCGCCTCGGTCGTGCTCGGCAGTCTGGGCGGCTACCGCTCGCTGTTCTTCTGTTCCGCGGGCATGTCCGTACTGGGCGCGGCCCTGGTCTGGAGGGTCAGGAGTGTCCGCTGAGCCGGGAGCACCCGCTGGGCTCCGTCGGCGGGTGTCATCGGAGCCGGTCGTTGAGATAGCTGTTGAGTACGCGTTTGCACTCGGCGATCAGCCGGGCGTCGCCCTGCGGATCGGTGGCGAACGCGAGTTTCAGCACGCTGTCCGCGCATTCGAGCGCCACCCGCACAGCGAAGTCGAGTTCGGCGTCGTCCTGCCCCCCGGCCAAGGAGGCGGTGAGTGAGCGCAGCCTGCCGGCCACCGCGGTGTTGTTGTCCAGGGTCGGCTCCAGGACGTGGTCCTGTCCCACCGCGCCGAAGTCGACCACGCCGAACCCGGCGATCGTCCGGCGCATGACGACGAACTCGTCGACGGTCACCTCCACGATGCCCGGGATGCCTTCGGGCTCCTCGCGCTCGATGCGGCCCGCGACCCGCGCCATGAAGGACTCCAGGTTGCGGACGGCGAGCGCACCGATCAGCCCCTCCTTGTCGGAGAAGAACTGGTAGTAGGTGCCGATGGGCACGTCGGCCCTGCGGGCCACCTCCTTGGTGGTCAGCGCGGCATAACCGACCTCGTCCAGAAGTTCGGCGCAGGCGTCAAGCAGCCGTTCGAAGCGTTCGGCGCTGCGCTTCTGGACCGGCAGCCTGCGCAGCGTCCCTGCATTGCGGTCTTGATTCACGCTTCCATCATCCCATCGAAACAGCTAACGTGAGTCCAGCTCATGTTTTAGGAGGTTAGTCGTGACGCTGAACCATCTCCCCGCCGACTTCATCTGGGGCACCTCGACGGCGTCGTACCAGATCGAGGGCGCCACCAAGGAGGACGGCCGCGGGCCGTCGATCTGGGACACCTTCACCGCCCGCCCCGGCACGGTCCGCGACGGGCACACCGGTGACGTGGCCTGCGACCACTACCACCGGTACGAGGAGGACCTCGCGCTGATGGCCGAGGCCGGCCTCACCGGCTACCGCTTCTCCATCGCCTGGTCCAGGATCCGGCCGACCGGCACGGGCGGGGTCAACCTCCAGGGCCTGGACTTCTACGACCGGCTGGTCGACGGCCTGCTCGCACACGGTGTCGAACCCGTCCCGACCCTCTACCACTGGGACCTCCCCCAGGGCCTTGAGGACGAAGGCGGCTGGCTGAACCGCGACACCGCGTACCGCTTCGCCGATTACACCGCGGTCATGGCCGACCGGCTCGGCGACCGCGTCCAGAAATGGATCACGCTCAACGAGCCGTTCATCCACACGGTCTGGGGCTATGGCCTCGGGACCCATGCGCCGGGCCGCGCCCTCTTCCTGGACTGCCTCCCCGCCGCCCACCACCAACTACTGGCCCATGGACTGGCGTCGGGAGAACTGAGGGCGCGCGGTCTCCAGGTGATGATCGCCAACAACTGCACCCCGGTCTGGCCCGCATCGGACGCTGCCGCCGACATCGCCGCCGCGGGCGCCTACGACGCCCTGCACAACCGCCTGTTCAACGACCCGATCTTCACGGGCACCTACCCCGACCTGTCCGCCTTCGGTGCGGACGCCACCCTCGGCGGCTCCGTCCAGGACGGTGACCTGGAACTGATCTCGGCCCCGCTGGACGCGCTCGGCATCAACTACTACAACCCGACCCGCATCCAGGCACCGACGTCCGAAGGGCTGCCCTTCGAGGAAGCTCCCATCGAGGGCTTCCGTCGCACCGCCTTCGACTGGCCCGTCGTCCCCGACGGTCTACGGGAACTGCTCGTCGGCCTCAAGGAGCGCTACCCGGCACTCCCGCCCGTCTACATCACCGAGAACGGCTGCTCGGTCGAGGACGTCGTCGACGCGGACGGCGCCGTCCTCGACCACGACCGCATCGACTACCTGGACACCCACCTCCAGGCCGTCGACGCCGCCGTGGCCCAAGGCGTGGACGTCCGCGGCTACTTCACCTGGACCTTGATCGACAACTTCGAATGGGCCGAGGGCTTCCACCAGCGCTTCGGCCTCGTCCACGTCGACCACGACACCCAGGTCCGCACCCCGAAGGCGTCCTTCGCGTGGTACCGCGACCTCATCCGTGCTCAGCGCGGCTGAGCCGCCGACGCGAACGAGGGGACTTCCCGCAATGACCGAGACATGGCGCAACTGGGCAGGCAACGAGGAGGTCCGGCCCGCGCGCGTCCGCCGGCCGGGGAACTCGGCCGAGGTGGCTCAAGCCGTCCGGGACGCGGCCCTGGACGGGCAGCGGGTCAAGGCGGTGGGTGCCGGGCACTCCTTCAGTCCCGTCGCCGTGGCTCCCGGTGTCCAACTGCGCCTCGACCGCATGGACGGCCTGTGCGCCGTCGACCGGGCGAGCGGCCTGGTCACCGTCGAGGCCGGAATGCCGCTGTGGAAGCTCGGCCCGCTCCTCGCCGAGCACGGCCTCGCCCTGGAGATCATGGGGGACATCGACCGGCAGACCGTCTCCGGGGCGATCTCTACCGGGACGCACGGCTCGGGCCTGCGGTTCGGCGGTATCGCCACGCAGGTCAGGGAGTTGCGCCTGGTCCTCGCGGACGGGTCGGTGGTCGACTGCTCCGCCGACGAGCGGCCCGAGTTGTTCCGGGCCGCACGCGTCGGCATCGGCGCGCTCGGGATCATCACCGAAGTCACCCTGCAGTGCGTCCCCCGATTCGCCCTCCAGGCCAGGGACGCCGCGATGCCGGTCACCGAAACGCTCGCCCGTCTCGATGAACTCACCGAACTCAACGACCACTTCGAGTTCTTCTGGTTCCCGCACAGCGACACCACACTGACCCGCAGCTTCCACCGGATGCCGGGCGACACTCCGCTGAAGCCGATCGGCGACCTGAGCCGGCGCCTCGACACCACCGTCAGCAACCTCGGCTTCGAGGTGCTGTGCCGACTCGGCACCAGGTTCCCTTCCTTGGTGCCGCCGATCACCCGGCTCGCCGCACGGGCGATGTCCACCCGGGAGTGGACCGACCTCTCCCCTAGCGTCTTCGCGTCGCCTCGCGACGTCCGCTTCCACGAGGGTGAGTTCGCCATTCCCCGCGAGCGGGCCGTCGAGGCGCTCAGGGAGATCGGGCGCTGGATCCGCACTCACGACGAGCGGGTGTCCTTCCCGCTGGAGGTCCGGTTCGCCGCAGCCGACGACATCTGGCTCTCCACGGCGCAGGGGCGCGAGACCTGCTACATCGCCTTCCACCAGTACCACCGCATGGCGTACCGCCGATACTTCCAAGCGTGCGAGGACATCCTCGGCTCCTACGAAGGCCGCCCCCACTGGGGCAAGATGCATGCCCTCGACGCCGCGTCCCTGCGCCGTCGCTACCCCCACTTCGACGACTTCGCGGCCCTGCGCGACGCCCTCGACCCGACCGGGCTCTTCGCCAATCCCTACCTCGACCGCGTCCTCGGCCTCGCCCCGGGCGCGACACGCTGACAACGATGTCACCTCAGTGGAGGAAGTCCTGATGCGCAACGGAAGATCCCCAGCCCTCCTTGCGAGGGCCCTGGTTCTCGCGACGGCGCTGGTGGTGGCGTTCGCCCCGCCGCCGCCCGCGTCCTCCTCCGCCGCCGACCGGGCGGACACCAGCCGGGCCAACGTGGACCTGGTCAACCCGTTCATCGGCACCTCGGGCAAGAAGGACGCCGAGTACGGCGGGATGATCCCGAGCACCGCCCCGCCGTTCGCCATGACCCGCTGGTCGCCGATGACCCGGCAGAACTACGTCAGCCGCACCCCGTACCACCACGACGACAAGAAGATCAGCGGCTTCATCGGCACCCACCAGCCGGCGATCTGGATGGGCGACTCCGGCTATGTGACGGGAATGCCCGGCATCGGGACGGTGAAGACGGCGGCCGACGACCGGGCGCTGCCGTTCAGCCACGCCGACGAGAAGGCCGCCGCCGACCGCTACTCGGTCCGGATGCAGGCCGGCTCGGGCCGGACGCTGAAGACGGAGATGACCGGGACGTCGCGCGTGGGCCTGTTGCGTACGACGTACCCGGAGGGCACGGACACCCACTTCGTGCTGCAGGCGACCCGTTCGGGCATCACCGGCCAGGTGCACGTGGACCCCGCAGCCCGAGAGATCTCCGGCTACAACCCCGACCGTCAGGACAGCAAGCTCGGCCCGTTCAAGGCCTCCCACTTCAAGGGCTACTTCGTCGCCCGCTTCGACACCGCCTTCGACAGCTACGGCACCGCCACCGGCGCGACGCTGCACGAGGGCCAGAACGAACGCACCGACGGCGACCTGTCCGCGTACGTGCGCTTCCCTTCCGGCACCCGGACCGTCCAGGTGCGCATCGCGACGTCGTTCATCTCCCTGGACCAGGCACGCGCCAATCTGGCCGCCGAAGCCCCGGACGACCAGTCCTTCGAGCGGACCGCCGCGAGGACCCGGGCGCAGTGGAGCCGCAAACTGAACCAGGTCAAGCTGCGAGGCGCGACCGCTGACCAGCGGGCGATCTTCTACACGTCGATGTACCACGCCCTGCAGTACCCGTCGGAGAACTCCGAACACGGCCGCTACTACAGCGCGTACGACGACAAGGTCCACTCCGGCACGAGCTACACCGGCTACTCGCTGTGGGACACCTTCCGCGCCGGGAACGCGTTCCTCACTCTCTTCGCCCCCGAACGGATCGACGGCATGATGACGTCGATGCTGCAGGACTACCGCGAGGGCGGCTGGCTGCCCATGTGGAAGAACCTCAACGAGACCAACATCATGGTCGGCACCAACGCCGACTCGGTGATCGCCGAGGTCATCGCCAAGGGCTTCAAGGGCTTCGACCGGGAGCTCGCGTACGAGGCGGTGTACAAGAACGCGATGACTCCGCCGGACAAGGACACCGAACTGGTCTACCACGACCGCCAGGAGGGCACTCCGGTGGAGGCGCGGGCGGGTCTGACCACGTACAAGCAGAACGGCTGGGTCGCCGCGGACCGCACCGCCGAATCCGCGTCCCGCACGCTGGACTACGCGTACGAGGACTGGGCGGTCGCCCAGGTCGCCAAGGCGGTCGGCAAGACCGACGACGCGAAGATGTTCCTCAGGCGCAGCTCCAACTACAAGAAGCTCTACGACCCGGCCACCGGTTTCATGCGGCCCCGCGACTTCGACGGCTCCTGGGGCGACGAGACCTACGCCTGGACCGAGGGCGACAAGTGGGTCTACACCCTGGACGCCCTGCACGACGTACCGGGTCTGATCGACCTGATGGGCGGCAAGGAGAAGTTCGCGTCGTGGCTGGACGGCTACTTCGCCGGTGGCCACAACGACCACAGCAACGAGCCGGGACACCACACCGCGTACCTGTACAACGAAGCGGGCAAGCCGTGGAAGACGCAGGAGAGGGTGCGTGAGATCGCCGCGGCGAACTACGCGAACCGCACGGACGGCCTCAGCGGCAACGAGGACTGCGGGCAGATGTCCGCCTGGTACGTGCTGTCCTCGCTGGGCATCTATCCGGTCAATCCGGCATCGGCGAAGTACGCGGTGGGCAGCCCGTTCTTCGACCGGGCTGAACTCGAACTGCCCGCTGCGTCAAGCCCGTTGGTGATCACCGCCGAGGGGGCGGCAAACAACCCGTACGTCACCTCGCTGTCCCTGAACGGCAAGAGCGTCAGCCGGCCCGTGCTGAGCCACGCCGACCTCCTGAAGGGCGGCAAGCTGCGCTTCACGATGAGTGACACACGGCAGAACTGGGGCTCCTGACCGGCCGCCGTGCTCGCCGAGGTGATCACCCCGGTTCAGTGCCGCCACGCCGAAGCGGACGCTCTCCCGACTGCGGGTGGAGCCCGCACCCGGGCCCCTCGCCCAGCCGGGCCGTGTCACGATCCTCACACGAGATCGGACAACAGCATCTCCAGCTCCCTCTCCTCCTCGACACGAACACCGAGTTCGGCGACGGCCGCAGCGAGTGCGGGCTCCCAGGGGGTCTCCGCCGGGGTGCCGCCGAGCGGTGACAACGGAGGTGAATCGCCACGGAGCACGGCGGCGCGGTAGTCCGCGGCCGTGTACCGCCAGGGCCGCCACGGGGCGCGGCGGTGAAGGACGCCGGCGATCCGGAGCCCTCCCCAGTCGAAGTCCCCGTGGTAGTAAAGGACCGCTCCGTGGTCGCGCAGCCCCCGGAGCAGCGTGAGGGCGGCGGCTGAAGGCTGGCCCTGGAGACAGACGAGGGGCGGACAGGCATGGCCGAGGGTGTCGGCCGCCGCCGCGAGGACCGTCGGATTCTCGCAGATCCGCACCACGGGAGCGGCGACGACCGGAGGCCTGCGGGTGAGCTGGCGAAGGGTGAGCACACAGGGTTCGCCGTCTTCGGCCAGGCGGTCCAGGGCGGGGGTGCCGCGCAGGTTCAGGGTCAGGACGGTCGAGGACAGCTCGTCCCGGAGCAGCCCGGCCGAGGCCCACGCCTCGCGTCGCCATTCGGTGCCCTGGCCGTCGTGGAAGCCGGTCAGCGCACGGGCGCCGGACAGGGTGAGGGTGGCCAGCGGTGTGCCGTCATCAAGGGCGTGGGCCGAGCCGAGGACCCTGGCGGCGAAGGCGGGTAGCGAGACGACCGGGACGGCGGGGAGCGCGCGCAGCGCGGCGCACACCCCGGTGAGCAGTCCGAAGGTGACGTCTGGAGTACGCCCCAGGCGTCGCGCGAGGCCGTCGGCGCGCATCCGGGCCGCCCACTCAGTGAGCGCGGGGACCGTAGCGACGAGCTCGTCGAGCGGCGCGTGCGCCCGCTTCCAGGCGCCCTCCTCCTCCCGACGGCACTGAGCGAGCGACGCGACAGGCCCGGTGAGCGCTTCGACCGCGGCGGCGAGGCCGTGCGGGCTTGCGCCCGAACGGCGTAGTACGGCGTCGACCGCGTCCAGCCGTACCGTCAGGGACCTGCCGCCACCGGGAGCTCGGGCGAGAAGTCGTTCGGCCGCCGCCCGCTGGGCCGGAGTGGGGTCGTGCAGAGACACGGAACCGGTCAGGGACTGTCCGGTCACCAGACGTCGGCGCGCACGCTCGACGAGCCATGCGAGGTCAGGTGCACCGAACAGCCGAGCGAGCCTCGGGCCGTCGACCGCTCCGGTCCCGGGCTCGTGATTCAGTTCCACAGCGGTTCGGGCTCCTCCACGCCGGGCGGGTCCTGAGGAGCGTGCCGTACGGGATCCTCGCGACGCTGCCGTCTCGTGCCGTCCCACTCCCAGCGGGTGACGAGGACCGCGGCCACCTCGTCGATCCGGGACAGCTGGGCGATCGCGATGCCGGGCACCTGCGGGTAGCAGGCCCATTCACGTTCGCTGGTCATGACCACATCGAGGTCGAAGGCGCTCAGAAGGCCGAGGCACTTGGCCCGGGAGTCGTCGTCCACTCCGGCGAACGCCTCGTCGAGAGTCACCAGACGGGGCGCGTACGAGCTGCCCGCGCTCGCGTAGTGCGAGGAGGCGGCGGCGAACAGCGGTACGGACACGGCGAGGACGCGCTCGCCGCCGGAGGCCGGGCCGGTGGCCGGGACCCAGCGCCCGTGCTGGTGTCGTTCGATGCCGAACTCGTGCCAGGAGCGGTAGTCGAGCGCCGCTGTGAGCTGTTCGAGCCGACTGCCCGAACCGTCGTCGGAGTGCTGGCGGGCGATCTGGGCCTGGAGGAACTCGCCCACCGCCGTGCGGTCCTCGGCCGTCCAGGCGTCGGCCGACTGGCGCAGCCGGTCACGGGCCCGAGCGAGTCCGGGAGGGGCTTTACGCGAGGCCCGCCACACCAGGCGGAGCTTCATCCCGGTGGAAGTGGGGCGGTCCTCCAGTTCGGTGTTCATGTCCCGCACCTGCCGTTCGGCGGCGCCGATGAGTTCCTGGAGGGTGCCGGCGACTTCGCTGATCAGGTGAGTTTCGAGGATCTCGCGTTCGTGGGCGGACAGGATGCGGGTGAGTTCGCCGACCTCCGTGGCGAGCGCGTCGGCGAGTTCGGGCACGGCCCGCTCGCGACCCTGGTAGACGATGTCGATGATCACGCCGTCCTCGACCATGCGGGCGGAGGCGCTGTGTCCGTGCCGGGACAGGGTGTCCTGGAGGGTCTTCAGTTCCTCGCTGAGACGACGTTGTACGCGTTCCCAGGCGGCGTCCGTGTCGTCGGTGGCCGACAGGCCGGAGTCGATGGCGCGGGCGAACGCGATGGCCGGCGTCGCGATCCAGGGGCCGTCCTCCGAGGCGGGGACGGTGAGCTCGGGCAGCGCGACCGCGACCAGGCCGGTGGCCGTGAAACGCCGGAGCGCGGCGATGGCCCCCGCACGTGCGTCGACAGCTTCGGCGAGATCCGTCTCCAACTGCTCGATCCGCCCCTCGGCCCGGCTCGCCTCCCGGTCCGCCTGGGCATGACGCTGCCGGGCGTTCTTCTGGTCGGTGTCACAGATCAACTGTGCCTCGGCGGTCTCGGCAAGGCGCCGTTCGAGTTCGGCGACGGCGGCGCCGACCGTGGAGCGCAGGGTCCGGTGGCGTTCGTCGGCCGCCGCCGCGTCGCGCACCGCGTCCTGTGCCCGCCGGGCGAGGTCCATGACCCGCTCCTCTGCCTCGGCCGCATCGGCTCCTTCCTCGTCCACCTGTCGTACGGCTTCCCCCTGCTCTCGCACCGCGGGCCAGAAGGCGGCCAGCACGGTGGCGAGGGAACCGATGGCGTGACGCACGCCGGTGAGTCCGGCCCGGTCGGTGGGCAGCCCCAGATCAACGGCGACCTCGTCGAGTTCGGCGGCTGCGCTCTCGGCGTGCCCGGCTGCCTCGGTGACCTCGGCGGCACGCCCCTCATAGCGTGCGCGGGCCGTGCGTACGGTCTCGGCGGCGGCGCTCACGAGCGCGTGTGCCCTGGTGAGCGACGACTCGTCGGGGACGTCGGCGAACTCGGAGTCAAGTGTGCGACGACGTGCCGTGATGGCCTCGGACCGAGCGGTGAGCGTCTCCGACTCCTCGCGCAGGGCGACGAGTTCGATGCCGAGCAGGACGACGCGGGCCCGGCGTGCCGCCTCGCGCGCGCCGTCGCCGATGTACGTGGCGGCGGGCTTGGCCCACGTGCCGGTGAGCGCACCGACCCTGAAACGTCCGTCGGGTGCCACCCATGTCTCGGCTCCTCCCCCGCCGTCGAGGCCGACGGCGGCGAGCAGTCGGGTCACCGTCGCCTCGTCCACAGCGGCGGCCTGTCGATCGCCGTGGTCCACGGCCGGGCACAGTACGTCTGCCAGCGAGGAGCCGCTCACCGGTCCGTTCGACGGGGAGCACAGGACGTCGTGTCCGTCCACCGCGAGGGCGGAGCCGTCGGGCAGCACCCAGGCGTCGAGGAGACCGGAGGCTTCGAGTGCCGCTTCGAGCCCGGCGCGGTCCGCTTCGGGCAGTTCGTCACGGAAGTCGACCAGGCGCCAGAGCGGCGCGCCCGGCGACGTTTCGCGCAGGCCGGGGGTGCGCGTCGACGGGGGCTGGGGTGCGCGTCCGCCGCCGGCTTGCAGCGCGGTGAGCTCCCGCCGCGTCTCGTCGGTGCGCGCCGCCAGCTCCGCGGCTCCGCGGGCGGCTTCGGCCGCCTGGTCGGCAAGGTCCGCCGAGCGCGCGGTGTGGGCCCGGGTGGCATGGACGCGCGCCGGGTAGGGGCCGTCGAGGTGGTGGGTCCATTGCTGGAGTTCGTCCAGGAGGCCGGTCTCGTCCGAGAACGCCAGTTCCCGCCAGGCGCGGGCGCGTTCGCGTACGTCGTCCAGGAGCGTCCGGCCTGCCCGCGCCGCACCCTCCTCCGCCTCACCGTGCGTCTCGGCGGCCAGCGCGAGGTCGGTCTCGGCTTCGTCGAGGCGTCCCGACGCCCGGCGGTGCGCGTCGGCGGCCTGCTCGGAGGCTTCGAGGAGGCCCTCGACGTGGACGAGTGCCCGCTCGGCGCGGGACGTGGTGTCCTCGACGGCACGCCGCGATTCGGGCTCGGGCAGCAGGCCGCCCTCCGGCAGGGCTACGCGCGCTGCGGCTGCCTGTTCCCGCACGTGAGCGAAGGTCTCCTCCACCCGGAGCCGCGTGGCACGCAGCCGGTTCTCGGCGGCGCCGAGCCGACCGAGCGCCTTGGTGTGAAGGGCGTCCGCCTGGTCCCGGTCACCCCGCGCCCGGTCCGCCTCCTGCGTCGTCCGCGTCACGGCCCGCGCGGCGTGCTCCAGCTCTCGGGCGTCGCGCATCTCGGGCGCCTCGCGCAGCGTGTTCTCCTGGGCCCGCAAACGTTCCCTGGTCTCGGCCAGGCAGCCGATCTCCTCTTCGGCTGCCGCTCGCTTCTCCTCCGCGCGGGTGCGCCGCTCCTGCGCCTCTGCCAGATCTCGCTGCACGCGTTCGTAGCGGGAGTGCTCGGCGCGCGGAAGCCGGGCGCGGCGTCGGGTGGCGATCCGGGCGTACCGCCTGTAGTGCTCCAGGAAGGCGGAGGCGGCTCGCTCGGCGGCGGAGGCGGCGGCGAGCTCGTCCTTCTCCTCGTCCAGGGAGCGGAACGCCTCGGCCACGTCGGCGACGACGGCCTGGTCCATGGGCGGCAGGGCCTCGGTGAGGGCGCGGGAGAGGGCCGCTTCGTTGGGTCGCTTGGAGAGCTGGGGCTGGCGCAGCTGGATGAGCAGGTCGACGAGGGCGGCGTACCGCTGCTCTCCGAGGCCGAAGAGGGCTTCGTCGACGGCCCTGCGGTACGCCTTGGCCTGGTCGTACACCATGCCGTACCCGGCGACGGCCTCGGCGAGGCGGTCCCGGGACAGGGCCGTGCCGGTGGCGTCGATGAGCCGGAAGGTCTCCCCCGTGCGTTCGGTGGAGCCGTGGTCGACGCGCTGTCGGGTGACGGCGTACCAGTGCCTGGCGATGCCCCGACCGCTGACCGCTTTGAGTCCGCACAGCAGCGTACGGAAGTGCTGCTCGCCGGTCGTGTCGTCGAGCCTGCCGAACTCGACCCACGTGTAGCCGAGCCGTTCGGAATGCGGGTGCTCGCCGCCGAGGAGCAGGTTCCACTCCATCCGTTTGCCCGGGTCACCGTCGGGCTCGACGCGGCGCGGGCTGAGGTCTCCGTCGAGCAGGAAGGGCAGGGTCAGGGCGAGCACCTTGGATTTGCCGGTGCCGTTGTTGCCGCGCAGCAACAGGCGCCCGTCCCGGAAGTGGAACTCGTCCACGTCGTAGTGGAACAGGTCGACCAGCCCGACGCGCAGGGGCTGCCAGCGGGTGCGTCGCGGGGTGGGGAGGCGGGTCACGAGGTGGCCTTTCGCGGCGGAGGCACGGGGGTGGAGCCGGGTTCGCGGATGACGGTCTCGCCTACCGCGTACCGGGCGAGGGCGGGTCGCACCACGACCCCGTGCGGAGTACGGGAGACCAGGCCGAGCGCGGTGAGCCGGGCGACGGCCTGTTCCACCAGCTCGGTCTCCATGCCCGGCTCCCGGGCGGACTTCGACCAGAAGCCGCCGTGCTGGGAGGCCAGTTCACGGACTCGGAGGGCCAGCTCGTCGAGATCGACGGGGCCGCCGGCGGCGGCCAGGTGCTCGGCGAGCAGCAGGGTGACGTGGCCGTGGGTGCCCTGTTCGGGCATGCGGACGTCGGTGAGGTCGTCTTCGGGGTCGACCATGGCGATCCCCTCGGCCCGCACCTCGGCGACCAGTCCGGTCAGCTCGGTGATCCGAGCGGTGAGGAAGCCGCGCTGCCGGGTGAGGTAGCCGAGCTCGGCGTCGGTCAGGTCGTCGTAATAGAGCACCGGGTCGTCGAGCAGCCTGCGGGTGAGTGAGCGGCGCATGGCGCGGAAGCGCAGTTCGTCGCTGTCCAGGGCGGTTTCGGCGACGAGTTCGGCGAGGCGGTCGTCGAGGTTTTCCGCGTGGACGGTGGAGGGGCCGCGGCGGGAGGCCAGAAGTCCGGCGAGGACGCGGCGTTCGACGTCGTACAGGACGTCCCCCGCCCCGCTGACGTAGGCCTCCTCCTCTCCCGCGACCCGACGCAGCACGCCGAGGTCGAGCAGCAGCCGTACGACGGCGGCGAGGTCGAGGCGCTCATCGCGGCGTTCCAGGGCGAACTCGACACCCGTCGCGACGAGTCGGGGGTCGGCGGCGTCGAGGACGATCTGGTCGGCGAGGCGCCCGAGAGCGATCTGGGCCTCGCCGCGTTCGAGGGCGGCGAGCGCGAGACAGAGCAGGACGTAGCGGCGGCGGGTGAAGGGGGTGGCGCCGCGCGTCGTGTCCCGCGCGGGATGGGTGGGGTCGGTGAGGACACCGGGACTCTTGCGCAGCCGGGCGACTTCGGTGTCCACCTGGAGTGCCCAGCCGGTGTTGCGGTCGAACCACTCCCGTAGTTCCGACGCGTGCCGGCGGGCGAGGCGGAACTCGTCGGCGTACCGGCCGCGCGCGAGCAGGAGCGGCTGCTTGAGCAGGGCGCGGGCCGCTTTGCGCAGCTCGGCGGCGTGCTGGCCGTCCAGCACCTCGGCGAGTGGTGTGGTCATCGGCCGGGTTCTCCGTCCGTGAGGCCGTCTCCGCCCGTCAGACCGTCTCCGTCCATCAGGTCGACGATCTCGATGAGGTGGTCCGGGCCGCTGAAGACTCCGCCGGAGGTACAGACCTCGGCGGTCGTGCCGTCGGCGAGCGCGGTGAGTCTGATCTCCATGGAGCCGTCGTTGCTGGTGGCCGTGGTGCGCCGCATACCGGGCCGCCATGTGGCCAGGGCGTCCCCGAGCAGCTGGAGGAACAGCCCGAAGGAGGCCGGGTCGAGCTCGCCGAGACCGGACAGACGCGTGACGCCATGGGTGACGAGCCGAGCGCGGGCCGCGGCTGTTTCGGCGGCCTGCTTGGTGGCGGTCTCGGCGAGCAGGCGCCGTCGCTCCTCACGGTCCTCGACCTTGCGGGGCTTGCCGCGCCGCTCGTAGCTGCCCGTGCGGCGCAACTGTGGGCTGATGCGCAACGGCTCGGCCTCGGCCCACGGGGTGGCGGCCGGTACGGGCCGCGCCGCTCGGACGGCGAGGGTGTCGGCGTCGACGGTGAGGTGCCGGGCCGGATAGAGGCCGAAGGCGGCCCGCCACAGCCGGTGCCGGGCGTCGTCATCGGGTGCCTCGGCGAACCAGCGCGCGAGCGTGCGGAAGTCGGCCGACCGGTCGGAGCGGCCGGCCCGGCGCTCGTTCAGCGCGCGTACGACGGCGAGAAGCTGGGGAATCGCGCCAAGTGCCCGCCCACGCAGAAGCCTGGCCTGCGACTCGCGCCCGTCCCTGCTGATGAACCACGCGCCGAGCCCTGACCAGCGGGCCGCCCACCGCTCGTACACCTCACGCTCCGCGTTCGCCGCCTCGTCCGGCGAGGCGTCGGCGGCCTCCCGCCCGGCGGCTGCCCGAAGCAGGGGCTCCACCCTCCCGTCCTCCTCCAGCTCCAGGATCAGCCGCGCGATCCGCCCACCCAGCGTGATCAGATCCTGGATGAACCGCTCCAGGTACTGGATGAGCCGGTCCTTGTACGCGAGGAAGACCTCCTCTTCGACATCGTGCAGGTCGATGGTCCGCTGGAGCGATCCCATGAAGGCCCGGGCGTTGTCGGCGAGCGCGGCGAACCGGCTGGCCAGCGCGTCGAGCGCCAGATGCGTCTTCGCCGGATCCGGCTCCTCCTCGGCAGCGAGGACGAGAAGGGCGCGAAGCTGGGTGACGATGTCGTGCAGGGCCACGGCCTGGAGGGCGCCGCGGCGCCCGAGCGCCTCGTCATAGGCGGACAGCGCCTCCTCGGCGGCCTCTCCCTCCCGCGTGAGCTGGTAGATGAAGCGCTTCCGGTAGAAGTCCTCGACCGCGGTCACCCGGGCGGTGTCGGGGTCCGCCCGCAGATTGCCCCAGCCGACGAGCTTGTCGAGCGCTCCGGCGACGGCATCCGGCCCGGCGGGACGGATGTCCGCCGGCAGTGCGGTGTGCACGTCCTCGGGCCGTAGGTGCACCGCGAACCGTTCCTTGGCCGTCAGGAACGCCCGCATCACGTGGCGGTAGAGCGGAGTGTTCGGCACGGTGAGGTGAGCGAAGGGGCCGAAGCCCGACGGCTCGGGAAGCGGGCCGGTGGAGGCACGGGGGGCGGTGACGGTCATCGCGCACCATTGTCCCCGGGGCACGGCGGTCACGGAAAGAGACTGAAGTACCTGGCTGATTCACGCCGCCTTGATCGACTCGGGAGGGCAGACGAAGCCGGAGAAGGGCGTGCGTTTCTCGATCGCCTGCGGGTCTGTATCCGGCCAGGGCGTGGGCGGCCCGCCTTCACCCCGGAACGCCTCCTCGCCCGAGCGCTGAACGGGCAGCGCCGGGTTCCGGGCCGGCCGTAGCGCACCGGCGGTCCGGAGCTTGGCCGGCAGGCGTAGCCCGGCCCTGACGGGCGGGAAGGGGGTGAAGAGGGCCGGATCAGATCGGGCTCCACCATGCGCCAGGTGTCGTACATGCGATGCCAGGCGTCCGCGTCAGCGGCCGTGAACCTGCCGAGCCCTGCGCACGTGTCCGGGACCTCGCGTTCGCGGACGGCGCAGCGGCCGTCCCGCAGGGGGTGGGCCAGAAACCCGCGGGGCGTGGCTCCAGAGCAGGCCTTCCGCGCCGAGGTCGACGTGGGCAACGACGGGAGGGGCGGTCGCGAGGGGGCGGAAGGCGCTCAAGAGGTCCGAGACGCGGTCCGGGTGGACTCCGCGGTCGCTTCGCACCGCGCCCCGGGAACGTCCACCTCTCGCGTTCTTGACCGCCTGTCGGACGGGGCACCTCGTGAAGACCCGAGGTGAGCGGGGAGTCCGGTCCGCTCATACGTCTCGCGAGCGCAGCATCGCGCCGCCGACGGCCAACGCGCCGGCCGCCCACAGGGCCACCACGCCGAGACCTTCCCAGGGACCGATCGGGAGCTGGTCGACGCCGATCGTCGTCTGGACGGAGAGGCCGGCCGTCATGGGGGCGATCTGCTGGAGGAGCCGCTGCCAGTCCGGGTTCGTGATCACCTGGGTGAGGATCGGGAAGAAGAAGAGCAGCCCCAGGACGATCCCGATCGCCGTCGCCGAGCTCCGCACGATCAGTGCGATGCCGAGGCCGAGCAGCCCGATCAGAGCGAGGTAGAGGACGGATCCCACGGCGGCACGCAGCGTCTCCGAGTCGGCCAGCGACATCGCCTCGTACCCGTGCTCCTCTGTGAAGCCCCGGCCCGGCTGCACCAACCCGCCGACCAGCAGCGACCCGAAGACACCGATGGCACCCGCCATCAGCATCACCGCGCTGAGGACGGCGACCTTCGAGAAGAGGACGGTCAGCCTGCGCGGTACCGCGGCGACCGTGGTGTGCATCATGCCGGTGCTGTACTCGTTGCCGGCCATCAGCACCGCGACGATCGCGACGACGACCTGACCGACCATGACACCGGTGAGGCTGAGCTTCGTGGCATCCTCTCCGCAGCCCATGGCATCACACCGGGCGGTCATCGCCACCGCGGCGCCGACCACCAGGGTCAGGGCCACGACGCCGAGCAGCAGCCAGCCGTTGCCGGGGTCCGTCCGCAGCTTCGTCCACTCCGAGCGTGCCGCGTACCTCATGCGTCCCTCCGGCGGATCAGGACCAGTGCGGCGCCGAAGGCGACCGCGGCGTAGGCGCACAGGACGGCGAGGCCCTCCCACGGTGCCAGCGGGAAGTAGCCGTGCATCGGCGAATAGACGGTGACGACCTGGTCGTAGTGGGTGACGGTCTGCTGGATGGCGAACCCGGCGGCCGGTGTGACCTTCAGGAGCCAGTCCGAGGCCACCGGGGGCAGGACGGACGCGGTGGCGAGCAGATAGGGCAGCACCATGCCGACGACGACCACGGTGACGGTCACGGCACTGCGCCGCAGGATCGCTCCGACGGCCAGGGCGAACACGCTGGCGGCCGCGAGCAGCAGACCCGTTCCGACGATGACCCGCAGCTCGGTCGATGCCGGCACTGTCAGGACCGGAAAGCCGTTCGCGAGAGAGCGTGCTCCACCGAAGGGCACCATGACAGCGGCTGCGATCGTTCCGGCGAGGAAGGCCGCGCAGCCCACCACGAGGGCCTTCGTCGCCAGCACGCGGCCTCTGCGCGGACTGGCCGCGAAGGTGACGCCGATCAGTCCTCGCCGGTACTCGACGGTCACGTACCCCGCGGCCACGACGACCATCATGATCAGTCCTGCGAACGCGCCGACGAGGAAGTTCGAGACGATACGCACGCCGCTCGCGGCAGGTCCGCCGACCACCGGCGCGATATCACCGGCCCCGGTGATGCTGTAGCCCGTGCCGGACGGAATCGCCTGGCCCTTCGTCGACTGGCTGTAGCTGCCGTTCGTACCGGCCCCGTCGCTGACCTGCCGGTCCTGCCAGGCATGGCCGCTCCACCCGCCGCTCAGGACGGGGGCGCTGAACGTACCGGTGGCGACGGCGGGGTTGAACCCTGTTCCCGTACCGGTCTCCTCCGTGGCTGACGGCGAGGTCACGAACAGTCCGACCTGCGGCGACTCCGAGAGTCCGGAGAGGCGGGCGGTGCCCACCTCGTCCCACGTGCTGCCGTCCGCCGACTGATAGCCGGTGACGGTGTCGCCAGAGCGCTCCAGCCGGAGCCAGCGCGGAGCGTCGGTCGGCACCGCGCCGGGCAGCCCCGCCGTGTCGTGCGTGTAGTCGTACTGCATCCGCACGCCGTGGTCGCCGGTGACCATCATCGCCGCGTACGACGACCCCGGTTCGAGGGAGTCCTTCACGATGACCCCGGCCTTGGCCCAGGGCGCGAGACCGGGCTTGTTCTCCGTGGGTGTCGCCGCGACCTGACCGGTCAGCGAGGACACGGACACCGTGATGCTGCCGTCGCCCTTCAGCGGCTGGTGCATGAAGTAGAAGGCGTCGTTGACCGCTTCACCGGAGGGACCGACGGGCAGCTTCGACGCGTCGCGGCCCCCGTCGTTGCTCTGGGCCGTCGCGAGCAGACCGACCAGGCAGATGACCACCAGCGCGCCGACCGTGCCGAGCACCCAGCCGCGCACGGTCCGGAACTTGGTCCACTCCGCGTGCAGTACACGTCCGAAGCCGCCCCGCTCCGGCCGGTTGTCGGTGGCGGGGGGCGGCGAGAGCGTCGTGGTCATCGTCCGGCCTCCTTGGTGACGACCCCGCGGTATTGCACGGAGTCCCGGGTGAGTTCCATGTACGCCTCTTCCAGGGACGCGCGGTGCGAGGACACTTCGGAGAACGGCACCGCGTTCGCGCCGAGCACGGCCACGACGTCCGCGGGCGCCAGGCCGATGATGCTGATCGTGTCGCCACCCGTGGAGCTCACCGTCGCACCGGCCCGCGCGAGCACTGCCATCGCCTGCGTAAGAGCCGACGTACGCAGGGTGACGCGTCCCTCGGACACCGAGGCGAGCAGGTCGCGCACGCTCATGTCGGCGACGACCTTGCCGCGCCCGACGACGATCACATGATCGGCGGAGTCCTGAAGTTCACTCATCAGGTGACTGGACACCAGCACGGCGCGGCCCTGTTCGGCGAGCGACGCCAGGAAGGCCCGTATCCACATGAAGCCTTCGGGGTCCAGGCCGTTGAACGGCTCGTCCAGCATGAGCATCGGCGGGTCGCCGAGCAGCGCGGCTGCGATGCCCAGCCGCTGCCGCATCCCCAGGGAGAAGCCGCCCGCCCTGCGGCCTGCCACGTCCTGGAGGCCGACCCTGCGGATCACCTCGTCCACCGCGGCGGTGCCGAGCCCTTGCGAGTGGGCCAGCCACAGCAGGTGATGGCGGGCAGTCCGGCTCGGCTGTACAGCAGCCGCGTCGAGCAGCGCGCCGACGTGTTCGAGGGGAGTGCGCAGCGTCCGGTACGGGCGCCCGCCGACCAGCGCGCTCCCCTTGTCCGGCTTGTCCAGGCCGAGGATGACACGCATCGTCGTGGACTTCCCGGCGCCGTTCGGACCGACGAAGCCGGTGATCTGCCCCGGCCTGACGGAGAACGACATGCCGTCCAGCACCTGAGTGCTGCCGAAGCGCTTGTAGACGTCCCTGACCTCGATCACAGCTGGTGACCCATCGATCGTCTTCTCCATGGAAGAAGGCTAGGGAAAGGAGGGACACGGGTCGTCACGGCAAGGAGCGAAGGTCCACGGTGCTCGCCTGAGGGACGATGCAGACCGCCCCTCCCTCGTGCGAGGGAGGGGCGGTCTCCTACCCGAGGATGACACCCAGGATCGTGAGGGTTCTTCGCGCGCCGTTCCGGTTCGGCTCGCCGCGCCGAGCACCTCGCCGGTGACACGAACCGGGACACGGGACACTAGTCAGGCTTGCGGAGTCCCGGGACGACAAGTCCCGTTTCGTACGCCGCGATCACCGCCTGGGTGCGGTCCCGCAGACCCAGTTTCGTCAGTGTGCGGCTGACATGTGACTTCACCGTCTCCTCCGTGACGAAGAGGCGGGCGGCGATCTCCCCGTTGGACATGCCTTCGGCGACGAGCAGCAGTACCTCGGTTTCCCGCGCCGTGAGCATCCTGAGGCCCGGCGGCGGCTGGGCCGGGGCCCTGGCGGGCAGTTGTGTGAATTCGGTGATCAGCCGGCGGGTGACCCCGGGGTCGAGCAGGGCCTCTCCGGCGGCGACGACGCGCACGGCGTCGAAGAGCCGCTCGGCGGTGGCGTCCTTGAGCAGAAAGCCGCTGGCTCCGGCGCGCAGGGCGTCGAAGACGTACTCGTCCAGGTCGAACGTCGTCAGGATGAGGACGCGTGGCACCTTCGCTCCGTCGGGCGCGTCGCCGAGTAGCTGCCGGGTGGCCTCTATGCCGTCCATCTCGGGCATACGGATATCCATGAGGACGACGTCCGGGGACACCTCACGGCAGACACGGACAGCGCCGACGCCGGTGGTGGCGGTCTCGACGATGGTGAATTCCGGCTGGGAGTCGAGGAGTGCGGCGAATCCGGTGCGGACGACCAGGTGGTCGTCCGCGATGACGACGCGGATCGGTATCGGAGGGGAGCTCATGTGGTCCGTTCTGGCGTGGCGGGGAAACGGGCTTCGACGATGAATCCACCGAAGTCCGCCGGACCTGTGCGGATCAGCCCTCCGACCGCGGCGACCCGTTCCCGCATACCGGGCAGGCCGTAGCCACCGTCCGGAGTCGCCGACGGCGCTCCGGGGCCGTTGTCGCGGATGCTGAGGTGCAGGGCTTCGTGGGCGTAGTGCAGTTCCACGTCGACCGGTGCGCCCATGGCGTGCTTGCGGGCGTTGGTGAGGGACTCCTGGACGATGCGGTAGGCGGCCAGCTCGATTCCTGGACCCATGGGGCGCGGGATACCGCTGAGGATGAGGCGGATCGTGGCCGTGGAGACTTTGCGGGCCTCGTCGAGCAGGTCGTTGAGCTGGGTGAGGTCCGGTTGCGGCCTCCGCTCGCCGCCGGTGGCGGGCTCGTTCTCGTCGCGCAGTACGCCGAGCAGGCGACGCATCTCCGTGAGGGCCGCGCGGGCGGTGTCGCCGATGCCGAGCAGCCGCTCACCGCCTGCGGCGGGCATGCCGGGAGTGGCCACGCGGGCCGTCTCGGCCTGCACGGCGATCATGGAGACGTGGTGGCCGACGACGTCGTGCAGTTCTCGGACGATACGGGCGCGCTCCTCGCGGGCGGCGTTCTCCCACTGGCTGTCGGCCATGACTTCGCGTATGGCATCGTGTTCCCGGTCCCGTTGTCTTGCGCGTCGGGCGAGGCCGGCGAAAGCGGCCATCGGGGCCAGCGAGGCGAGGAGCACCGCGCGTACCCGGTAGTCGGTGTCCGTGGATCCTGCGAGCTCCAGCGCGAGGAACGGTGCGGTGAAGAGCATCGCCGCCAAGACGTTTCCACAGCGGCCGAGCCGGTACTGGGCGATCAGCTGAGCGGCGAAGCCCGCCAATGTCAGCGTATGGAAGATCGTGAGCGAGCCGAAGCTCGCAGCGGTCACCGTGAATCCGGCGAGGACAGGCCGGAGAAGAACCAAGGGCAGCCCGGTGCACAGGCACAACAGCCCCATGATCATGGCGAGTTGAACACCGCCGACGCTTCCGTTCTGGGACGTGTCTGCGAACGTCCGGGGGATCGACCCGCGGACGGCGACCAGCTCGGCGAGCGATTCGGCGATCGCGAGCACGCACAGTGTCGAGACGAACACGGTGTTGCGCGGAAGTGACGAGGCCCGCCGCAACATTCCGGTCCAGCTGTCACGCCAGGCGGTCGCACGGTTCACGCCGGTCATTATGGCAGTCGGCCCCCTGCGCAGCCGTCCCTCCAGACAACGACCAGGCACTCCCTCACACGAGGGACAGGGGCATCGCTCGCGCGAGGGAGCCGGGCTGGCCACGGCTCAGCAACGAGCCTCCTTCGGGGCGTCCGCCAGACGGTCCGGGCCCTCGGTCAGCTATGAGTCCGGCCAGCGAAGCCCACCCGGATGTGCTGAGAACCGCCGAGGCACGATCCGGGGACGACGAGCGCCCCTCGCTTCTGGAGCAGCCCCTCGCAGAAGGCGTCGACATCGGCCACGTCGATGAGCCAGGGAAACGCCCTCCGGGTACTCGGTGCCCTCACCCTTGAGCACCCCCCCTGGTCAGGGGTGAGGACCAGCTCGTCGTTGCCTGCAGGAAGCTCCGCTCCCATTCGAGGCCCGCCTCGGCCGACTTGCCCTTGATTTCGCTCGACATGGCGAAGGTCCGACTTCGGCGACCGCCACCCCAGAATGCCGGATCATCGGTGCGACGCACCTTGGGCCGCCCGCTGAGCGGCATGCTCTTCTCGTTCGGCTGCCACATCACTGACAGGCCGCCAGAACGAGCGTCGCCTGAGTGTCAAGCCGACCCGCCGCCGCGCGAACCTGAACCGAGGAGGCGCTTCCATCACCTCCGCACGGCCCGCAAAAACAGCAGGTCAGCGGCGAGTTCGTCCAGCTGGGCACCGGACAGGACGTACGGCACGAGGCGTATCCGAAGGACGACCCCGACATCGGCCTGACCGTCCTCCCGGCAGGCCTCCCCGACGGGCCTCTCACCTGGCGGGCCGCGTACGGCCCGGAGGACGACCTGCTCAAGCTGGTCGCGGCGCCGCCGGCAGGGACGGACCTGGTCCGCGCAGTGCCCGGGCTCTTCGGTCAGGGCTTCCAGTACCTCAAGGCCGACCGCATCGTCCCCGGCATCAGCTACCCGCGCTCGCACCCCGCCGTCGTACGGCGCGGGTTTCTGGGTGCCCGGGGCGAGCACACGGCCAACTATCTGCGCGTCCACCAGGACGAACCCGTAGGGACGGCGCTGCGGCACCAGTCAACGGCCTCCGGCACGCTGCTGGCGCAGACCGACGCGTGGATGCAGCAGCTCTGCCCGGGGGTGAATCTCCAGGCCATCGGGATCGACGGTACGGACACCGTGCGGCTCAGCTACGGCTTCGGTTCGGGCGTGAACGCCTCCAACCGGTACCGGCCCACCAGCGTCGGCTTCGGCCTGACCTACGCGCTGCCCATCGTCGTCGCCTGCCTCACCGCCCGGCCGGGCTCGCTCATCCTGCTGGAGAACCCGGAGGCGCACCTCCACCCGCAGGGGCAGACCTCGCTGGCCTATCTCGCGACGGCCGCCGTCGCCGCCGGCGCGCAGCTCGTCGTGGAGACGCACTCCGACCACGTCCTCAACGGCCTGCGGATCTCCGTCAAGAGCGACCGCATCCCGGCGTCCGCGACAGCCGTGCACTTCTTCCGTCGCAGCGGGCAGAGCGGGGAGGTGGTCAGTCCCCGGATGGGGGACGACGGCATGCTGTCCGAATGGCCGCGAGGGTTCTTCGACGAGTGGGAGAACTCCCTCGACCAACTGCTCGACTGAGCACCGCGGGAGCTGGACCATTCACGATCATCACACTGGGGGCGGGCGTGCCACTTCTGCTGTTCCTCAACGAGCGGTCCCGCATGTCCGAAGCCTCGCCGGCAGAGGTGGCCAAGGGTATGGACGGGCTGATCAGCGTCCTGCGGGAGGTCCGGTCGTGGCGCGACGTCGCCCTCGTCACCCGGACCCCGCTGGCTCGGTCCGAGCTGGCCCGGGGGTACTCCTACCAGCAGTGGGCCGCCGACAACCGGCGTCGCAACCAGCGGCAGTACATCAAGGCCCTGCGTAACCGGGCCCCGTTCGCCGAGGTCCTCCCCCAGGGCACGGCACCCGGCGAGGTGGAGTACGAGTACGCGGGCGAACCCGTCGAGGGGATGGGCGCCGCCCATCTCATGGGCGGCCTCTGCGTCAGTCTGCCGGTGTCCACCGCCTGGCACGGTCCCTGGCTGGAGGTCACCGTCCGTACGCTCGTCGAGGACGACTTCGGTGAGCTCGTCATGGTGGAGGCGACCGAGTCCGTACGTCACGGCTCCCGTCCCATCGACCTCAAGCCGCACGGGTATATCGGACGCAAGCTTGGAGCCCAGGTAACGGCCTTCGGCTGCCGTAGCTCGCCCACGAGCACGTAGCCGCGTCCGCGCCACGCACGAAGAAGGGCGACTGAGCCCCGTTACTGACTTCGGCTGGTCAGGGTGATCTTTGTCGATGTGCCTGATGGGCCTGGGGTGCGGGCTGTATCTCGTGTTGTGTGAGATATGCGGATGGGGGTGGGCTGACCGCTGAGGGGCGGCAGCGTCGGGAGGCCGTACGGCGGCAGGCGGCCGAGTTGTTCGAGCGGAAGGTCAAGGTACCGGAGGTCGCGCGACGACTGCGGGTGAGCCCGAGGTCGGCCTACCATGCGAGGGTGGTCCCCGTGGACGGGACGATCACGGCGGACGTCCGCGAACGCGCCGCCGGACGGACGAACGGACGGCGGACGGCATGAGCGAGGTCTGGCGAGGGCTGCAGCCCCTGCGCGTCGCACCCGGCTGGCGGATCGACCTCAACAGCCTCTACGCCGTGGACCCTTCACCGGAGACCATCGAGTGGTTCTACGGCTCCGCGCTGGTGAGCGGCCACCGGGTGCACGACGGGCTCTGCTTCGACGCGCGCTGGGAGCCGGAGGGCGATCCCAAGGGGGCCTACGGCGTCGACTTCCTCCGGCTCGCCGGATTCGGACGGAAGGGACGGAGCACCCGCGAGCCCACCCCTCTCGGCACCTGGACCACCAGGAGCCGGACCGCGCTCGTGACGGCCCTGGAGGAGTTCATGTTCAACGGGAGCCTCCCCGCCGGCCACACCGCTCCGCCCCCGTTCCCGAACCATCACGATTGACTACCTGACTTCGGCTCGTCAGGGTGAACCTTCGCGAAGGCCCTGATGGGTCTGGAGCGGTGGCTGTACCCGGTGGTGTGTGAGATATGCGGATGGGGGCGGGCTGACCGCCGCGGCCGTGAGCGCCGGGAAGTGGTACGGATCCAGGCGGCCGAGCTGTTCGAGCGGGGAGTCAAGGCACCGGAGGTCGCGCGACGACTGCGGGTGAGCCCGAAGTCGGCCTACCAGTGGCACCAATTGTGGCGGGAGGGTGGGGCCGGGGCACTGGCCTCGCGCGGCCCGAGCGGATCTCGATGCCGTCTGTGCCCGCGCTGCCTGGAGAAACTGGCCGTGTACCTGGAACAGGGCCCAGCAGAACACGGTTGGGTGGAGGACCAGGTGTGGACCGCGGCGCGGGTGGCCACGCTGGTCAGCCGGAAGTTCCACGTCTCCTACAGCGTCTCGGGCGCCACGAGGCTGATGCACCGGCTCGGCTTCAGCCCGCAGGTCACCGCGCGGAAGGTCGCTGAGCGCGGGCGGCCTGCGGGGGCTACATCTGCTTCGAGGACGAGGCAGGCTTCACCCGCCGGCCGCCCAAAGGACCCACCTGGGGCCGACGGGGCCGCACCCCTGTCGTGACGGTCAGCGGCCGGCGCTCGGGACGTCTGTCGGTGGCCGGGCTGATCGCCATGCGGCCCGGCTCCCGTGCCCGGCTGTGCCACCGTCTGCGATCCCATCCCGCGGGCAGAGGCAAGCGCCGCAGCATGGGCGAGCGCGACTTCATCCGAATCTAGGGACGACCCTCGATATCCACTGGATGGCGCCTTCGTGTCCCGACTGCGGGTCGAGCCTGTTACCCACGCCACCGCCCGGTTGGCGGCGACTCTCCCGCACGCGGCCGGGCTGCACGGCCACACATGCGCGATCGACGCCATGGTCTGAGCCACCGCTCTCGCCCACCAAGGCCACATCACCATCCTGACTCCAGACATCGAGGACATGGCCATACTCACCACCGACCACCGAGTGTGACCGCCGAGAAGGCCTGAGCTACGCCCTCTCGTGCGGGCCCACACGACCCGCACCCCCCGCGTACCCCCCTCGCCAACGCAGGAAAGAATGAGGGGAGTTCAGGCGCCTGACGCAGTGGGGTGCATGACTCGGGTGATCACCACGGCTCCGGCACACCCCAGCAGGCCCGCGCCGGCCGCCACTCAACCGTCCGGATCACGAGATCGTCGGCAGAACCAGATTGCCGGACGGATTGCCGGACAGGCTCAGAGCGCGGCCAGTTCCTCCGCCACCCTCCGCAGACCCGACGGAGGAAACATCCCACCCGCGAGCGCGACCAGGTCGATGAGCGGGGTTGCCCCGACGACCTGGAGGAGTTCGGAGTCGACGAGTTCCGGCATGTGACGGCGCAGCACCTCCAACGCGACCGGGTCGGACATCAGTGCCTTGACGGGAGAGCCCAGTGACAGGCGGCCGGCAGGGTAGTCGGCGGCGCGGGGCAGCGGCTCAGCCGCTTCGCCCGCAAGGGCGGCCTGGGCATGGGCGAGCAAGTGTTCCACGCCCACCGGCCCCTCGGCGGGCAGCCCGAGCCGTTCGTACTGGCTGGGCGGTGCGTCCGTGGCACGCATCAGCTCCACCATGAGGGTGGCCATCCTCAGCTCGGCGGCGTCGTCGACGAGCGGGGTGCGCTGGCCAGGATCGGCCTCCAGGTCGAAGAGGAGCGTGCCGTGCCGGTACGGGTTGAAGAAGGTCCGGCCCCGGGTGCGCAGGGTGGGCACGCCTTTGGTGAAGGAGAAGGGTTCTGTGAGTTCGGCGCCGGCCAACTCGGCGGGGGAGAACCTGCCGCGCATGTGGGTGGGCATCAGGGTGTGCTCGTACAACGGTGAGTTGTCGGGCGAGGCGGGCGCCCGCATGTAGACGTACCGGCCGTCGGTGATGTTGACGTGTCCGCCGTGGATGCCGAAGAGTCCGGCCTCGCGTACGGGCGTGTCGTCGGCGACCGGCAGCGGTACGCCCTGCATGTCGTCGGGGACGTCGATCTGGAAGTAGTCGAGCAGCGTCGGTGCGAGGTCGATCGTCTGGACCAGGGCCTGCCGGTGCTCGCCCGCGGCGGCCCGCGCCCGGGGGTCCCACACGAACAGTGGGAGCCTGACCAGCTCGTTGTACCAGGGCTGGACGCTCTTGCCCCACCAGCCCTTCTCGCCGAGCAGCAGGCCGTGGTCGGTGTTGACGATGAGCAGGGTGTCGTCCCACAGGCCGAGTTCGCCCATGGTGTCCAGAACGCGTCCCAGGGAGCGGTCGCACATCGACAGCAGGGCCGCGTACTCGTAGCGGGCGTGCTCGATCTGGTCGTCGGTCTCGGTGACCCGGGCGTAGTCGGGCCAGTCGAAGTGCGGGCCCTCATAGTCGTGCGGGTAGAGGTCCTTGTACTGCTGGGGGCTGAAGAACGGCTCGTGCGGGTCGAAGGTCTCGATCTGTACGAACCAGCGGTCGTCGGCCCTGTTGGTGCGGATGAACTCCAGGCCCGCGTCGAAGGTGAGGGTCTGCGGGTGCTTCTCCTCGGACTCCATGTACGGGCGGTTCACCCAGTCCTGCCGGAAGCCCTCCGTGCGGAGCTTCTTCAGGCTCTCCGGCATCGGCGGGTCCGCGACGTGTCCCTTCCACGGGTCGCCCTCCTGACCTCGGAAGAACTCCCAGGTGTGGTAACGGCCGTGGTACGTCGCGCCGCCGTCCTCCCAGTAGTGCGGGTGGTCGCTGACCAGGTGGGTGTACACGCCGTTCTGCTTGAGCAGTTCGGGCATCGAGTCGTCGAACGGCTCCAGGGGGCCCCAGCTGCGATGCAGGAAGTTGTAGCGGCCGGTGTGTATCTCGCTGCGGGCAGGCATGCAGGGCATCGAGCCCGCGTACGCGCTATCGAAGGACACCGTGCGCGCGGCGAGCCGGGCGAAGTTGGGGGCGTGGGTCCAGTCACCGCCGTACGGGGGCAGCATGTGTCGGTTGAGGCTGTCGAACATCACCATGATCGCCTTCATGACGGGGATACTCCTTTCGACGGGGGAAGCGGCGTCGGGGAAGGGTCAGGCGGTGGTGGGCAGGACACGGGTGCGGCCGGCCTCGCCCAGCCAGGCGGCGGACGGCTTGGGCGTACGGACGAAGGTCTCGCGGTCGACGGCGATCAGGCCGAAGGTGGGTGCGTAGCGGCCCCACTCGTAGTTGTCGAGCGCGCTCCAGTGGTAGTAGCCGCGGACGTCGATGCCGTCGTCCATGGCGTCGGCGAGCGCCTCCAGGGCACCGGCGGTGTAGTCGATGCGGCGGGCGTCGTCGGCGGTGGCGAGGCCGTTCTCGGTGACGATCAGCGGGACGCCGGGGGCGGTGGCGGCACTGTGCCGAAGGGCGTACCCCAAGGCGTCGGGGTAGTACTCCCAGCCGGTGAGGGTGCGTTCGGCATCTTCCGGTACGGGCAGGGGACCGTCCGGGCCGATGAGGGTCCGGGTGTACGACTGGACGCCGAGCCAGTCGTCGCCGCGGGCGGCCTCCAGGAAGACGTCCACGCGCGGACGCCGGTACGCCGCGGCGACGTCCTCGGCCCCGGGCAGGGCCCGGCACACCAGGTTGGCGACGGACCAGCCCGCCTTGACGTGTGGTGCGAGGGACTTGACCGTTTCGGTGGCACGGTGGTGCGCCCGGATCAGCGCGTCCGTGGTCGCCCTGTCCGGCGCCGGAAGCCCGGTCGTCGGCAGCGGCCGCCCGGAGATCACGGACTCGTACGCGGTGGCCATGGAGGCGACCATGTTGGGCTCGTTGATCGTGCACACGTGCGCCACGTCGGTGGCGTAGACGGGTTCGGCCGCCGTGAGGTAGCGGGCGAACAGCTCGTCCGAACCTGCGGCGGCCCAGCCGCCACGCTCCAGGAACCACCGAGGGGTGGTGAAGTGGTGCAGCGTCACCATGGGGCGCAGTCCTCGTGCGAGAGCCCCCTCGACCATGCGCCGGTAGTGGGCGATCGCGGCGTTCGAGAACTCGCCGGGGGCGGGCTCGATGCGCGCCCACTCGATGCTGAACCGGTAGTCGGTGAAACCGAGTTCGGCCAGCAGGTCCATGTCCTCGGGCCAGCGGTGATAGCTGTCGCAGGCGTCTCCGCTGGGCTCCTTGACGTAGGGGTTCTCCTGGTGTTCGAAGAACCACCAGTCGCTGTTGGTGTTGTTGCCCTCGATCTGGTGGGCGGCGGTGGAGGTGCCCCAGAGGAAGTCGTCGGGCAGTCGGCGTGCGTCCGTCATGAGGTGCTTCTCTCTTCGGATGTCGGGATGGGCAGGAGGCCTGCGCACGTCAGGCGTCAGGCTTCGGGAGAAGCCAGGGCGTCCCTGCGGCGAGAGTCCAGGTCTTGCTGGACACGGGCCGCGTCGGCGGCGTACGGGCGGTAGAGCAGGGTGAGGAAGAGGCCGTTCACCAGCATCAGGATCACCAGGACCCACGGGAAGACGACCTGGAGTCCGAAGGCGTCGGCGAGGAAGCCGGCGCCGAGGCTGTAGCCCGCCCAGGCGATGGCCTCGGCGATGGAGAGGTACAACGCGAAGGCGGCGCCACGCAGTTCGGGCGGAGTGATGGCCATGATCATCGGCCGGTTGACGCTCGGATTGATCCCCTGTGACGCGCCGAGCAGGGCGAAGAAGACGCCGTACACGAGGATGCTGTCGAAGTGGAACTGGCTGCCGAAGAAGGCGAAGACGGCGAAGGCGACCTGTGCCGCCTGGAGAACCGCGACCGGCCCGTAGCGGGGGCTGCGCCGGGACGACCAGTCGTTGGCGGCGCCGCCCAGGAGGGTTCCGAGGAAGTAGCCGACGCCGAAGGGCAGGGTGACGAACGCGGCCTTCTGGGTGCTGAAGCCGTGCACGTCCACCAGGAACACCACGCCGAACGTGATCACCAGCAGGTGTCCGGACAGCAGCCGCGAGACGATCAGGATGAGCAGGCTGCGGATCTTGAGGAGCGAGAACGCCTTGGCCCAGGTGAGCGTCGATTGGGCTTCACGGGTGGCCCTGTCGAGGTCGGCGAGCTGCTTCTCGGCGGCACCCCGACCCGGGTCGCGGAACCAGATCAGCAGGGCGAGACCGAGCAGGACGTTGAACCCGCCGATGCCCCACAGCCCCCAGCGCCAGCCCTCGTCCACCCCCGCGAGCTGCCCCTTGAGCGGCCCGATCACCGCACTGACCAGCGATACCGTCCCGTACACGATGCCGACGGCACGGCCTCGGGACGAGCCGCCGAAGAGGTCGCCGATGACCTCGGTGATGAGGGGGCCCGCGGCGGCGTAACCCGCGGCCAATATCGTGTAGAGGATCAGGAGTTGGGTGAAGTTCTGGGAGAATCCGGCGGACACGCCCCAGACGCCCCACAGGCCGGTGGCCACGACCAGGACGTTCTTGCGTGAGTAGCGCTGGGCCGCCCACACCCAGAAGGGACCGGCGAACACACCCACGAGTTTGCTGGCCGCCGTGAGGATGCCCAGGGCGCCGAGCGAGACGCCAAGGGACTGCTTGATGAGCGGGAACAGGCTGCTGACTAGGCTGGCCTCGGTGTTGTCGACCAGCATGGTGCCGCCGAGCAGGGCGAGCTGCCGATTGCGGCCCTTGACCTGAACAGCTGTCGCGGGGAGGTCCGTTGAGGGCGTCGGAGGTCTTTTACTGAGCTCGGTCATGGTGTGGTGCCGTCTCGATTCTGTGCGTCAGTAGTTTCTGCGCGTCAGTCTTTTCTGTCGCTCCCGGCCGTCAGGCGGAGCAGGGTCTGCTCCAGCCAGGCGACCCATTGGTCCATCGCGCGCGCTCCGAGCAGGTGGAGCGAATCGTGGACGTACGCGTCGATTTCCCGGTCGAGACCCGGCAGCGGGTCCTCGTAGTGCAGGGAGCGGTCCCGGTTGCGGTTCTTGGTGATCTGGGCGCGGCGGTGTGCGAGTTCCGTCCTGACGAGTTCGATCGCCGCGTTCCTGTCGAGGGGTGCCGCCACACCGAGGCGGGCCGTGAAGTCCGTGTCCTGGAAACGGGTCAGCGGCTCGTACGGCGCACGCACCCACTCCAGCAAGACGTCGCGTCCACGCTCGGTGAGCCGGTACACCTTGGCGTCGGGGCGGCCCTCGCGGGAGTCGACCTCGTGCCATACCCAGCCGTCGGCCTCCATCTGGGCGAGCTTTCGGTAGATCTGGCTGTGGTGGGCCTTCGCCCACACGAACCGGCCTTCCGTCTCCAACCACTTGCGCAGGTCGTAGCCGCTGTACGGGCGGCGCGCCAGCAGACCCAGCAGGACGTGCTCGAACTTCACGCGGTCGACTCCCTATGTGCATCTTCACCTATGTGCGAATTCATATACTCGGTTTCATGGAGACGTCAACGGATTGCTGCACATCGACTGCCCGGGCCGCTGCCTCGCGCCCGCTTCCCGCGCCGGCCACACAAGCGCCCACGCACAACCAAGTGGCTCTGGAAGGCGGTGAATTCGCGATGGGTGATGCCTTCGGCGAGGGCTATCCGGCAGACGGTGAACAACCTGTGCACACGGTGCGCCTCGCTCCGTTCGCCATCGACGTCACGGCCGTGACCGTCGCGATGTTCCGGGCCTTCGTCGAGGAGAGCGGGTACGCGACCGTGGCCGAGCGGGAGGGAAGTTCGGCGGTCTTCCACCTCACGGTCGCCGCCGAACGGGCCGACATCGCCGCGGCCGACCCCCTCGTTCCGTGGTGGCTCGACGTACGGGGAGCCGACTGGCGCCACCCGCACGGCCCGCTGTCCGAGGCCGAGCCCGACCATCCCGTGGCGCACGTGGCCTGGGACGACACGGTGGCGTACTGCGCATGGGCGGGCCGGCGGCTGCCGACCGAGGCCGAGTGGGAGTACGCGGCGCGCGGCGGCCTCGACGGGCGCCGCTTCGCGTGGGGCGACGAGCTGAATCCCGGCGGCCGGTGGGTGTGCAACATCTGGCAGGGCCGCTTCCCGTACGAGAACACCGGCGCCGACGGGCACCTCGCGACTGCGCCCGTGCGGACCTACCCGCCCAACGGCTTCGGCCTGTACGAAGTCGCCGGGAACGTGTGGGAATGGTGCGCCGACCGGTTCTCGTCCGACTACTACGCGCAATCACCCACGGACGATCCCCAAGGGCCGCAAGAGGGCGACCGGCGGGTGATGCGCGGTGGGTCCTACCTGTGCCACCACTCCTACTGCCACCGCTACCGGGTGGCCGCCCGCTCGGCCAACACCCCCGCTTCCAGCAGCGGGAACTGCGGATTCAGGACGGTCGAGCGGTGAAGACCGGGACGGCGGGGCGGACCCCCCCGAGGTCAGGCCGTGAGCATCCGCCACACGCGGCGCACATGCCCGGCCATGTCGATGCCGGGCTCGCTCAGCCACTGGTGCATGATCCCGTCGGAGACGGCGACGATCGCCGACGCGGTGAAGTCCGGGTCGACGCCGGGGCGGACGCGGCCCGCGCGCTCCTCGGCCGCCAGGTGGTCGGCGATGGCGGTGCGCAGGCGGGCAAAGCGTTCCTGGAAATAGGCGTGCGCCGGGTGGACCGGGTCGGTGGCCTCGGCGACGAGGGTGACGTACAGCCGGGCGCGGGAGGCGTTCTCACTGTTCGCGGTCAGTGCTGCGGCGAGCAGCTCGCCCGGGTCGCGGACGGTGTCCGGCGCGTAGAAGCGGACCTCAGCCCGCCGGTCGCTCGCGCGCAGCACCTCCACGAGGAGGTGGTCCTTCGAGTCGAAGTAGTGCATCAGGCCGGTGAGGCTGATGCCGCTCTCCTTGGCAACCGTACGCAGTGTGGTCTTGCGCGCGCCCTCGCGGCCGAAGATCTCCAGGGTGGTCCGGAGGATCTCCTCCCGTTTGGCCACGCCTTTGACGTACGAGTTCTTCGCTGTCACGGGGTCAGCCTATCTGCCGCACGTTTTCGACCTCTACCGCCCCTTGCCCACAAAAACAGTACGCCGTACTGTTTCTCAGCATCCACATGATCCGTACCGCCCACGGCCTCGCACACCGTCGTGACCGGCTGAGAGAAGGCCCCGCCCGCGCAGGGACCTGTTGATGGGCTTCCCCGCCCCGCCCACCCTGCGCCTCGCGCTGTTCGTGCAGGTCCACACCGTGTGCGGCCTTCGGGGTGCTCGGGGCGGTCGCGGCCCTGCGTGCCCGAGGCGTCCGTTGAGCACTGACGGTGGGCAGGCCCTCTCCCTCACCCCCCATTGGCAACTTCCGTTCCGCAACTTCGGTACGCACCCACAAGGAGCCCACAGTGACCGACCCGACGACCGCCACCGGAACCCCCGAGGAGAGGGTGGCCCGGCTCAGTCTCGAAGAGAAGGCCACCCTGGCCACCGGCGCGACCTGGTGGACCACCGAAGCCTTCCCACACGCCGGCGTCCCCGCCTTCCGGATGTCCGACGGACCGCACGGACTGCGCCTGCAGAGCGAGGAACGCGCCGACCACCTCGGCATCAACGGCAGCACCCCGGCAACCTGTTTCCCGCCCGCCGTCACCCTGGCCAGCAGTTGGGACACCGAGCTCGCCGAACGCGTCGGCCGGGCGCTGGGCCGTGAGTCACTCGCGCACGGCGTGCACGTGCTGCTGGGCCCCGGCATCAACATCAAGCGCAGCCCCCTGTGTGGACGCAACTTCGAGTACTTCTCGGAGGACCCGCTGCTCAGCGGCATCCTGGGCACCGCCTGGGTGAACGGCGTCCAGTCTCAGGGAGTCGGCACCTCCCTCAAGCACTTCGCCGCGAACAACCAGGAGAGCGGCCGGATGTCCATCAGTGCCGACATCGACGCCCGCACCCTGCGCGAGCTCTACCTCCCGGCCTTCCGCCGGGTGGTGACCGAGGCGAAGCCCTGGAGCGTCATGTGCGCCTACAACCGCATCAACGGGGCACACTCCTCGGAGAACCACTGGCTGCTCACTGACGTACTGCGCGGCGAGTGGGGCTACGAAGGCGTGGTCGTCTCCGACTGGGGTGCCGTCATCGACCGGGCCCGCGCGCTGGCCGCCGGGCTCGACCTGGAAATGCCGTCCTCTTCGGGCCAGGGCCCTGCCCGGCTCGTCGCGGCGGTCGACTCCGGCGAACTTGACGAGAAGGTACTGGACCGCAGTGTCGCACGCGTCGTGGCCCTCGCCCGCAAGGCCACCGCGCAGGCGAGCGCCGATGCCGGATTCGACGTCGACGAGCACCACGCGCTGGCCCGCGAGGCCGCCGTGCGAGGCGCCGTACTCCTCAAGAACGAGTCCGAGTTGCTCCCGCTGAACCCCGCCGCGGGCAGCCGGATCGCGGTGCTCGGCGAGTTCGCCCGTACGCCCCGTTACCAGGGCGCGGGCAGCTCACACGTCACGCCGACCCGGCTGGACGACGCGCTCACCGCCCTCACCACCGCCGCGCCCGACGCACGCATCGACTTCGCGCCCGGCTTCCCTGTCGACGACCCGGACGGTGATGTGGCCGCTCTGCGCGATGAGGCCGTACGGGTCGCACGCGAGGCCGACGTGGCCGTCCTCTTCCTCGGCCTCCCGCCGAGCTTCGAATCCGAGGGATACGACCGCGATCACATCGAACTCCCGGTGGAGCAAACCGAACTGCTCGCCGCCGTGACGGCCGTCAACCCGAACACGGTCGTGGTCCTCGCCAACGGCAGTGTCGTCCGCCTGTCCGGCTGGATCGACGAAGTCCCGGCAGTCCTGGAGGGCTGGCTGCTCGGCCAGGCGGGTGGCTCCGCCACCGCCGACCTGCTCCTTGGCCACGCCAACCCGTCGGGCCGACTGACCGAAACGGTACCGCTGCGCCTCGCCGACACTCCCGCGCACGTCGACTGGCCCGGGGAGCGGGGGCACGCGCGCTATGGGGAGGGGCTCTTCGTCGGCTACCGCCACTACGACGCACGCGACATGGCGGTCTCCTACCCCTTCGGGCACGGGCTGTCCTACACCACCTTCGCGTACGCGGACCTGCGGGTGACTCAGGACGGCGCCGGATTCGACGTCTCCGTGGCGGTCACGAACACGGGCCCGCGTGCCGGACACGAGGTCGTGCAGGTATACGTGGGCGCAATCGAATCTCAAGTATGCCGCCCAGTAAGGGAGTTGCGGGCGTTCGCCGCAGTACCACTCGCCCCGGCCGAGACCCGCGACATCACCCTGCGCATCGCCCGCGAGGACCTCGCCCACTTCGACATCGGCGCCGACGCCTGGCTCGTCGAAGGGCTCACCTACCGCGTCGACGTCGGCGCCTCCAGCCGGGACATCAGGCTGACCACGACGGTCACGATCGAGGGAGACCCGTACGCCGACACCCCGGACGCGGATTCGACCGTCAGCGAATGGCGTGCGCACCCGGTCGGCGGCCCGGCCGTCGACCGTCTCCTGGAGCGGGTACGGGAAACGATGGGCGACGCGTACCCGGAGGAAGGCAGCCCCCGCTACCGGATGATCGCCGACATGAGGCTCAGCCAGCTCGCCAAACTGCCCATCGTACCGCTGGACTTCGACGACGTGGAAGAACTCCTCGCCGCCGTGCGGTAGGTCCCGGACCGACGGCGACCGCCTCCGACAGCCTGAAGGTCACCGACTCCGGTCACCGAGCGCCTGGCAGTCGTTCAGGAGCAGATGAAGCGGCCCCGGCGCCGTTCGGCGAACGGCAAGCCGCCGCGCGAGCGACCGCTCACAAGGGGCAGACCGCACACACCTCCAGCCGGCACCCCGTCCGAACGCCTCCGCTTCGTCCGCAGCGGCGGCCTGCCGCACCGGGCGAGCGAACGGGCCGACACCCCCGGACGCCCCCTCGAAGACCAGCTCGCCGAGATCGCGCAGGAGGTCACGCTTCGGGGGGGGGGGAGCCGCCGAACGCAGACGTCTCGACGAGATCGAGGCAGCGCGTCAGAAGCGCATCCGGCGGGAAGCCGCCATGGAAGAAACGCAGGTCAGGTCCGTCTCTCGTCTCCGTCTTGGGGCCACCAGGCGCTGAGAGCGTCAAACGAGCGTCACGGCGGACGCCCAGTGATCCCAGCAAGGAGTGCACCAGACGCCGTCCCCGTGGTCAGGTTCAGGCTTCGGCCCTCACACGAGGGAAGCATTGATCCTCATCAGCGTCGATCGTTTGGGACGCCCCATGCAGGCGGCACCTTGCTCAGGAAGCGGATGACGTACTCCCCGCTTACTTCGTTCCGGCCACCGGAAGTACGTACTCACCGGCGAGACGCGCCAGGTGCAGCGGGAGAGGCCGGGCGAGCGGCGGGTAGTCGTCGTGGTAACGCAGCTGGTGCGCGAGCGTCGCCCACTCCGCCGGCCGGTCGGGCGGGTCACCCGCCCGCCCGGAGTCCGTCAGCGCCTTCTCCGACAGACAGCCGAGCACAGTGATCTCCAGTTGCCCGGGGTTCCACGCGGTCTTCCCGGGCGCTGTCCGGCCCTGTGCCGTGGGCACCAGCTTCATGAGCCCCTTCGGCAGTTTCGCCACCGTGTGCGGCTTCGAGGCCGTACTCGCGAAGACACGGCCCTCCGTATCCGCCGTCCCCCACACACCCTCGGCGAAGCCGACCCCGTCCTCGGTGTCGTGGGCGTACCACTCCGCCACTTCACCCCGGGCGTTGGCGTCCCGTACGAGCAGCACCCGCAGGTCGTGGCCGTAGAGCGTGTGCCGCTGGGCGGGTCCGGCCCCGAAGCCGAGCGTGTCGCGGTCCAGTGCCCCGTTGCGCAGGCCAGGCCAGCACTGGCGCAGATTGCCGGCGTCCGCCAGCAGCAGCGTCGGACGGTCGCGGAGCTGGAAGAGCAGTGCTCGGATCTGCCGCTCGGTCTCCCGCTGCCTGTCCTGCTCCACGCCCGGGCGGGCAGCGGGCCGGGATCCTCCCGGGACTGCCGAGTCATCGACGAGCTTCCCCGTGCCGATCTCCATCCCTCCGCTCGCCGCCGGTTCCCGTGCCTGGGAGAGCAGCAGCAACAGCTTCGGATACGGCACCCATTCGGCTCGTTCTGCGTCCCACCCCTCGATGACTCCCGATCCGTCCCCGGGGCGCACCCGCACCGCCACCAACCGGTGGACGGGGCATCGCGTGGGCCCCTTCCTGGTGTGGCGTACGAGCCAGAGCGCCGCGTACTGAAGGTCGCCCGGAATGCCGGCTCCCACCCGATGGGCGGGCGGGCTGATCGCGCCCAGCTGCCGGAAGGCGTCCAGCCAGGTCCACCTGGCCCGGTGTTCCAGAGCGCTGTCGGTGTCGTCGGGCGAGTTCACGAACTGGGTCAGCCGTCCCTGCCGTGCCCAGGCGATGCGCAGCGCGTGCTTGGGGTCGGAGTCCGGGACGGCGGCGAAGCGCGCCTTGCCGGCGATCTCCGTGATCACGACTCCGGCCCCGCCGAGGAGCGGGTCCGCCCGGTCCGCCACGAGCCCGCAGCGCCCTTCGATGGCCTCGGCCAACCGAACGGCCCTGAGGCGCCCGCGGGCTCGGGTGGTCGGCAGGGCGTCGGCCAAGGGTCCCGCGGGCCGGGCCCGGACGCGGATGTCGACCCCCTCGCACTGCCACTGCCAGGTCTCCCCGTCGGCCGACGGCACTTGCTGCCCGGCGGGAAGACCAATGAGCTTGGGCAGCTCGGCGAGCAGCGCCGCACGGGTTTCCGGGGACTGCCAGAAGACGTCGATCTCCAGGGGGCGGCCGTTCAGTGCGCGTGTCAGCGCCACCCGCCGTTGCAGAGCCAGCTGGGCGTCGCGGACGCCCGGGCCGCGTCCGGCGCCGGAACGGGGCAGCAGGGAGGGTGTGTTGCTCCGGGAGACGCGCGTGAGGTCGGGGACCCGGGTCAGCAGGGGGCGCAGCCCTTCCTCGACCCAGGCGTCCAGATCCGCCCGCTCCCGTGGCATCAGCCCGGGTCCGACCTCGTGCGGGCCGATCGACGGGTGGTAGACGATGCCGGCGGCCACGTCCCCGGAACCGTTGATCCAGCGTTCGGGGTCGGAGAAAAGCGCTTCGGGCCGGGGATAGTTGCGCACGATGTCCAGCTCGGGCACGAGCGGTGCGGGGCTGTGCCGGCGCCAGGCCAGTTCCTTCGACCGCCGGTCGTAGCCCAGCGTGTTCACCATCAGCCGGTGGCCCCGGTCCGGCCCTTCCGGCCACGGCAGTGGAGCGTCGAGCAGGACGGTCGTACCGCCGAGCTGGTGGGGGCGTACGTCCAGTCGGGTGGCCCACCGGCGTACCTGGGTGGACACATGGACGCGGAACCGCGGGGCGAACGGCACGGTGTGGACGGTGATGGTGAGGCAGGCCGAGTAGTACCAGGTCTGCCGACGGCGCTCGTATCGCTGAGGCGGCCAGGAGACGAGTCGCGCGCCGTCACCCGAGCTCTCGACGCGGAAGTGGAGCGGGGTGCCGCCCGTGCGGAACGTCCGGGTGGCCAGCCGGAAGGCGATCCACTCGGGCAGCAAGCTGTAGAGCCGCGCGGCGGGTTCGGCGGTTCCGCCCGCCGAGAGCACGCTCTCGGCGAGGTCGACCGGTTCCGTCTCCCAGTGGGGCAGACGTGCCGTCTCGGCCGGGTCACCGGAGCGGAGCCTCTCTTCGAGATCGGCGCCCTCCGAGTCGTCGTCCTCCCGGTACATGCCCGCCGCCCAAGCTCCTACCACCGGGGCCAGCACGTCCGGCGGGACGGCTTCCCGCGCGTAGAGCCACGGCAGACGGCCGTCCGTCCCGGCGTTGCGGCCGGTCGCGATGACGCCTGGCGCCATGGCCTGGAGCAGGGAGTTGAGCCTGCGCACGGGGAGCCGGTGGGGGTGGACGGAGTTCTTGTCCGCCTCGGCATGCATCCCGGTGAGCTCGGCGTGCAGGTCCTCGCCGAGCCGCAGCACTTTCATCTCCTCCCGCCAGGGTCCGTGGAGCGGGTCGGGTTCGTAGGCCGCGACGCGAATGTGGTGGTACACGGAATTACCTCCTGGGACAGGGGCTCGGTACTTATGGGTGGGCGGGTACGGCGGCAAGCAGGCGGGTGAGCATGCTGCGCAGTGGCGCGTACAGGGCGCGGACGATGAACTGCTCCTCCGCGGTCGTCGTGCCGCCGTCGAAATACGGGTCCAGGACGGCGAGGACGCTGTGCAGCAGACTGGATTCGGGGGTGTCGGGCCGCGCCGGTACGGCGCCGCGGTTGGGGGCGAACGCGGCGTCGACGAAGACCACCCGGGCCGGTACGCCACCGCGTACCAGTCGCCCGATCACCTGCCACAACAGGACCAGCATGTCCCAGGTGACCTGTTCCCGTACGTCGTCGTCGAGACGGCTCCACGCCATCGAACGGGCGAGTACCTGGTACCAGTACGAACGGGCGAGGCGGCGGAACTCCTCCGCTCCTTCCTCGATGGTGGGTTTTCCCTGGACCAGGGTGGCGAAGTCACCGCCGGTGACGGCGCGGACGACCCAGTCATTGATGGCATTGACGGCCAGGTGGAGGTCCTCTGGGTGCGGATGGGGCCGTGCCAGGAAGTAGACCGTGCCGATGGCTGCCTCGTCGTCCTCGTTGAGGATGTTGTGGCCGCGTTCCAGCGCGAGCAGGGGCGCCACCAGGATGTCCGCATCGAGGTCCTTCAGGTGCTCGACGTCGCCCCGGCGCAGTGATCGGGCGTGGTAGGCGGACGGCGCCTCGTCCTCCGCGGTGATTTCCTCGTCGTCCGACACCAGGCACAGCACCTTGTTGCGCCAGCGGACGTTGAGGTTGTGCAGTGTGTCGGCCACCACACGCGCCTCGGCATAGCTGCCGACCAGCAGAAGGATCTGGTCGCGCCCTGGAGGAAGTGAGAGCAACTCCTGCTGGAGCGGACCACCTTCAGTGACCTCGTACTCGTCTCCGCCCTCACCTAGATGGCACGCGATGCGGCGCAGCTTCTCCGGGCGGTCGTCCGGATGGGTTCCCGACATGCGCAGTTTCTCGTCGTCGTCGTCGATGAACTCGAAGCGCATGGAGCTCTCGTTGGCGATGCGTTCGGTCACCTCGGCCGGCGGTTCGATGACCACACCGACCGGGACGCAGACGTGGTAGCGGCTGGACGCGCCCGCCCAGCTGCTGCCCGACATGAGCAGCAAGTGGGCACCGGGCCTGCCGTCGACGGAGGTGAGATCGGGGATGGCGCGCAGCAGCTCACGTCCGACGCCGCTGCACCGGAAGAAGGTCAGTTCGCCACTGCGGACTCCGCCCTTGTCCTCACCCGGGACCCGGAACTGGAAGCCGAGCACGTTGCCCATCGGGGCCTCGGGCACCATCGGTCCGTAGTCGAGCGGCCGGCGGTACATCGTGTTGAATCCCAGGCTGAGGGCGGCCTCGACGCGGGGCCACATGGCGTTGATCATGGCGAGCCGTGGTTCCAGGGCGCTGAGCAACAGTGTGAACTCGAAGCGCTCCGCGAGTTGCTTCCGCCATTCCTCGGGAGTCTGGGGCGGAGGCTTGGGCTTCCTGCGGCGCCCGCGCTTCTTCTCCTGCTCCTCCTCCTCGCGCCGCCACTTGTCGTACGCCTCTTGGTACTTCCGCTGCCGGGCAGCCATGTACTTCGGGTCGATGGCGAAGACCTTGTCCATGACCTCGGTGAGGCGGCGCCGGGTGTTCTCCGGGTTTCCGGTGTGGAGCAGTTCGTTGAGCAGGGCGGTCAGCCGGCTGAAGTCCTCCTCCGTCCTGCGGTGACGGTCACCGAAGGGGTTGTCCCGGAACGCGTCGAGCAGTTTCCCGAGAGCCTCCCGGGGGGCGTGATGAGGGTGGTCCGGACCGCTGTCGTCGGGGAGTTCGTAGCGTTCGTCGAGGAGCCCTAGTTGGAGCGTCCAGGCACTGAAGTAGCCCGTCCGCACCCACTTGCGCAGCTCGTACCCGGCGACGAGCATCGCGTACAGCCGGTCGGTGGCCGCGCCTGCGGTGTTGAGGGCGGCGGCGAAGGTTTCGACGTCCCGTTCGGAGAGCTGGGTGCGTCCGCCGGCCGCGAGTTCCCGGATCTTGTGCCGGCTCAGATGGTCGATGAGGCCCTTGTCCTCGTCGCTGGCGAGGACCACGGCGGGTGCGAAAGTCCGGTCGAGCTGCATCTGGACACGGTCGGCCTCGTCGATGATCACGAGGTCACTACGGCGGCAGGCGAGTTCGAGGAAGCGGATGCGCTCGCCGTTCTGAGCGCGGGGCGGCGAAGCGTCGATCAGCCCGGCCGGCGTGGCCACCCAGATCAGGGCGTCGACCAGGGTCCGAGCTCCGTGGTGACGGGGACAGGCGGACCAGTACGGGCAGCTCGTCACCCTCTTCTGCCACGCGGAGTGCCGTCCGTCGCTCGGGTCACGCCGCAGGACCGAGGGGGGCCGGAGCCGGGAGCAGGGTGCCTCACCGTAGGCGAGTGGTTCGGTCGTCGACGTGGCGCCCTGCCGTCTGACGTTGAGCAGGCAGGACGTGCCGAGGTAGGCGAAGGCGGGGTCGTCGTGGGCGAGCAGTCGGTGCTCGCCCCGGCCCGCCAGCCGACGGTGCAACCGCTGGGCGTGCCGCTCACGGCCCGAGGAGCCGAGCACGGGTGCGGCGGCGCCGTCGGTGTAGAGGTCGTAGAGCCGTACGAGCTTCAGCACCTCCGCGACATCGGTGACGACGATGGTGGTGCGCTTGCCCAGCTTGGCGAGATGGACGGCGGTGATGTCGCGCAGTGTGCTCTTGCCGGCGCCGACGATGCCGAGCAGGTGCTGGATGCCATCGACCGTGAAGGCGAAGTCCTCGTCCTTCCTCGCCTTGTGGAAGATTCCGTTCTCCTTGGTGGACAGGTCGAACGACCGTAGCCGCTCCAGCCACCGTGGTGCCCGGCCCTTGCCGGAGCGAGCGTGCTGGGCGTCCATCTCCGCCGCCGTGCGTTCCAGGTCCTCCCTGGTGAAGATCAAGGGCTTGCCTCCACCGGCCGGTTCCAGGTCCATGTCGTGGGCGACGAGGGGGATGTGGGGGACCGGCGGCAGGTCGACGACGGCCATGGTGCGACTGACGGGGAAGGCGTGCGGGCCCTGACCCGCGACAGGCAGCCGCTTGCCCGCCAGCGGCGGTGCGGCACGCAGCAGTTGTTCGTAGACGGAGCAGCGGTCGCCGGCGACGGAGAGGTCGCGGCGGGCAGCGGGTGTCTCGGCGTCCGGTACGTCGTAGGCGCGCACCCTGGGGTCGAACCTCTGGTAGGTGTCCAGCGCCTCGAGCCAGGTACGGCTCCGGCGCAGCGTCCACAGCGAGTACCTGGCGATACGCAGGGTCTTCGCCGCATCGGATGGCAGCGGTGCCCGGTGCGCCTCGGCGAACCCGTACCCGCTGAACAGCACCCAGGCGCTGCCCGCGGGGCTGCCCGGCATCATCTTCTGCTGGAGGTACAGGCCGAGTTCGACCTGGCAGAGGGCTTCCAGCGCGGGCTGGGGCACGGAGGACCCCAGAAATGCTTCAAGCGCGTTGAACACGTCGGTCAAGGGCGGGGTGATACTACGCATCGTCCTTCTCCTCTCGCCGGGCCCGTCCCAGGTCAGGCACGAGGTCCATGGGGGTGGTGAGCACCAACCGGTCCCGCAGGAGCGCGGGAAGGGCGTCGGTGAAGGCCTGCCGGTAGCCGTCCCGTCCGGCGAGCGCGTCGGGGACCACGACGAGGGTGCGGTCCGCGAGGGGTGTGTTGTCGGTGAGATGGGCTGCGAGGAGCGCCGGCTGCAGGCGGTCGTACACCTGGATGTCCACGATGCGGGGGCCGGTGTCCCTGAGCCGGTAGGCGGACAGAAGACCGGGCAGGGGTTCGTACGCGACTCCGGCGCGCTCCAGTGCCTCCCGGGCGGCTTCGTCGGTGCGGTGCGGCAGTACGAGGTACCACCGCAGCGAGCGCTGCAGGATCCACGCCTGGTCCGGCTCACGGATGAGCCGCGGAGGGGCGTCGCGCGGGCAGTCCTCCCCCTCGCACCAGACTTCCGCGCCGGAGCCGGACGGTCCGGGTACGGGCACGGCACTGTCCCGGGGCAGCGCGGGGAGCCTGCACGAGGGGCAATACAGGAAGTCTCCGTCGACGAGCAGGAACTCGGGCAACGGACCATAGAGGCTCTTGACCCGGCTCCAGACCGCCCTGTTCCAACCCGGCGCGAAGCGGTCCTGCTGGTGGATGACCGGGTGACGCGCCAGGAACGCCCGGCACTGCCGGTAGCGCTCCTCCGTTCCACTCCGCGCGTGCAGGTCCCCGAGAAGCGCGCGGGCGTGGCCCGCCACGCCTCCGTCCGATCCGTGCGAGGCCACCTCGAGACACGACCGGGTCGGCATCCGGCCGACCCGGTGCACCAGCGTGGTGCCCGGCGAGACCAGGGAGGAGGGGACCGCGAAGAGTGGGTCGCCGGACGGCCTGGTCCGGCACCACTCCCACAGCTCCGGAAGACTCCTCGGCGGCGCCTCCCCCGCATCGAGGCAGCGCATCACCGTGTGATCCAGCGCCCGCTGGGCGAGGCCGGGATAGGGCAGGGTGAAGGAGCGGAGCCCTTGGACCTCGGAGAGAGCCGCCACCATGCGGGCGAGTTCGCCGAAGAGGTCGCTACCCACGCCCTCGGGCGCCTCGCCGGCGTCCGGCCGATCGGCACGGCCGGCCGACCCCGCCCTCATGCCGCGGCCTCGCTGACGGACGACGCCGTGCACCAGCGGGCCACTTCGCACCGCTCGCAGGAGCGTCCGGGCCGGGCCGCGTACTGGTCGTCCCCGTGCCAGTCGGCCACCATCGCCCGCAGTACCTTCTCGGCGGTGACCCGATTGGCCGGGGCGAAGGGATCGATGATCTCCAGGTCGGCGCCGCCGGGGCGCAGCACCTCCAGCTCGACCCGGGCGCGGAACGGATCACCGCCCAGGTCACCGCGGGCGATCAGCACGACAGCCAGGGCCAACTGCGGATAACGCTCCAGCAGAGGGCGGTCGGACCGCCGATCGGTGACGGAGGTCTTGGTCTCGCGCCACACCCATGACCCGGCATCCCGGTAGAGCAGGTCGGGTGCGGCCAGGACCACCACGTCGGCGGCGGTGTCGTGCCGCACCACCCGGGGCTCGGTCCGCACATCCGTACCGTCCCCGACGTACCGCAGCGGACAGACCGCGGCGTGCCGCCGCAACAGCAGGGCGCCGAGTGCGCGTTCGTGTGCGGGCAGGTCGAATCCCTCTGGTACCCACTCCTCGGGGACCTCGACCGTGCAGGGCCGAGGCGATCCGTGGGAGTGCCGTTCGGCGAGGTAGGCGTGCAGCGCTCGGCCGCGCTCGGCCGTCACCTCGCGTTCGACGGAATCCGCCGTGGGCAGGTGCAGCCGGCGCATATGGTCACGCGCCGGGCAGGCTCGGAAGGCCCGCCCGTTGGTGACCGACCAGGTGCGGCGGGGCCGGTCGTGCGCCTCGATGCCCAGCAGTCCGGACGCTGTGCGCAGGGCCGGGCACACCGACAGGTAGGGGCATCCGCCACAGGCGGACCCCGGGCGGTATTCCCGTCCGTCCAACACGCCGGCCAGGGCAGCGGGGCCGTGTTCGCGGTACCGGGAGCGCGCCTCTTCCCGGCTTCCCGCGAAGAGTTCCCGCGTACGGCCATCGAAGAGCGCGAACTCCACGATCCGTACGTGCTCCGGCAGTGGTCCGGGGGCGCCCTCGGCGAGCACCAGGGCGACGGCCGCGGTGAACCCGTCGGGCGGCAGGTCCCGGAGGCGGTGAACGGGCAGACGAAGTTCGCGGTAGGCACCGTCGGGGGAGGCCAAGCAGCGGCCCCACACGGTGAGGCGGTACTCCTGGGCGTCGCGCGGGTCGGGACCGGACGGCCGGTAGCGGTACGTCCACGGCTCGGGCACCTCGTGCAGCGGGCGTTCCGGGTCGAGAGGGAAGGCCGCCTCGTACATCTTCACGCCGTGCTCCGACCAGGTCCGCAGACCGTCGTGCAGAGGCCCGGTACGTGTCCGGGGCGGGCGGCCGGCAGGCCCCGAACGGATGTCGCAGGCAGCCATGAAGGGACCCAGGGTGAAGTGCTCCAGCCGCTCACGGCGGCGCGGTACGGGGTCGGTGGTGTGGTAACCGCGGGTCTTGAGAGCGTCAGCGGCGGGGCATCGGAATTCTCCCCCCTTGAACATTCCGGCGGATACCGTGATGACGTCGGAGGTGCGGGTCACCCCGTCGGGGGGCAGCCATGGCTGCGACATTTCATGCTCCATTTCCTTACGGATGAAAGGTGGATGCCCATGAGGGAGATCGGGGATGTGGAGAAGCGCTACGAAGTGCTGGACATGGTCGGTGACGGCGGCCAGGGCGACCTTTTCCTCGGGCGTGATCGCAACAGCGGGCAGAAGGTGGCGTTGAAGCTTCAGAAGGCCCGGGACCTCGGACCCGAAAGCGCCTTCCGCTCGGCCGGCATGCATCTCGTCAAGGAGGGAGCACACATGATGATGCTGTCGGGAATCCAGGCGATCCCCGAAATCATCGCCATGGGGACACACCGACGACGCCGATGCCTGATCATGGAATTCGTCGAGGGTCGCCAACTGCACAACGTCTTGTGGGCGGCCCGGCCTGTTAAGCATCCAGGGATCATCGCGTCCGTCATCGGCCAGTTGTGCGAAATCCTGGCGGAAGTCCACGACCGGAATCTGGTGCACTGCGACCTCAAACCCGAGAACGTCATCGTGCAACCGGACGGTCGCCTCCGGCTCATTGACATGGGCCTCGCGGTCGTGGCGGGTGAAGAGACTGATTGGGCACGTGGCACCCGCGGTTGGGCCTCTCCCGAGCAGTCCGACGCCTGCCTGGCAGGGCGGCTGACACGACGGGCCGACATCTTCGGACTCGGCTGCATCCTGCTGGAGATGACCGTGATGCGGCTGCCCTACGGCGGGCTCGAAGAGCTGGCGGAAGCGGGTACCCCGGTGCTGCCAGCCGACCGGCTCGCCGCACTGCCCCCGGAGTTCGCCTCCCTGGCACTGTGGATGGTCCGGTGGGAGGCGGCGGAGCGCCCGGCGGACGTCCGTGAGGTGTTCGACCGGCTCCGGCCGTATCTGCCCCGGCTCGGCTCGCGACGGCCACCGAAACGCTTGCGCCCGGACCCGACCGAGTACTACCGCACGCATCCGCCCCGCCTTTGAGTGTGGGCCGACGGCCGCCGACCGGGCGGGTCACCTCAGCCCTTCCAGCCGCTCTCGGACCTCCCGCACCCCCTCACCGCCCATCAGCTCACGCAGCACGATGACTCTCTCCAGTTCCCGTACCGCTGTGTCGGTCTTACCGGCGGACACTAGGACGTCTGCGAAGAGCAGCCGCGCCTTGTCCTCGTTGGGCCAGTTCTCCTGTTCGCGGTAGATGTCGCAGGCCTGCCGGTACAGGGAGATGGCCTCTTCCCGCTCGGAGCGGGCCAAGTGCACCTTGGCCAAGGTGAACAGCACGTCGGCCAGGCCGCTGCGCTCCCCCGTGCGCTCCACCACACCTAGGGCGTCTGCGCACCGGCGCAGGGCCTGCTCGTGATCGCCCCGGTCGTAGTGGAGTGCGCCCAGGGCGTTCAGGGCGGCCGCCTCCCCGACCCGGTCGGACACCTCCCGGCACAACTCCACTGCCTGGAGCAGCATTTCTTCCGCCTCTGTGAGGTCGCCCTGCTTGCGCAGGGTGATCCCCAGCCGGTGCAGCGACCGGGCCAGACTCAGCCGACCTTCCTCGCGGGGGTCCTCCTTGCTGAGCCGGACGGCTCGGCGAAGGTGCCCCACGGTCGCGTCGTACTGGCCGAGCCGCCACTTTGTCCCTGCCAGCATCCGGTGGACCATGGCGCAATCGACCGGGGAGGCGGCGGATTCCGCTGCCTCGACGGCGTGCCCGAGGTTCTTCAGCGCGTCGTCGAGGAGTTGGCGGCGCCACTGATAGGTGACCAGGGCCATGGGAAGCAGCCATTCGTACCGTTCGATGCCCTGCCCGACAGCTAATCGAATGCCTCGCTGCACGGTGGCATACTCCTCGTCCAGTAACGCCATCGCCTGCCCCGGTTCCGCGGGGTCGGTAACCGTGACCCCGTCGGGCTCGCCTATGGGCAAGGTGCGCTCATGGTCAAGCACCCGGTCGCAGGCGCGAACGTTGTGCAGCTGGTGCTCCAGCACCTGCCGTACGGTCACTCGCTCGATGTCCGCCGCCTCTCCATTCATCTCCGGCTGCAGGTGTTGGCGGGAGAAGGCCCGCACGAGGTCGTGCAGCCCGTAGCGCTCGCCGTGAAGCTCCACCAGGTTCGCCGCCACGAGCTCCACCAAAGCCCGGTCGGTGCGTGCCCCTTCGCCTGCCACCCTCCCTAGGTCCATCACCGCCTCCCAGGAGGCGGTGGGCCCAGGGTGGACGGCAAGCTGCCACAGCAGCAGCCTGGCCTCCTCACCGAGCACGCGTACGGAGCAGTTCAGCGCTGCACGGACTGACAGTTCGTTCTCCGGCAGGTGCAGGGTGTCCAGCCTCGCCCGCTCCTCCTCCATCGCTTGCACCAAGGCGGGCAGAGTACGCAGCGGACGCGCACCGACTCCCAGGAGCTGGGCCACCACGGTGAGGGCCAGGGGCAGTCGGCCGCAGAGTCGGACCAGATCGCTGAAGGCCTGGGCGTGCTTCGCTCGGTCTTCGGCCGACACCTTCTCCTGGAGCACTTCCAGGGCATCCGCCTCTTGCAGCGGTTCCAACTTGCGGAACAGCACCTTTCTCTCGGACTGCAGTCGCAAAAGGTCGTTGCGGCTGGTGACGATCACGGCGCAAGTTCCGTCTCCGGGGAGCAGCGGCAGCACCTGCTCGGCGTTGAGCGCGTCGTCGAGGACGATGAGTGCCGAGCGGTGCGCCAGTGCCGACCGCAACGCATTGCTCTTGCTCTCCGATCCGGTCACCGTGGTGTAGGGCGGCAGCGCGGCCAGGAACCCGTCCAGGACCTCGTCCGGTTCAGCCAGCCTCACGTCTCCGTCGGCGAACCCGTTCAGTTTGGCGTAGAGCAGCCCGTCGGGGAACCGCTCTCGCAGCCGACGGGCGAGGTGGCGGGCCACCATGCTCTTCCCGACACCTGCCATGCCGCTGATGAGGACCAGCGCCAGGTTGCCGGCGTTCTGTTCCTCGCACACGGCCTCGACGAGGCTGCGGATCAGTTCGTCCTGCCCGACCGGCCTGCGGCTGCTGCCGGGTAACTGGTTGGGTACGGGAGGCAGGAGCGTCCCGCCCGGCCGGTGGGCGACTCCCCGGACCTGATCGATGGCGCTCTGCAAGTCGGCGTCCGGCTCTCCGTTGTGCTTCGTCCACTCCTTGATGAGCCGATCAAGCCGGCGCTCCGGCAGGTCGCCGTGGGCGAGCAGGTAGAACCGGAAGATCTGGGGCAGTTCCGGTGCGCGCTCGAACCATTTCTCCGACTCCTCGCGGAGCCATTTCTCCTCCCTGGACTTCCAGGCGGCGTCCAGCCGGGAGTACACGGCGAGCATCAGCTCGGCCCGCAGTTCCTCCCGACGCAGAAGGAAGCCGCTCTCGGTCAGCCCGCGCAGAGGCTCGTCGCCGTCCCACTCCTCCAGGGCCGCACCCAGCCGCTCGAACCGCTCCCGAGGGTTCAGCCCCTCCGCCTTCGCCACCCTGTCGCGAAACCGGAGCAGATCAACGCCGCTCTCAGGGACCCGAAGGGTGCAGTATCCCGACCTGCCGCCGTGGGGCACGACCTCCCGGCCCAATTGCCTTCGCAGGTCGGAGACGGCACGGTCCACCCGGCCGCCGACATCCTCGTCGCCCTCCCAGAGGACCTTGCCTATCTCCTTCCTGGTACACCGGCAGCCTGGTGAGGTGACCAGGAGGGCGAACAGGGCTGCCACCTTCGATCCTTCGACCACCCTTCTGCCGCCGTCCCCTTCCACTCGCACCGGGCCCAGCACGTACCCGTCCATCGCCCTCCCCTTCACCGCGCCGCAGCCAGTGATCCGGCCCCTCGCTGGCGCTCCTTCATCTGTGCGCCGCGCTGTGCCGCTTCACACGCGCTTGCTTCTTCACGCCCCCCGAGGACTCAGTTATCCCTCAGTTTTGGCTCTGCGGCCCTGCTTCACCCCCAGGCACGATGGCACCAGCCGCTCGCAGAAGCACGAAACGGCGGCTTAGCCATCCATCGACTCATCAGTGAGGAAACGCAAATCCGATGAATAGCCGTCAGCGCAACCGCCGGGCAGCCCGTCTGCGCCAGTCCCCCGACTGGCCGCCGAGCCGCCGCAGGCGGGCGGCCGTCCGGACCGAGGACACCACCCCGGCGACCCCGCCCAACGAGACGCCGGACACCTCGTCCTCCGAGACCACCTGAGCGCAACAATTCGTGGGTGCCCGTTCCGTACGGGCACCCACCAGCCTCGCGAACTTCGTCACCGGCGAACTCGCGTCCTGGCCGCCGCACTTGTTACACGCTCGTGGTCAAAGGCGGCGTTACCTGGTCGAGAAGACCACTACCGCATGCTCACGCATCAAAGTGAGGCTGGTGGGACTCGTCTCCGCTTGAAGCGGATATGAGGCGATGCGTCCCACCCAGGACCCACCTCGTCCAGCATCTCGGTATCTCCAGCACCTCCGGACTCAGGTTTCCACAGTTCGAAGAGAGGACATTTCCTGATGTATCCACGGCACAGCAGTGCGTTCGCCTCGGTGAGGCGGCACTTCGACGATCCCCGGATCAGCGACGCGGTCTTCGCGCTCGTCCCCACGGACACCGCCGAGGCTGATCCGGTCCGGCTGACCGCCGTCGAGACGCACGAGGCCTTGTACGGCCCCGACGCAGACCCGCGGTTCGCCACCGCGGTCTGGAAGGAGGTCATCCGCACGGCGCAGAGCGACCTGACTCCAGACAGCACGGGGAAACTCCTGGCGATCTGGCTGGCCCTGCCCCGGTTGGCCGGGACGGTCCACCGGGTCTGCACGCGTCTGCGGGCCGACCGGTCGGACGTCGAGGCCGAGATGGTCCTGGCTCTCCTGGAGAAGCTGGCAGATCGGAATGGCGCGAGCTGTCTCACCGACTCCTCCCTGCTGCACGCGGCGCGCGCCAGGGCGTGGCATCTCGCCCGGGAAGGGCTGCGGGAGCTTCCCTCAACCCAGATCGAACGTATCACCGAGGAGCACGCTCTCACTGCGTCCGGCGAGGAGGCGAACGCTCCGGCAGGGGAGAGCCTGGACGTCCGGGTCGACCGTCCGGACGGCCCGGACGGGCTGTGCGCACCGCTGCGTTTCCGGGTGCGCCCGGAGCATCTGCGTCGACAGGGAATCTTCATCGACACCGACGACGGGTCGCAGGACCGTTCGGCGGGTCACAGCCCCGGGAGGAGGCGACGGCCCGGGCGCCGCGCGGACGCCCGGCCGGTCCGCCCTGCGGGGAGGCGAGGATGAAGGACCCGGCAGAGGGCCGCCTCAGTTTCACGGAGATGTTCGACCTGCCCGTCGCAGTGGACCTGCGCACGGCGGCCCGAGCGCTGGGAATCGGCTCGACGACCGCGTACCGGCTGATCCGCGAGCAGGAGTTCCCCTGCCCAGTCCTCCGCATCGGACGTAGGTACAGGATTCCGACCAACGAGCTGATGCGCGCCCTGGGGATCGAGGACCGCCCGCTGTACAGCGTGGACCCGGAAGAGGACACGGACGATCCGAACGTCGGCTTCTGAAGGTAACCACCGTGCGGCTCCGTGGCATCAGCCACGGAGCCGCACGGCCCTGCCTCCTACGACGGGCCGTTCGCCGCCGACGTGCGCCGCACGGTTCTCCACGGCTGCTCGGCGGCCGACAGCCCGCACGGGTTGGCCAGTTCGTGACCCCGTCGGCGATCACCGACCCGAGCTACGGCGAGCACGCCCGTCAACCTTGAACTTGCCGGTAAGCCGTCGACGCACGCTTCGGCGCTCGGCCGGGGCGCGGATCTGAACAGCCCGGCGGCCCAGCCCTACGCACCGCTCACCATGACCGCCTTCGGGGGGATGACCTCGAAGCTCCTCGTCGTCGTGGGCACAAAGGACTGACACCCACCCCATCTTCTCCGGGCGGCACGACTGAGGAAGCGACGTCTACACGGCGTCTCCCGCACCGAAGACAGGTTGGACAACTTCGACGACGCGGAGCACGGGTTGGGCGGCATCCCGACCTACGACGCTGCCGAGACCACCGCCGAGAACCCCGACCACGTCACCGCCGCACGAGCGATCGTCCGAGCGCACCTGCGCGCCCGAGTTGCCTGCAGGAAGCGGACTGGGACCGGGGCACCGCGGTCCGCGCATCAGCTCCCGCTGCTTCCGGTCCCGCTTCGTGAAGCCGTCCGGGGTGACGTCGTGCCCTGGCGTCTTCAGTTCCAGCAAGTCGGTGATGCGTCCCGAATGTTTTCACCAGCTTCGCCATCGATAGGCTGGTGGACGCCTCCGTGTCGCTAACCCGCAGACGCTCCCTGCACTCAGATCCAGTCCGCCACGAGAGCCCGTATCCATCCCTCCGACACCTTGCCTCCCTCGAAGCTGTGGACGTGGACGGTGGATACCGCAGACACAGCTCGTTGGAGACGAGAGGACCGGCTCAGTGCACGCGGGGGCACGCGAGGGGGCACGGGCAGCGCGTTCCGTGATCGCCGGGAAAGCAGGGACGGGTGTCGGTTGGGAAGAAACCGCCGTAGCCAATGCGGACCTTGACCTTTGAGTGATCTCTGCGACTCTCGCTGCGACAACGGCCCGTGGGCGGCGGCCGCCTCGCGGGCGATGCTCAGGCTGCGAACCCACGCGCCGCGCAAGGTCGCCGTTGCCGGGCGGCTGCCGAGATGAGCCTTGCCGACCGCGCCGGTCCGAGACGGCCGTGCGGCTCTCACAACCGCTGCCATAGGGTGATCGTTTGACTATTGATCAGAAACTCAAAGGGTTCTCGTCCAGGACGTAGCGGACATGCGGGCCGCCGAAGTAGCCGCGGACGATGTGTGGTTGACGCTGGCGTC